>DGBF01000115.1:0-5571 GCA_002384725.1 Flavobacteriales bacterium UBA4011
TCTCCACGTAAGTTTTTTTTCAGAAACCGAACTTCTAGAGAAAGCTCTGCAACCAACTCTTTTAAAGTACCATTCTCACCTTTGAGTTCGTGAACCTCCGATGTGTTAGCTTCTCGCATCGTATCTCCATTTAGCCTGCGCTTTCCTGCTTCCATGAAATCTTTGGACCATTTGTAGTAATTAGCTTGATGGATGCTTTCTTTTCGACACAATTCTGCAATGGTCGTTTCACCACGCATTCCTTCAATAATAATCCTGATTTTGTCTTCTGAATTGTAAGCTTTTCTTGTCTTACGTTTTAAGTCACTAATTAAAGCACTCGCACTTTTCTTTTTCATCATCATTTAAGATTTAAAGGTTTATAAAAATAATAAAACCTCTCTCTTAAATTCAAGTGATGATTAGTTCACTTTATGCTGACGTTATACAACATCCCTAAAACTGTTCCTTATTTTTTGAAGTGTTCTATTTTCCCAATATCTTTTCTCAAAATTTTGAGAATCTAGATTATAATACTCTTTAACTTTACTATAATATTGACCATTCATACCTATAAAGAATTTCTTTTGATGACTTTAAAATACATAATCTATTTTAGTGCTTAAATTCAGCGTTACTAAAACATTTACTTTTTGACAATACTAATTTTCCATAGACGTATGTATTTAACTTTACATTAATCCTAATAAACTATTTCTGTAAAAAACCAATGTTCCTTTTCAAGCCATCAAACTTTGTTCTCTTGACAGCGCTCAATTTGAATAGTTCTTTAAATGTCATTTCTGTTAGCTCCGACCAATCGTTTTGATTCAAATCTAACAACTTACTTTTGGGATTCAAACGAGGTTCACTATGTGGTTTTGAAAAACGGTTCCAAGGACAAACATCTTGGCAAATATCACAGCCAAACATCCAGTTTTCCATCTTACCTCCGAATTCGTTTGGCAAAAGCTGATCCTTTAGTTCAATGGTCAAGTAACTGATACATTTTGACCCATCAACGACATAAGGTTCAACAATGGCATCCGTAGGACATTCGTCTATACACTTTGTACAGGTGCCGCAGTAATCTTTTATAGGACCATCAGGTGTAAGCTCTAAATCCAATATCAATTCTGCAATAAAGAAGAATGATCCGTGTTTAGGGTTAATCAAATTTGCATTTTTACCATTCCAACCTAGACCACTTTTAGCCGCCCAGGCCTTATCCATGACAGGAGCAGAATCTACAAAAACGCGTCCGCCAACCTCACCAATTTCTTCTTGAATCGATTGAAAAAACTCCTTCAGTTTATCCTTGATGATGTAATGATAATCCTCGCCGTAAGCATATTTGGAAATCTTTGGAGCATTCTCGTTTTGAGCTTGAGAAGGATAATAGTTTAATAGCAAAGAAACTACACTTTTCGAATCTTCTACCAAGAGTCTTGGGTCAAGTCGTTTATCAAAATGATTGGCCATGTAGCTCATCTTTCCATGATAATTACGGTTCAACCATTCCTCCAATCGAGGTGCTTCATCTTCTAAGAATTCAGCTTTAGAAACACCACAAAAGAAAAAGCCCAACTCCTGGGCTTTCTGCTTTATAAACTTTGTATTTCGATCTATGGTTTGCATCTCTTAGAACAATCCTCCTTGCTCCCATCCTTTGTTGAATCCCAAATGTTTATATGCCTTTTCAGTCGCTTTTCTTCCTCTTGGAGTGCGCATCAAAAAACCTTCTTGAATCAAAAACGGCTCGTATACTTCTTCCAAAGTTCCTGCATTTTCACCAATTGCTGTTGCTATAGTTGTCAAACCAACTGGACCACCATTAAACTTCTCAATAATCGTTGTCAACATGCGATTATCCATTTCGTCTAAACCGTTCTTGTCAACGTGTAATGCTTCTAAACCATATTCAGTGATATCCAAAGTAATGGTTCCGTTTCCCTTTATTTGGGCAAAATCTCGTATTCTTCTTAAAAGTGCATTGGCAATTCTTGGTGTTCCTCTACTTCTACTGGCGATCTGATAGGCGGCCGTATCTGCAATTTCAATGTTCAACAATCCTGCCGAACGCTCAACAATATTCGTTAAAGTCTCCGCATCATAATATTGCAATCTTGAATTAATACCAAATCTAGCTCGAAGGGGGGATGTCAATAATCCAGAACGAGTTGTCGCACCGATTAAGGTAAACGGACTCAAACTAATTTGAACTGTCCTTGCATTAGGTCCCGAATCGATCATTATGTCGATGGAATAATCTTCCATTGCAGAATAAAGATACTCTTCTACAACAGGCGAAAGACGATGAATCTCATCGATAAAAAGCACATCTCCTGTTTCAAGATTGGTCAATAAACCAGCCAAGTCTCCTGGTTTGTCTAAAACAGGTCCACTGGTTACTTTAAAGCCAACACCTAACTCATTGGCAATAATGTTAGCCAATGTTGTTTTACCCAATCCTGGCGGTCCATGCAGCAACACATGATCGAGAGGTTCGTTTCGCAGTGTTGCGGCCTTGACAAAAATTTCTAGATTTTCAACAATGCTTGGTTGACCTGCGAAATCATTCAAAGATTTTGGACGCAAGACTTTATCATAATCCTGATCTACGGATTGTTCGGCCTCTTCCCTATAATCGAATGATTCTTCTTCTTCCAACTGAATTCGCTTTTACTCAAAAATACGAAATCCCTTTCTCCCGAGAACTATCGAGACGAAAGGGATTTCAAAAAAGGTTTGTTTCAATTAATGATCGTGCTCACCTTCAGCCAATGGAACATTCTGAGGAATGAAATCCACATCTGAACCAGGCTTAGAGTAATCATAAGGCCATCTATGCACTGTTGGTAATTCGCCAGGCCAGTTTCCGTGAATGTGTTCTACTGGTGTAGTCCACTCTAAAGTATTTGATCTCCATGGATTTTGAGGTGCTTTTGGCCCTCTGTAAATCGAATAGAAGAAGTTGAACAAGAATATGATTTGACCCAAAGCAGCAATTATCGCGAATATCGTAATGATAACATTCAAATCGAATATCATATCGCCTGCTATTGTATCGAACTCATTGTAAACTGAGTTATCATAATATCTTCTCGGTGCTCCAGCTATCCCAACAAAGTGCATTGGAAAAAATACTCCGTAAGCACCTACTATCGTAATCCAAAAATGGGCGTATCCTAAACGCAGGTTCATCATCCTACCGTACATTTTAGGAAACCAATGATAGACTCCAGCAAACATTCCAAATACGGCTGACATCCCCATTACTACGTGAAAGTGAGCTACTACGAAGTAGGTGTCATGTACCGCAATATCTAGGGCTGAATCGGCCAATATGATTCCTGTAACACCTCCAGTTATAAAAGTAGAGACCAAACCAATGGCAAACATCATAGCTGGTGTCAAATGCAAAGATCCCCTCCATAATGTCGTTAAATAATTAAAGACCTTGACTGCTGATGGAATTGCAATTAGCAATGTGGTAAATACAAAGACGGATCCTAAGAATGGATTCATCCCTGTTATAAACATATGGTGGCCCCAAACGATAAAAGAGAGGAAGCCAATTGCCAGAATTGAACCAATCATTGCTCGATAACCGAAAATTGGTTTTCTTGAGTTGGTTGAGATAATCTCTGAAGATAATCCGAGGGCAGGAAGTAATACAATGTAGACTTCTGGGTGACCTAGAAACCAAAATAAGTGTTGATAAAGTATGGGCGATCCACCTGAGTTCGTCAGCATTTCACCACCGACAATGATGTCAGATAGATAGAAGCTTGTTCCAGCCAATCTGTCCATCATCAACAATAAAGCAGCTGATAAAAGCACCGGAAACGAAAGAACACCCAAAATAGCCGTTACGAAGAACGTCCAAATTGTCAAAGGCATTCGCGTCATACTCATTCCTTTCGCACGCAGGTTCAAAACGGTTACAATGTAATTCAATGAACCGATTAAAGAGGAAGCAATAAAAATTGTCATTGAAACCAACCAAAGAGTCATACCTGTGCCAGATCCACTCACCGCTTGCGGAAGAGCTGAAAGAGGCGGATAAATTGTCCATCCAGCCATAGCTGGTCCAGTTTCAACGAACATCGAACAAAGCATGATGACAGAAGAGATCAAAAAGAACCAATAAGATAGCATGTTCAAGAAGCCCGAAGCCATGTCACGTGCACCCAATTGAAGTGGAATTAGCATATTGGAAAATGTTCCCGAAAGACCTCCTGTCAACAAGAAGAAAACCATTATTGTACCGTGAATGGTCACCAATCCCAAATACATATCTTCCTTCAAAACTCCACCTGGAGCCCATTGCTCACCAAGGAAAAAAGACAAGAAATCAGAACTTTCTCCTGGCCAAGCCAATTGGATACGGAACAAAACCGATAACAACATAGCCACAACGCCCATGAAGATGGCAGTCATTAAAAACTGTTTACCGATCATTTTATGATCCTGGCTAAAAATATACTTAGAAACGAAACCTTCTTCGTGATGAGCGTGGTCGTCATGACCATGGTTTCCGTTTGTTTCGTGCGCTACTGCCGACATTTTCTGTTTATTTTAATTTTATTAAATATTTTATTAAGCTGCTACAACAACTTCTTCAACTACAGCATCTGGTAAAGGTACTGGAGGCATAAAGGAATCTTTAAAAGTACTTCCTTTTTTACCGTCCATCCATTTTTTGAACTCTTCCTTTGGCAAGACTACAACAATCATTTTCATTTTGTAGTGAGCCCCTCCGCATATCTTATTGCACATCAAGACATAATTAAAGTTCGGATTCTTCATACGCTCGCGCATTTCTTCAGTCGTCACATTTGGGGTGAATTTGAATCTTGTTACTTGTCCTGGCACATTGTTCATTTGAGCACGAAAATGTGGGAAGTAAGCCGAATGTAATACATCCTTTGCTCTGAAATTAAATTCATATGCCTGTTCCGAACACAAATACAAAGTATCCTTTTGAATGATATCATCATATGCCATTGCATCTAATTTACTATCATGCCTTTCTCTAATTTGATGCAATAAACGAATCAAACGTTGTTTGCGACTCAAATCATTCATCATACTCTCTCTTTCGTCAGGCGTCATCATTACGCTTCGATCATTCAGTTTTGCTTCAATAGTTTTTATTCCACTCAACCCATTTTCCATCTGCATGATTGCTGTATCAATAGTGGCAGTAGTCATTAATGCCAATTCGTTAGCATCCGTTGTTAACTTGTAATCAAATTTCCCAAGTTTGTTATCTTCTCCTGAATAGCGTGCTGTCCAGTCAAATTGTTTTGAGAACAATTCTACACGAACTGCCTCTTTGTCTGATGGTCCAGTTATTTCATTCCAAGATCTAAGACCTAAAATAATGATGACGGCCAAAATAATTGCAGGAACAACCGTCCAAATCATCTCTAATTTATTATCATGAGGAAACCAATATGCTTTCACACCTGGTTTTTTCACAAACTTAAAAGAGAAATAAAACAACAAAAAATTGGTAATGAAACAACCTATTATAATGATGATCAAATTTAATCCCATCAACCAGTCATATTCTTCACCGTGAAC
>DGBF01000115.1:5630-13539 GCA_002384725.1 Flavobacteriales bacterium UBA4011
CCATCAACCAGTCATATTCTGCACCGTGAACAGAGGCGGCATCTCCACGACCCGTCCACCCATATTTTTTGATCAACCAAATAAATCCTATTGTCAAAAGAATCATAAACACTAACATGAGCTTTCCGTTCATATTATTATCTCTGATGGTTACCTCAGTTTCCCCTTTCTTAGTCATTTTGGAAGAAAGCTCATACAAACGCATCAACTGCGCGATTGCGAAAACTCCTAGGACAAGAACAGCTATTATTATTAATTTACTTCCCATTTTTTATTCTTTTTGACAAATTCTTTTAATCTATATTAAATTTCGTGGTGAATACTTTCATCCAAGAACGGGTGATTCACTGGAGTAAGGGGAGCTTTTGACAAGTTCGTAAGCAATATTCGGATGAAAAAACCAGCGATTAACACCGCCATACCTATTTCTATGAATCCTATATGTGCGTTTGTTCCCATTGAACCTGCAGAAACCATAATCCAAACGTCTAACCAGTGACCCGCCAAAATAATCAATCCTACGAATGAAAGAATACCAGCATGTCGTTTTGCGTCTCTCGACATTAGTATTAACATCGGAAAAGCAAAATTGATTATAAACATGAAGAAATAAACGAATCTAAAATCCTGAGTCCTTGTAACATAGTACGTTACCTCCTCAGGAATATTTGCATACCAAATCAGCATGTACTGCGAGAAGAACAAATAAGACCATAAGAATGAGGTCGCGAAAACCCATTTGCCTATGTCATGAATATGGTTTTCATTCACTTTAGGTAAATAACCCAATTTCTTCAAATACAAAACTGTCAATACCAATACAACCATAGCTGAACACCACATCCCTGCGAAGGTATACCATCCAAACAAAGTTGAGAACCAGTGAACATCAACAGACATTAACCAATCCCAAGCCGATGTTGAACTAAATACAGCAAAGAATACTAAAAAGACGGCTGCTTTCTTATAGTTTGTAAAATGAAGGTCAGTACCTCCTACTTTGTCTTCTAACAAAGAACGTTTTTTGAATCCCCAGAAGTACCAATAGTAAACTCCGAAATAAGCTATTGTTCTTACCCAAAAGAAGATTTTATTTAGATAAAATGCTTTGCCTGCAACAATGGGATCACTTTTGACTACTTCAGGATCCATCCAGATGTAGATGTGTGCTCCATCCATCAAGGTAATGATCAATAGTACCAAGCCCAATAGACCTATTCCGTATGGAAGAAATCCTGCTTGTGCTTCAATGATTCTTTTTACTGAAGCATACCATCCTGATTCAGTTGCATATTGTAACGCTAAAAAGAACAACGCTCCCAAAGCCAGGGCAAAGAAGTAAAACCCATTTGTTAATCCATTCACCAACAAACGTTGTGTTAGGTGATGAGATCCTAAGTCAGAAATGATCCCGATAATTAGGCAAAGCGCACCCAATCCCATTAGAATCAAGGTTAACATTTTTGCTTTATTAGCTATTTTGAATTCCATTTGTATAGAGTTAAAAGCGTTTTTATTCTTGTGTTACAGTCGTATCCGGGGCAGCAACCGCGGCTACTGAACCATCTGCATTAAATTTTCCGTAATCAGCGTTTTGAAACTGACGAACATAATGAACCAAAGTCCAGATGTCTTTCTTCTTCAAAAACGATCCGTGCGCACCCATTGAGTTCAAACCGTAATAGATGGAGTAAAAAATCTGACCGTCACCTAAATCTGGTCTTGTTTTGTAATCCGGAACACCTGAATATGCTCCAGACACCATCATTGGACCATTTCCATCTCCTTTTTCACCATGACAGTGCATACATTTGCTCGAATACAAATACTTCCCTCTTTTCATGATTGCTTCTGAATTTTCAACCGTTAAAATCAACGGGTTTTTATCATTTTTTGCTAATGCATATGTATCCTCATTTGTAAACTCGTAACCCACTAATCCGTGGGTAGTTTTGAATGTAATATTCGGCTTACGGAAATAAGGAAGCGACATTAGAACATCTGTCTCGTCCGCTCCTATATATGGAATAACATTCAAAGGTGGCGTCAATGCAGATTGCTTCATCGTTTTTTCAGCATCTTCAACATTTCTCAATTGACCATAATCAACATATGGCTCTATTGCAGGAGAACGGTACATGTCGGGCATGTATTCCAATCCAGAACTATCAGGATTTGAAACACAAGCACCCATCAACATAACTGTTGCTAGACCTAATGTCAGTTTAACGATTGCCGTTATTTTCTTTTTCATCTGTTTCTATTTGTTTTGTCAGACTACCCAAACCTTTCAGATTGAGGTTACTTGGCAAATTTTTATATTTCTTTTTGATCTAATTCAACAATTCCCGTTTCCTTCAACATTGCATTTAATTCCTCGGCTGAGAATTTTGAATTTTCTGAAGTTCTGATTTCAATTACAAATCTGTCATCCGTTGTTCTTGGATCAGGATTATAAGCTGGCATACCGGGAAGTATTTTATTTCTCAACATGTAAGTAATCGCCATTCCGTGAGCAGCACACAATACCGTGAACTCAAAAGTAATTGGAACGAAGGCCAACATGTTATCTAGATACGATTCATTTGGTTTACCACCAATGTTCATCGGCCAATCGGTTACCATGAAGTAACGCATTCCAATTGTCGCCAAAAGAAGACCAGTCAATCCATAAATGAAGGCCATGATTCCTAATCGGGTGTTTTTCAAACCAATGATAGGATCAATACCGTGAATAGGAAACGGAGAAAACACTTCGCTCACTTTCACTCCTTTCGACACTAAATGTTTCGCCCCATCTTTGAGGATATCATCGTCGTCGTACATTGCATAAAATACTTTCTCTGCCATGTCTTATTTATTAATGTTTATCGTCTCCATGATGTGCATCTGGAGCATTTTTATATGATTCACCTGAACTTTTTAATATTGTTTTCACCTCATTCAACGGCAATACCGGGAAAAAACGAGCAAATAATAAGAAGAATACAAAGAATAATCCGATTGTTCCAACGTATACTCCAATATCAATATGACTTGGGAAATGCATACTCCATGAAGATGGAAGGTAATCTCGGTGCAATGAGGTAACGATAATTACATAACGCTCAAACCACATTCCGATATTTACTACAATTGAAATTATGAAAGTAAAGATCAAACTTGTTCTTAATTTCTTGATCCACATCAACTGTGGAGAAAGAACGTTACATGTCATCATCGACCAGTATGCCCACCAATAAGGCCCTGAAGCTCTATTGATAAATGCATATGCTTCATATTCAACTCCTGAATACCAAGATACGAATAGCTCAGTAATGTAGGCTGTTCCAACAATCGAACCTGTAACCATGATTACAATATTCATGTATTCGACGTGCTTGGTATGAATGTATGCCTCAAGTCCCATTGCCTTTCGCATAACGAGCATCAAGGTTTGTACCATGGCAAATCCTGAGAATACAGCCCCAGCAACGAAATACGGAGGAAAGATAGTCGTGTGCCATCCTGGAATAACCGATGTAGCAAAGTCAAATGATACAATAGAGTGAACGGAGAATACAAGTGGTGTAGCGAGCCCTGCAAGAACCAAAGAAATCAATTCGAAACGATTCCATTGTTTTGCTCTCCCTGACCATCCAAAAGAAAGGATGGAATACATTTTCTTAGCTACTGGCTTTTTAGCTCTATCACGTATCGTTGCGAAATCCGGAATCAAACCAATGTACCAGAATACTAATGATACAGAAAGGTAAGTCGAGATCGCGAATACATCCCAAAGAAGGGGTGAGTTAAAGTTGACCCAAAGTGAACCGAATTGGTTGGGCAAAGGCAAAACCCAGTATCCTAACCATAAACGTCCCATGTGAATCAAAGGGAAAAGCCCTGCCATAAATACGGCGAAAATCGTCATCGCCTCAGCAGAACGGTTAATGGCCATTCTCCATTTTTGACGGAACAATAAAAGTACTGCAGAAATTAAGGTTCCGGCGTGACCGATGCCTACCCACCATACAAAGTTGGTAATATCCCAGGCCCATCCGATGGTTTTATTCAATCCCCAAACACCAACTCCTGTTCCAAGTAGATATAGAATACATCCTACTCCATACAATCCGATGATGGCCGCGATTCCGAACAAAATATACCACATCTTTGGCGCTTTGTCTTCAATCGGTCGGCATACATCCTCAGTAATATCATGATAGGATTTGTGTCCTAAGATGAGGGGTTCTCTAATTGCTGCTTCCTTATGCATTACAGTCTGTTTTATTTCTTAATTAATGATGTGCTTTCTTACCGTGGTCTTCACCATGAGCCTCGCCGTGTCCGCCATGCGCTTCTACTTTGTGTTCTTGTTGTAATCCAGCCAATTCTTTGTTCTCGTGGTTACGTACTTTCGTTTTGTACCAGATATTTGGTTTAATACCTACTTCTTCTAAAGCTTGGTAAGCACGTTTATCATCTGAACTTGTACGAACTATCGATTTCAAATCGTTCCAGTCACCAACGATGATTGCATTGGTTGGACAAGCATCTGAACAAGCCGTCGTAACGTCTCCATCCATAACAGGTCTTTCCGCTTCTTTTGCAACCAATTTCCCTTCTTGAATACGTTGCACACAGAATGAACATTTTTCCATGACACCACGCGTGCGAACTGTAACGTCTGGGTTCAATACCATACGTCCAAGGTCGTCTTGAGCCGGGTTGATTTCTGTAAATTTCTTATATGATGGGTAGTTGAACCAGTTGAATCGACGCACTTTGTAAGGACAGTTGTTTGCACAATATCTTGTGCCGATACATCTGTTATAGGTCATCTGGTTCAATCCTTCGTTACTATGAGTAGTGGCCGCTACTGGACAAACTGTCTCACATGGAGCGTGATTACAGTGGTGACACATCATCGGCATATGAACTACCGTTGGATTTTCAGCTGTATCTTCTGCTGCATCCATGAAGCTTATTTTACTCAAGTCATGGTCTTTACGACTCCCTACTGCAGCTTCAATATCTGAAGCAAAGTAACGGTCAATTCGCAACCAGTGCATTTCACGTCCTCTTCGAACTTCGTCTTTACCAACAACTGGTACGTTGTTTTCTGACTGACAAGCGATCAAACATGCACCACAACCGATACAACCGTTCAAATCGACTGTCATCGCCCAACGGTGTCCAATTTTTTCTACTGGATGTGCATCCCATAAATCGAATTCCGCCATCGGAGCCTCAACGTGGTTTCCGTGCTCATCCAATTTCTGTAAAGTCCACTTCTTATTATATGCACTTTGATCTTTCGATTTGTAAGTACCTAATGTCGTTTCTTTAACAATCGAGTTACGCGCCATCACTGTGTGGTGAATTTGCGTTGCAGCGATTAAGTATGATCCTTCTTCTTTATTGATTGAAACTTCACCATTGTAACTCATGGTTCCGTTTTCCATTCCAACAAAAGCAAATGCATTCGCTCCAATTGGTTTAGGGTTTCCGTTTTCATCTTCAACAGCCCCTCCGTACTCTTTCGTTTGGAAAGCTGCAGTTCCGATTTTTTCGCCATTTGCTCCACGTCCGTATCCTAAAGCGACACCAACTGTCCCAAGAGCTTGTCCTGGAGATGGATAAACGGGAAGAGTCATTGATTTAGCTCCCATTTTTACAGTCGCTAAACTCAAACCTGTTTCTTGATCGAAAGTCAATTGGTAATCATTACCCATATCCGTTGGATTCATGGTAATGTAATTGTCCCAAGTTACTTTTGAAATTGGATCTGGAAGCTCTTGCAACCATGGATTGTTGGCTTGATCACCAACTCCGATTCCCGCTTTTTGGTACAGTGCAACTTCCCATTTCCCTTTCTTAGGCAATTTAGAAGCTAATCCGCTCAACGCACCTTCATTGAAAATTGGCACTGTTGCTGGCATAATTGTATCAGGAGATACACTATTGTGTACAGCCATTCCCCAATATTCGTCCCAACTTGCTACTTCGGTTTGAACATCAAATCCGAATTGTTTCCAATTGGATGTGATAACGTTGTAATATTCTTTTGAATCTTTTCCTCCACGTTTTGCAGTACCACCCCAAACCATCATCGATTCTTGAGCCGCAGCCGTATTTCCGATAGGACGGATAGTTGGTTGTGCAATAGAATAGTGACTAGCTTTTGGGCTGAAATCGTTCCAAGCCTCCAATGCATGGTGGTCTGGACAGATGTATGTACATTTCGAAGCCGTCTCATCAGGATGAGCAGAGAAAGAAATAGTTGTTTTGATTTTGCTTAGTGCCATGGCGAACTTGTCACCGTTTGGTAATGAGTAAGCTGGATTCACCCCGCAGAAAAGAATCATATCAGGACCTTTTCCACCAATTACTTTATTCACGAATTTGTTCATCTTGTCATCTTCTGACTGGAACATATTCACTTTATCGTTAATGTTAATTGTAGTGGCATATGCACCCAATTTCATGTTCAATTTATTTGCTAAAATTTGAACTGCTGCGTTGTTTGATCCTGCGACTACCAATGAAGCATCTTTCGATTCTCTCAACGCTTTGATTGCTAAATCAGCAATTTTGGTTGCCGGTTTCGACAATTCAGTAGAAACTCCACTAACTGGAGCACCCATAGCTTTCAACATGTACGCCAAAACATTTGCTTGTTCTGAAGGCTTGATCATTGCACGGTTATCGGCATTGGATCCAGTAATCGACATATTCGATTCGAATTGAAAGTGCTTATTCATCCACTCACCATCCGGATTTCTTCTTGATCCGTATTGGTTAGTGTATTGCGTAGACATCAGCCATCCGCTCATGAAATCAGCTCCAACAGAAACAATTGTTTTTGCTTTTGAGAAATCATAATCTGGAATAAATGCTTCGCCAAAAGACTCCATATTCGCTTTACGAATACCAGCGTATGACTGCGCATCGTATTGAATGTGTTCGAAGTTTCCGTTTTCTTCTGTACCACCTACCGCGGCACCCAGAGCTTTAATAGCATTGTAAGTAGAAGGACTAATGATAGAATTAGAAACCAACGTAACTTTTCCTCCTTTTGCTTTTACATCAGCAATTGCTTTCTTGATCTCACCATCAACAGCGGTCCAGTTTGTCACTTTCCCGTTTTTTGTTGGTGAAGTCAAACGAGAACTATCGTACAATCCAAGAACCGATGCGATAATTTGGGCATTTGTATTTCCTTTGGTAAAGCCTTGCTCTTTATTTCCTTTAATGAAAATTGGTCGACCCTCACGCGTTTTAACTAAAATACTTGCGTATGAATTGCCGTCGTAATATGTCGATGCATACCAAGTCGCAATTCCCGGAGTTACATTCTCTGGTTTATTCACATAAGGAATAGCTTTAACAACTGGCGCTTCACAAGCTGCAACTGTTGCAGCAGCAACACTAAATCCTAAAAATTTCAAGAAATCACGACGTGCTGGTGATGACTCTGCAACACCGTCTTCGTTCAAAAACTCATCGACAGTCGTTCCTTTTGGAAACTCTTCATCTCTATTCTGTAGGAATTCGGGCGTCTCTTTTAATTCGTCGACACCTTTCCAATATTTTTTTGTCAATTCCATAATCTATATTCGAGTACTTCGATTCTTAATTCTATTAATAATGGCATTTAGCACATTCCCAACCACCCAATTCTTTCACGGTTACTTTACCATCTTTCAGGTATTCATCGTACAATTTACGGTCGTTGTTCAATAATCTTTTGTGGATTTCGGCATAATAACCTCCACCTTTTGTGTCAATTGGCCCAGTAGAAATTTCTTTCTCACCGTGACACTCAATACACCAACCCATTGTTAAAGTAGGTCTTGTTAACTTAACATTCCCTTCAATCTTGTTCAATTCTTCAATCGGTTGGATTTTTGCATTCTCAGATTTA
>DGBF01000190.1:0-167 GCA_002384725.1 Flavobacteriales bacterium UBA4011
CGATAGATTGGGCTCTTTTTTTGTGTACTTCAGTTTTCCCAACTTAGGAGTGTCTGTAGGTAGTGCAATTGGGAGTTTGCTTGCTAAAGCATATGGCCTTCGTGGAGGTAATAAAATTATTGAAAAGAAAAAATCAATTATATTTGGTTTTCCGATTCCAAATACTA
>DGBF01000190.1:410-2361 GCA_002384725.1 Flavobacteriales bacterium UBA4011
AATGGATGGAGAACATTCTAACTGAAAAAAGAACTTCAGTAAAATATAAATTCGTTTAAAAAAATGATTGTATGCCTAAGGTAAAATTATCTCAAAAGTTAAGGTACCGATTTGATAACACCATGAGCCGAGGGCCAGGTGCATTGATCTTGTGGTTAGCCATTCTAACCGTTATAATGATCTTGATCACAACGATAATTGTGCTCATTTTTAGGATTTTTCCAGAAGGAGAAAGTTCCTCTATGGAAGTTGGTGAAACTCTTTGGCAAACGTTAATGCGTGCGATGGATGCAGGGACAGTGGCAGGTGATTCTGGATGGGGATTTCGTTTGATCATGTTCCTTGTAACGCTTGGAGGTATTTTTATTCTATCTACTTTAATTGGTATACTGAGTTCAGGAATTGATGAACGATTGCAAGAACTCAGAAAAGGTAGAAGTTTCGTAGTTGAGAAAAATCATCAGTTGGTCTTAGGCTGGAATTCTCAGATTTTTACAATTATTGATGAATTGGCAGCAGCTAATGAAAATCAGAAAAAGCCAAGAATTGTAGTAATGGCTAAAGAGGATAAAACCATGATGGAAGATGCCATTCGTGAAAAATGTGAAAACTTGAGAAATACAAAAGTTATTTGCAGGAATGGTGATCCTACTGATATCAATGACCTGAATATTGTCAATTTAAATGAAACTAAAAGTATTGTGGTACTTTCAACAGAAAATTCACCTTATGCGGATGCTCAAACTATAAAGGTGCTTTTGGCCGTCATCAACCATCCTGAAAGGGGTAGACAACCGTTTCATGTGGTGGCACAAATGAGACAACAAAAGAATATTCTTGCCGGGAAAATCGTAGGAAAAGATGAAGTTGAATTGATGCTGACCGATGATCTGGTCTCAAGGATCATGGTTCAAACTTGTCGTCAATCAGGTCTAAGTATTGTTTATTCTGAAATTACTGGTTTTGACGGAGATGAAATCTATATAATAGAAGAAACTGAGCTGACTGGTAAAACGTTAGGAGATATTATTTTCAAATTCAATGATAGTTCGGTGATCGGTCTGCAATATCCTGATGGAACCGTTAAGTTGAATCCCTCTATGGACACTGTTTTAGAGAAAGGCAGTAAGCTCGTTGCAATAACAGAAGATGATGACACACTTATTATCAATGCGCCAGCCGCAAAAATTAATGAGGATGATATCGTATTTGTTGAGGAAGAAAAACCTTCCGTTGAACGCACATTGATTTTGAGTTGGAACAACAAAGGACCTGCTATTCTGCGTGAGATGAGTTCTTATGTGCTAGCCGGTTCTGAATTATTAATTGTTTCGGCTCATGAAAATATAGATGAAGAGTACAAGAAAATGACAATCTCAAGTAATTTGAAAATAGATTTTAGGATTGCTGATACAACAGATAGAGAAGTTTTAGAAAGTCTCAATGTACATGAGTTCACGCAGATCATTGTATTAAGTAACACGCGCATATTGAATGTGCAGGAGGCAGATTCTCAAACGCTAATAACGCTCCTTCATTTGCGTGATCTGTTAGATATGAAAAGCGCACAGGTAAGAATTGTGAGTGAGATCATGGATTTGAGAAACCGAGAATTAGCAAGCGTAACTAAAGCAGATGATTTTGTTGTAAGTGATAAATTAATCTCTCAATTAGTTTCACAAGTGAGTGAATCGAAAGAACTGGTTAATGTGTTTAACGATATGTTTGATGCAGATGGATCAGAGATTTATTTAAAACCGATTAGTAATTATGTAAAAACGGATGTTGAGATGGATTTCTTTACTGTGCTAGAAAGTGCAAAAAGGCAAGGGCAAATAGCTATTGGATATCGTATCATGTCAAAACAATTTGAAAAGGATTCGAGTTATGGTGTTGTTGTGAATCCGGTTAAAACAAATAAAGTGACCTTTAACACTTCTGACAAAATCAT
>DGBF01000190.1:2411-3654 GCA_002384725.1 Flavobacteriales bacterium UBA4011
TAACACTTCTGATAAAATCATTGTGCTTGCAGAGGATTAATTAAAGACTTTTTTAGTAATTCTTGCCCGGACCTGACCGTAAATTAAGTTTTTCAACTAAGACATTTGAAAGCTTTAAATTGTCCGTAATGGTTAAATCGATCGATCGAAGTCTTTTATCAAAACGGCAATATCGCTCACCATTTGGTCGCGTTGTTTGTCTTTTCCTTTTTCGGTTTCTAAGTATTCTTTCAAGTACAATTGAGACTCCAACGTTTGACTTTCCTCAAAAGGACCTTCCAAATTGTCGATTATCGTCATACATTCAAACGCCTCAAGGAAACTTCCGTCACATGCAATGGCGACAAAATCAGCTAAAAATGGCGTGTAATCCAGTTTGGATTGCCACATTGTATTCAATAAATCTTGGCGAACTTTTTCAAATTTCTCATCACGAATCACTTCGATCATTTCCTTCGTTGCACTAGAATCACTTAATTTGGATAAAAACTCAACTATTTTTCCGTTGATTTTTTCGCTTTTGTTCTCTAAATATAATTCGCACAAGGGACGGATAACAGATGCATCTCCATCACCTTCTAGAAGTACAATTGTTTTGATTACTTTTTTTTCATCTTTTTGAAAAAGATCTGAAACGAGCTGTTTTATTTTACTTGACATGCCTTTTGAGCGGATTTTTCAACAAAAGTAGGACATTTAACCGTTTTTTCTTGGAATATGACGAAAGAAAATATCTTTGCATAAGAAATGAAATTTCATCTAGGATATTTATTGATTTTGACAGCCCTCGTTCTGCTGAATTCAAGCTGTGTTGAAAAAGCAAAACCTGCTTCACTTCAAATCATTCGGGTATATACGGATTACCCAAAATCATTTGACGTCTATTCTTTTCGCGATTTTGGCCGTAAGGAACATATCCAGGTTCTCCTTTACCATAAATCAACAGACGCGATTATCAAGCAAATCAATGAAAGAAAATGGCAAAGCGGTGTTGATATTGTGGTATTTAAAAATGCGATGGATTTGGAACGTCTAAGATCAATTGGCGCAATTACTCCTCCGAAAAGCGACACTTTGTTTTACCAACCGATTTTGATAGATCCGTATGTCTTCCATTTCCCTTTTGACACTATTCCCTTATTTAGTAGTTACAGTAAGGTTTTTAGAAATGACTTAGTGAAAATAGATCCTAACGCAATCCGCGATGAGCGAGAATGGAGCAACTTAATAGGTGGTTTAATTC
>DGBF01000190.1:3856-7645 GCA_002384725.1 Flavobacteriales bacterium UBA4011
AGATTTATGACAAAATATTGCGAACAGATTTATTAGAAAAAGAGGGTATTAAGCAGTTACAAATTATTCCTTACAGTTTGGTGAAAGGGAAAATGAAAATCACTTTTCCAGATCAATATAATAAAGGAACTGTAGGGAAAATTGGCGGAATGGCTATTGTAAAGCAGGCGAAATACAGTGCAAATGCACGTATATTATATAAATATTGTCTGCAAAAATGGTGGCGTAAAAAATTGGCAGCCAAATTGAAATTATTCCCTTTTGTAGATGAAATGAAGGACAATTTGAGCAACACCCTTTTGTACAACGAGGTTATAAAAAACTGGGAATTTATTAAAAAGGTGCAAAAACCTTAATTCAAGAAAACCATTTCGGTATTTTATACATATCTTTCATATCAACAAACCGAATATGAATGTGGGTGCGCCTAGTGCATCTGTACAAAATAAACAACTTTATAGCTTTATCCTTTGCGAGCTTGCTTCATTTTTGTCCTTTTCCTTTGGTATTTTATCTTTTCTGAATTTAAACATTTGGGTTTCGCATTCGCGCTCCCCCTATTTGGAGTTTACACAATCGTTTTTTGAAATTATTTGGTTGGCTGAGAGGACGACCTATTTGAAATACATAAACAACGCAATCATCATTAAAGGTGCTTTCAGCAATCAGCTATTGACTCCATTAAAAACAGTCCAAATAGAACCCGTTTTAAAATTATGCAGACTTACTTTGATTCGTGTGAATTTCGCATTAGATGGCATCCAACACGGCTATTTTTCTTTTACGAATCAAACTGGATTTCAGATGTTAAAAAAAAGGCAAGCCATAAGCCGGGTTCTGTAATCCGCAAAACGAATTGTCTATCATTTCTCTAGTCCCGACATCACTATCGGGTTCAATCGATCTACCCTCCAAGATCGGGCGAGCAGCCCTCAAGCCTTGGTTTACATGATCTTTCAGTCCGTAAGGTTTACCTTGCGTATTTTATCACTAAAATACCGGTGGGCTCTTACCCCACCCTTTCACCTTTTCTCCGCATCTTCATGCAGAGTAGTTTACTTTCTGTTGCACTTTCTGTTCCCGCCAAAACGAGACCTTCCTGTTAGGAAGTACGGTGCTCTATACTGCCCAGACTTTCCTCTGACACACATGTTGCCAGCGATAGACTGACTTGCCTTTGTGCAAAGGTAGATAATTTATAAGATGTAATTGATTTTAACTTGGTTTGGGAAGTCCAAATACCAAATAAAGAGAAGTCGAAATGATATTTCCTGAAGTTGTCGATTTTAGTTTCGTATCAATTTCTGCCGCTACCTTGAACATTTCTTGACCGGTTACCGGGTGAACATGACATTCTACACCAATTATTTCCATGCTGCCTTTGTAGTTTGAGATATCAAATGTTCGGTATATTTCACCATCCTTCATCACTTCTAATCCAATAGATAGCCAATTTGAGATGTCAAGTACGACTCACCCATTCCTGCTCCAGCTTCCGCATACATGCTCCATGTTTTGCACGGAATACAGGGTGCCATTTGGGTAAAAGCAATTGGTACAAGTTGTGAAATTGCACACAAACTCGAAGGCAAAATGTTCAATTGGTCAATGTTCGTATTCAATAATGCAATTGGACTAGACTCTATAATTTCTATCAAAGGCTCGTTAAACTCCGAACCACTAATTTCTACTAATTGGATTTTTGATCCCTCCATTTTATCTGTAAGTGGGGAAGAAATAATTGCCAATTCACTTGAAGCAGCTTTAGGTTCAATATGTAAAGCAGGTGGTTTTAACTCCCCTCTTGTTGGCAATGCTTGTAAAGCTGCTCAATAGCCTTGCAATCTTCTTTGATGCAGGACTTCAGGAGATCCTAATCGACTTTCATCCAATGATGTAAAGTTCGTATGACAACGTTTGTATGCAAATTACGAATTTTCATACTGCTAATCAACGGGCATAACAGGTCTTGCCTATGAAAACGACTCGAATTCGGCAAAGGTTGGTACATTTATAAAAAAAAGCCATGCTGCTTCATCTTATCCGTCATGCTAAAACAGACCAGGAATCTCCAACGGGTAAAGATTTCGATAGAGAATTACTGCCTCGGGGTTGGAAACAATGTGCTGAACTTTCAACCTATCTTATTGGTGAACTAGATTATACAACCTGCAGAGTCGTTTGTTCAAGTGCTAAACGTACACGACAAACTTTGGAAGGATTGTCTGCCAATTTTTCGGAAGAAGAAACTGATTTCACAGAAGAATTGTACCTGTGTTCGGTGAAAACATATTTAAAATTGATTTGGCAAGAAAACCACCCGGATGATTTGGTCTTAATCGGTCATAACTTTGGGATTTCAGACTTGGCCAATTACTTTTTGGATACCCAAATAGAATTAAGAACGGCTGAATATATCTGTATAGAATTTCCCTTCGACAGTTGGGATGAAACCTTCCAGTCTAATGGTATTTTGAAGAGTCACTTTCGTCCTTCAGCCCGTTAGACGGAACTTCACGATAGAAATAAACCACTTTGATAGGCGCACTTATATTCAAAGATTGAATGCGTTCTTTTTCATTTTGTTGTTCGTCCAATAAGCGCATTTTCGCCAAATATTGACCTTCCAAATCGGGCGGTTCAATTCCCATTTCTTTTTCTATTTCATATTGATATTTCGGGGCAACGGGTCCTTTGTCTGAGTACCAAATGGCCAAAATCAATCCGACCACAGCACCAGATAAATGGCCTTCCCAAGAAATACGTTCCTCAGTTGGGAAAACTCCCCACAACATTCCTCCATACACAAAGGCCACGAATAAGGCCATCGCTTGTAAAGGAAGATACTTTCGAATTACGCCACTAAAGAAAATGAATGCGGCCAAAGCGTAAATAATTCCGGAAATACCGATGTGATAAGAGTTGTTGTTTGCAGCAATAATCCAAACGCCGAGTCCTGTTAAAACCCAAGAAAGAATGAAAATTCGAAGAGCGATATCACGATAAAAATAAACGAGGGTCGCCGTTAATGCTAAAATCGGCAAAGAGTTGTTTAGAATGTGGTTAATGTCTTTTGGTGCGTGGACTATGGGCATAAACAGAATGCCGACTAATCCTTGTGTCGTTCTGGGAAAAACACCTAACCGAACCCAATTGATACCAGTAAAGAGTTGTTCGGCAAAAAAGACCAGCCACATAATTATGACCAATAAGAGCGGATATAAAATCGCTTCTAAAGTAGAACCAAACGGATGCGTTTTTTGACCTTTCACGAGTCGAATTAGTCAAAGACTGTGCCCACTTGATTTATGCGACACAATGGCAGATTTACTTTTTCACCAAGGTTAAAATCCGAAATGGTTTTTCTCCTGAATGAAGTAAAAGTGTGTTGTCTTCCGAGCAGATTACAGCGTAACTTTCCAACTCACCATTCTCGATAACAAGTGAATCTTTCGCTTCATTCATCGCCCATCTGCCAACATTCGTAGCAATTGTTCTATCAAACTTTGGTGAAGTGATTGTGAAGACATCTGGCTCTTCAAATTTAAAGTGGATTTTATTCAATATGTTCGCGCTTTGTCTGTCCATCGCATCAATGAAAGATTCTTTTACAATCAGATTAATGTTCTTCAAATGCTCAGTATAATGGATGTCCATAAGTGTCCATTCTCCAATAATTTTATTTTTTCCTCCACAAGAATAGAGGACGAAGGTTAAAAAAACAGGACTAAAATGAATGTTCGTTTCAAGGTCATTATTTTATATTTTATTCCACAAAATACTTTTTTA
>DGBF01000190.1:7690-9613 GCA_002384725.1 Flavobacteriales bacterium UBA4011
GTTGTACAACTAATGGAAGAGATTAGAAATAAGGTAAAAGAAAGCGGATTGATATCAATGGATTTGGCGGATTACAAACCAAAGTCTGTTTTAATTGATATTGATATCGCGGATCAGCTGTGGCAGGGAATGATTCTGAAGGAGAAAGATTTCCGTTCTTGGATCAAAGAACACGATTGGTCGCAATATACGGACAAAGCGGTTCGTATTTTTTGTTCGGCAGATGCCATTGTTCCAACTTGGGCGTACATGCTTATTTCTTCTCAACTTCAAGGTGTTTGCGAAGCATTTATCTTGGGTTCGAAAGATGAATTATTGAAAAAATTGATCGTTAAAAACATCAACAAGATTTCAACAGATGAATTCTTGGACGGTCGAGTTATTATAAAAGGTTGTTCAGATATTCCTTTTCCGGATTTTGCAATGGCGTGTATGGTGGAAAAATTACAGCCCGTCGTGAAATCGATTATGTACGGCGAACCTTGCTCTACGGTCCCCGTTTTTAAACGGAAATAGTTTTATAACTCAAACCTTTCTCTCGAATAACTCTGACCAATTCAGGTAGCAACTCTTTTAGTCTTTCTTCGACTTTCTCGTTGTCATGAACCACAATGATGTCAACCGCTTTTATTTCTTTTTGGGCGGTTTTTAAAATCTGTTTAATGGCGACCTTATTATCATAATCGTAACTCAACCACGACCACATGACTATTTTGTATTTTCTCGTTAATCGAGCAGATTGCCACATTGAAATGCGACCATACGGAGGGTAAAACAAAACGTCTGTTGGTCAACGCTTCGCAATCTTCAATAGACTTAATGTAGTCGTTCCATTTGGCCTTATTTGCTTTCTAATGGCGCATAGTGTGGTTGCCAACCTAGTGCCCATTATCTAAAATATGCTGAAATTCTTTTGGCTGATCTACACTGTTTTGCCCCACACAAAAGAAAGTTGCGGGAATTTTTTCTTGTTTCAAAAAGTCAAGAAACCACGATGTGAGCCGGGGTTTTGGTCCATCGTAGAAAGTCAAATAAACTGAATTATCAGACGAAGAAAAACCCCGCGTTCTTACTGGATACAACCAAGTATGAAAACGCGGGGTTTTAAAAACTTTCATATATGCCTTTATTGACCTTGCTGCATAAGCTGATTTAAGTCAATATTGCCAGCTCCACTATTTGGCTGAGTTGGAGGCGCAAGTTTGGTGTCATCTTTCATTAAACCGTAGAATACAGCCATCGCTTTCATGTGATCTTCTACATTGTGCAACATGGTTGAATAACGTCCTGAGACATTGCTACGGCGTGTTGATTCTCCATTGTCGACTGCTACATTCTTCAATTTTTCATATTGAGAAGGTAACGTAGAACCAAACCATTCTTTAATGTTTGCATTGGTTCTTTTTGCCAAAGCACCATCTTTATCGCCATATTCGGCATCGTTGGCAGCAATTGAAATCTTGAAATAAGAGTCCATCGCAGCAAACAAATCAGAAGTGTTTCTGGCTTTCATGACAATTCTAGGATCACTCAACATAAAGTAGTTGATTATTGACTCCAATTGATTCGCCAAATCCAACCCTAATTTGTTCCCTTTTTCTTTAGCTCCTGCCGCAAAATAATTGGTTACGTAAGCATGCAGACTTCCATCCGATTGACTTGGGATTTTCACTCCACCCAATTCGTAATTCTCTCTACCTTGACTCGGCTCACCGTGATCAATAATAAGATTCGTTGGCATAATTTTCAAAGAGAAGTCCAATAAATCAACGATTTTTTTCTTGTTGTCAGCGATGGTTTTATCACCGTCCTTCATGATTTTTTCGACGCGTAATGCTTCCCCTTCTTGCCCTCTCGCACGCATTTGAGTGATGTAAGCCGGACCGTCTGTTTTCATTCTTTTTGCATCGTCCATTTCACGCA
>DGBF01000033.1:0-1808 GCA_002384725.1 Flavobacteriales bacterium UBA4011
ACAATGAAATTCGTTTTTTCAATCAACAAGGTTGCTTCTCCGTTTTTCAAATGATTTACCTCAACAGAATACGTTCCAGGAGTAACCAAAAATCCTTCATCTGCTGATTCGTATCTGCCTGGTGTTCTTTTATTAAGGTTAATCGGCGAAGTGGATTCTTTTCTTAAATTCCATGAAATTCGTGACATTCCTTTTGAAGGTGAAGTCAGTATTCTTCTGATTTCTTCCCCTTTATCGTTGCGAATAATCCAAATCAATTGCCCTTTTTTATCAATGTTTTCAGCTCTTATTTCATCTATCGTTGGATAATAGGCAGCTAGTTTTTTTTCTTCCTTTTTCTTGTCTTCCTCTTGTCGAATTTCTTTTAAGGTTTTGTCTCCCTCTTTTAAATACAAAGTGAAAGTCGCACCGAAATCTGGATTCTCTGCATTCCATAGATCAGCTCCTTGTGACCCTGTTCCCCTCAAGCCAAGTGGGGCAGAAGGAACATAAAGCAAGGCCTCCTTGATAGGAAACAAATGCGCTTTTTTGTCTAGTACTTCTGTGTTGAGCGAACGCAAAGGTGAGTAATTGTCCAAGACATAGAATCCGCGTCCAAAGGAAGCCACGACCAAATCGTTCTCTCTTTGCTGAATGTCTAAATCGTAAATGGCGATGGTTGGAAGTCCACCTAATTTGTTCCACATTTTCCCTCCATCATTCGAAAAATAACATCCGAATTCAGTTCCTACGAACAATAGATTTGGATCAACATAATCTTGTCGAATGGTAAAGGCAGAACCGCGTTCGGGAAGGTCATTGGTGATAGAAGTCCACGTTTTCCCTTTATTGTTACTTTTCAGTACATACGGTTTGAAATCCCCAGCTCTATGATTATTAAATATGGCATAAACCATATTTTCATCCGTTGGAGAAGCATGAATTTGATTTACCCGAGTATTTGGTGGAACCCCAACAAATGAGTTATACTTCGTCCATGAATCGCCGCCGTTTTCTGAGATCTGAATTAATCCATCGTCCGTTCCGGCATAAAGTAGTCCTTGTTTTTTCGGCGATTCATCCATTGCGACGATGTTTCCATAAATGGTTGTCGAAGCATTCTTCATCACAGCATCCATGGACCAAACTTGACCCATTACTTCTAGTTCATTTCTGTCGATTTCACGCGTTAAGTCAGGCGAAATGGTCTGCCAATCATCACCTCGGTTAATTGATTTAAAAACGCGATTCGCAGCAAAATAAAGTGTTTTATTGTCGTGTGGAGATATCAATAATGGCGCATCCCAATTCCATCGGTACGCTTTTTCGCCTTTTTTCGGCATAGGTTGAATAGGTGTTTTTTCACCAGAAGCCCTATCGTATCGGACCAACCATCCGTATTGCGCTTGGGCATACGTAATATTTGGATTTAAAGGGTCAATCGCCGATTCGAATCCATCTCCACCATTTGTAATGTACCAATCACTGTTCAAAATCCCGGCATTGTTGATAGTGGCACTTGGTCCACCCATGGAATTATTGTCTTGTGTTCCACCGTATATATTGTAAAATGGAGCATCATTATCTGTCGCAACTTTGTAGAATTGAGTCAAAGGTAAATTGGAATAGTACTTCCATTCCTCAGCGTGATTATACGTTTCATAGATTCCTCCATCACAACCAACAATCCAATGATCCGTGTTGTTAGGGTCGATCCAAATACAGTGATTATCAACGTGTTTCTTCTCTTCACCTGTAGCAACAAATTTCTTCCCACCATCTTCTGTATGGTGCAACCAAGTGTTCATTGAAAACACTTTATCTTTGTT
>DGBF01000033.1:1948-5193 GCA_002384725.1 Flavobacteriales bacterium UBA4011
TCATCGCGCGCTTCAACGATAGCATATACATAATTCTCATCAGCAGGAGAAACAGCTAAACCAATTCTGCCCATCATTTTGCTGGGCAATCCAGTAGCGATTTCTCTCCATGTTTCACCGCCATCAGTCGATTTATATATGGTAGATTCCGGTCCACCTCCGATATACGTCCATTCTCTTCTTCTTCGTTGATGTGCCGAAGCATATAAAATGTCAGGATTATTTGGGTCAGCTTTTATTTCAGCAATCCCTGTATTGTCGCTTACAAACAACGTTCTGTTCCACGTCTTCCCTCCATCAACTGATTTATATACTCCGCGTTCACCGCCAGAACTCCAGACCGGACCATAAGCGGCAACCCAAATAATGTTCTCGTTTTTTTGGTGAATTACAATTCCACCAATGTGTTCAGAATCTTTCAGCCCCATATTCGTGAAGGTTTTTCCGCCATCAAGAGATTTATAAACACCATCTCCATAGGAAACTGAACGTTGGTTGTTATTTTCACCTGTTCCTACCCAAACGGTATTCGGGTTATTGGGCGCCAATTGCACACAACCTATGCTATACGAGCCATAACCGTCAAAAATAGGAGAGAAGGTCGTGCCGTGATTTGTAGTTTTCCAAACTCCACCCGAAGCAGCTGCAACATACCACATATCGTGATTTGTCGGATGGACGGCGATATCGGCAATTCTTCCAGAGGTTAAAGCTGGACCAACCAAGCGAAATTTTAATGCTCCGGTTTGGCCTGAAAGTGCTGACTTCGCAGTTTCTGAGGTGTTTTTATCCTTTTTTTGTCCAAAAGAAGTCATAGCTGTTGCGATGATCAACGTAATAAGAATGATTTTTTTCATATTTTAGTTTGAGAATCTTAAAATTACCTTTTTCTTTTTAGAAATCTTAATGATTATGATCAAGAACAATCTTAATGTATGAATGTTAACAATATATGAAATATAAAATACTCAGTTTTGCCATCCTATTCTTCGTTTTTCAAGGCGCCTGTCAATCAGAAGTAACCATTTATCAATTTGTAATGAATGACATTGAAGGAGTGGAGTATTCGCTTGAAAGTCTAAAGGGAAAAAAAGTTATGATTGTAAACATGGCATCCAAGTGTGGTCTGACTCCTCAATATGAGCAATTAGAAGAATTACACAAAACATATAAAGACTCAAATTTTGTTATTATCGCATTACCTGCCAACAATTTCATGAAGCAGGAGCCCGGTTCTAATTCAGAAATCGCTGACTTTTGCCAAAAGAATTATGGTGTTTCATTTCAAATGATGGAGAAAATTTCTGTAAAAGGTGAAGATCAACATCCCTTATTCCGGTTTTTAACTACCCAAAATGAAAACGGTTTGAGCAATCAAGAAGTAAAATGGAATTTTCAAAAATTCCTAATTAATGAAAATGGTAATTTAGTAAAAGTGATATCACCTAGAACTTTACCAACGGATTCAGAAATTACCGATTGGATAGAGGGGAATTAACCCTAAACCTCTTTCAGTTTTTAATATACTTTCTGCGCTTTTTTCCTTTGAGTGGAAGTAACTCAATTTTATCGTGAATATTTTGTTGAAAAGTCCTTGATAAACCTATTGCTTTACTAGTTATAAGCTCTAGGTTTTTGTATCTTTGAGGGGCTTGAAAAAAGGCCTTAAAAAGTAGAATAAAACACGATTCAATATAATATGAGCGAAGAAATAGACAGAAGTAATTATTCAGCGGATAACATCCAAGTATTAGAAGGATTAGAGGCGGTTCGTAAAAGACCTGCCATGTACATCGGTGATATCGGAACGAAAGGTCTGCATCACTTGGTTTACGAGGTTGTCGATAACTCTATCGATGAAGCACTAGCCGGCCATTGTGATTTGATTTCTGTATGGATTAATGAAGACAATTCAATAACAGTTAGAGATAATGGTCGTGGTATTCCTACGGCAATGCACACTAAGGAGAAAAAGTCTGCATTGGAAGTCGTAATGACTGTATTGCACGCTGGTGGTAAGTTTGATAAGGACACATACAAAGTATCAGGTGGGCTTCACGGAGTTGGGGTATCCTGTGTGAATGCACTTTCTGAAGATTTAAGAGCTACTGTTTACCGTGATGGTAAAATTTGGCAACAAGAATATAAAATCGGTAAACCACAATACGACGTAAAACAAATCGGGGAGACTAAAGAACATGGTACTGAGGTTCAATTTAAGCCCGATGCGACGATTTTCCAAGAGTTGGTGTATAATTACGACACTTTAGCAGCTAGAATGCGTGAATTGGCGTTTTTGAACAAAGGAATCACAGTTAATCTTACGGATCTTCGAACAGTAGATGAAGACGGAAAACACCCATCGAATGTGTTTTATTCTGAAAGAGGATTGAGTGAATTCTGTGAGTATTTGGATAGGAATCGTGAGAAATTGATTCCAGATGTCATTTATTTCGAAGGAGAAAACGATGGTGTTCCTGTTGAAGTTGCCTTAACATATAATACTTCATACACAGAAAATATTCAAGCGTACGTCAATAATATCAATACACATGAAGGAGGAACGCATTTATCTGGGTTCCGTCGTGGATTGACAAACACTTTGAAGAAATATGCCACAGAATCAGGCATGCTGGCCAAAGAGAAAATTGAAATTGATGGTGATGATTTCCGAGAAGGATTGACAGCTGTTGTTTCGGTTAAAGTTCAAGAGCCGCAATTTGAAGGTCAAACGAAAACAAAGTTAGGTAATAGAGAGGTTACTGCACCCGTTAGTCAAGGTGTTTCAACCATGTTGTCCAATTATTTGGAAGAGCATCCAGCTGAGGCGAAAATTATTGTTGACAAAGTTATTTTGGCGGCAAGAGCTAGACATGCAGCGCGTAAAGCACGTGAAATGGTGCAACGTAAGAATGTGATGTCGGGTAGTGGATTGCCTGGTAAATTGGCGGATTGTTCTGAAAAAGATCCTGCTTTGTGTGAAGTGTACTTCGTCGAGGGAGATTCGGCCGGTGGAACAGCGAAACAAGGTCGTGATCGTCACTTTCAAGCAATTATGCCTCTCCGTGGAAAGATTTTGAACGTTGAAAAAGCAATGATTCATAAGATTTTCGAAAACGAAGAGATAAAGAATATTTATACGGCACTTGGTGTTCGAATTGGAACGGAAGAAGATTCTAAAGCTTTGAATTTGGAGAAGTTACGATACCACAAGGTAATCATCATGTGTGATGCCGATGTCGATG
>DGBF01000033.1:5447-5578 GCA_002384725.1 Flavobacteriales bacterium UBA4011
TAAAAAAAGGACAGAAAGCCGAGTATGCATGGAACGATGACCAACGCGACAAATATATTCAAGAATTGAAGGGTTCTGGATTGGAAAGCTCTGTTGGAATTCAGCGATACAAAGGTCTAGGTGAGATGAAT
>DGBF01000161.1:0-3624 GCA_002384725.1 Flavobacteriales bacterium UBA4011
GAAATCATAGGCAATTCGGCAACAACAACCTATATACATACCATTACAAACCCAACGAACCCAATTTGGTACGCTGTTGTAGCTAAAAACTCAACTAACGGATGGACAAGTAGAAGAACAATTGCTTCCTACTATGGAGGTGGTTTGATGAATTGCGCCTTTCCAAATGATGTAGAAGTTGTTTCTATCAACAATTCTAGTGGTGATTTCTCAACTTTGTGCAATGCAAGTGGAGGATTTCCAGAGATAACCATATTAAACGCAGGATCAGCCACTATATCAAACTTTCCAGTAACATACCAATTAACAGGCCAAGCTCTTGTTACGGAAACTTATACAGGAACATTGGTTTCAGGTCAACAAGTAAATTATACATTCACTGCGCCATTGTCTATTTCAACGACTGGGAACTATACTTTGACATGCTCTGCTTTCCTTTCTGGAGATGGAAACCCAACAAATGATATACAAGTAATGAATTTCTTTGTACAAGGCGTAGCAACCACAATACCATTTTTAGAAGATTTCGAAGGGTCAGGTTTCTTGCCTAATGGTTGGAGTTTGGTGAATCCTGACACTGATATTACGTGGGTTGAAACTAGTGTGACTGGATCTTCAGGAACTCCTACTCAAGCTGCCTACGTCAATAATTACAGTTACAACTCTTCAGGTGAAATTGATTATTTTGAAACGGAAGCATTCTCAATTGGAGGTACAATTGCCACAATGACTTTTGATTTATCGAAAGCTCAATACAGTGGAACTTATGATGATAGTTTGAAAGTAGATATCTCGAGCGATTGCGGAAGCACCTGGACAATAATTTACGCAAAAGGAGGAACTACCTTGGCAACGGTTGCCAATGTTGCTGGAAATTTCAGTCCAAGTTCCGCAAATGATTGGAGAAATGAATCAATTGATTTATCTGCATATTTAGGTCAAAACGTACTATTCCGTTTTATTAATGTGACGGATTACTCCAATTCAACCTATGTTGACAATATCAATGTTACATCGAATCTATCTCTAGGTGAGTATAGTCCTTTGAACGTAGGCATCTATCCGAATCCAACGACAGATAAATTCACCTTGGCAATTGGTAATTTGAAGCAAACTGATTTTGAAGTTCTTATTATGAATAATGTAGGTCAAATTGTTAAAACGATTTCTACACTAGAATTTCAAAACAAAACGACTCAAGTAGAAATCTCGAATTTTGCGAATGGAGTTTACTACGTTCACGTGAAAGCAGGAGATTATACAGTTGTGAAGAAACTGATCAAGAAATAAGGCCAATTAACATCAATGAAACACATTGGTTCCGATAGTTAACGGAATCAAGGTGTTTTTTTGTCTTCTTTTTCGTGTAGATTTAAGCAATGAAAATTCATTTCTTCCTAATTCTACTCAGCTTCAATAATTTCATTGGTGCGCAAGTCCTGAATTCTAATTCTTGGGACAAAAATTATTTTGGCGTTTTGTTTTCACCTTTTGCCCTAGTTGATTTTTTTCAGGGACCTGGAATCAATCTTGCATTTGAATATAAGATTAAATTAGTGGATTTACAGACGAACGTCAACTACCATACTGATCTATTCGCTTTTAATGTCCACAAACTGTCTTGGGAAGACATCTCTGGTGTTACTTTGAAACAAGAAGTTAAATATTTTCCCAACGGGTCAGAATATTATGGCTTTGAGTTGAATTATGGAAACCAATCTTACTATTGAACTGACTCTGTAAATAACACCCAGACCTATTCCCCTGCAGATACTACTATACGCTATAAAAATTATAGGCAATTTATCGGGCTTTCCGTTAACTTCGGTACTCAAAAAGTTTACGATAATGGATTGACTTTAGGATTTAAACTTGGTGTTGGAGCAAAATTCAATAGTGTATCGAATCAGTTGAGCCAGGAAGATGCTGATAGAAGAATGACGGGTGACTGGAACAATCCTGCCAATTGGATTCAAAAAAAGGGAAATCACATTATTCCAAAATTTAATTTCGGATTTTACGTAGGTTTTAGGTTTCGATAATTGAAGCCAATAAAAAAGGGATTAACTTTCGTTAATCCCTTTTCAAATTATGTAGAAGATAATCCTTACGCTGGTTTCCCACCGTCCATTGCATCTTGCCATTTTTTCAATTCATCCCACTTACCTTCGGCAGCCATTCCAGCTTGCTTTGGCCATGAGTCGGGAGTATGACCTCCTTTTACGTCAGCGATAATCTCAGCGATTTTCTCTGGAGTAGATGCAGCAACGTCAGCGAATGTAGCCAAACCGGCAGCCACCAGTGTTTCAGCAATTTTCGGTCCAACACCTTCGATTTTCGTTAAATCGTCTGCTTTTGCTTCAGCCTTTGGAGCTTTTGCTTTCGCAACCGCTTCTTCTTTTACTTCTTCAACAACCTCAGCTTTCGTTTCTTCGACAACTGCCGTTACCTCTTCCGCTTTTGCTTCAACTGTTCCTACTACAACTACTTCAGGAGCATCCGTCGCGTCTTCAGTTGCTGTTTCAACAGTTTCTGTTGTAGCACCTTCAGTAGTTTTCTTACCACCTTTACTTCTAGAACGACGAGTTGTTTTATTCACTCCATCGTTAGTATACAGTTCGTTGAAATCTACCAATTCGATCATACACATTTCAGCGTTATCACCCAAACGGTAACCCAAACGAATGATACGAGTATATCCACCATTGCGGTTAGCGATTTTTGGAGCGATGTCTCTGAACAATTCAGTGACAATCTCTTTGTCTTGCAATTCACTAAACACCATTCGGCGTGAGTGAGTAGAATCTGTTTTCGATTTTGTCAATATTGGCTCAACATAAACTCTCAATGCTTTTGCTTTCGCTACAGTTGTAGTGATTTTTTTGTGCATCAAAAGTGAAGTCGCCATGTTAGAAAGCATCGCTTTTCTGTGCGCTGTCTTTCTACTTAAATGATTTACTTTTCTTCCGTGTCTCATGATAATATGATAATGTACGTTCTAGTCTTTGTCTAATTTGTATTTGGCAACGTTCATTCCGAAATTCAACCCTTTGTTGTCCACTAAGTCTTCCAACTCCGTCAATGACTTTTTACCAAAGTTTCTAAATTTCAATAAATCGTTTTTATTGTAAGATACCAAATCACCAAGTGTTTCAACATCTGCAGCTTTCAAACAATTCAAGGCACGTACAGATAAATCCATATCTACCAATTTCGTTTTCAACAACTGACGCATGTGCAATGAAGTCTCATCGAACTCTTCTGTATCCGCTTTCACTTCGCTATCCAAAGTGATACGCTCATCAGAGAATAACATGAAATGATGGATCAAGATTTTCGCTGCTTCTTTCAAAGCTTCTTTCGGATGGATAGAACCATCAGTTTGAAGATCTAGAACTAATTTTTCGTAATCTGTTTTTTGCTCAACACGGAAGTTTTCAATTGCAAATTTTACGTTTTTGATTGGCGTAAAAATTGAATCAATAAAAACTGTTCCGAAAGGAGCGTTTCCTGTTTTGTTTTCTTCAGCTGGAGAGTATCCACGACCTTTAATAATCGTCAATTCCATCTCAATTTTAACAGAAGATTCCATGTTGCAAATCACTAAATCTGGATTTAAAACTT
>DGBF01000161.1:3774-4893 GCA_002384725.1 Flavobacteriales bacterium UBA4011
TTTGAAACGAACTTGTTTTAAGTTCAAAACGATTTCAGTTACATCTTCTACAACACCTTTGATAGTTGTAAACTCGTGGTCTACGCCTTCGATGCGGATAGAAGCGATAGCGAATCCTTCAAGAGAAGAAAGCAAAATACGTCTCAATGCATTACCAACAGTGATACCGTATCCCGGCTCCAATGGGCGGAATTCGAATTGTCCGTGATGTTCATCGGACTGAATCATTATTACCTTATCAGGTTTTTGGAAATCTAAAATTGCCATGTTAATGCTTGGTTTTAATTATTTAGAGTATAATTCGACGATCAATTGCTCCTTGATGTTTTCAGGGATCATTTCTCTTTGCGGGAGGGTTAGGTATTTTCCAGACATGTCTGATTTATTCCAATCCAACCAATCGTATGTTTTGCTATTTGAAGATAAAGAATCAGATATAGATTCTAAAGACTTCGATTTTTCACGAACTCCGATTACATCGCCAACTTTCAAGTTGTAAGATGGAATGTTAACTAGTTCTCCATTCACAGTGATGTGTTTGTGAGAAACCAATTGACGAGCTCCGTTTCTTGTAGGTGCAATACCCAAACGGAAAACAGTGTTATCCAAACGTGTTTCACAAAGAACCAACAAGTTTTCACCTGTAATTCCTTTAGCAGCTGATGCCGCTTTAAACATGTTTGAGAACTGACGTTCAAGAATACCGTAAGTATACTTTGCTTTTTGTTTTTCAGCTAACTGAACAGAATATTCAGACTGCTTACCTCCACGTCTTTTGTTAGGACCATGTTGTCCAGGACCGTAGGCTTTTTTGTCTAACACTTTGTCAGGTCCAAAGATAGGTTCTTTGAAACGACGAGCGATTTTTGATTTAGGACCAATATATCTTGCCATCTTATTTGTTTATTTAAGAGTATTCGTGAATTAAGGCTTCTCCTTCGACGAACGTTTATCTCTTGTTGATTAAAAAATTTATTAAACTCTTCTTCTTTTCGGTGGACGACATCCGTTGTGCGGAAGTGGCGTAACATCGATTATTTCAGTTACTTCAATGCCAGCATTGTGTAAAGAACGGATAGCAGACTCACGTCCTCCTCCTGGTCCTTTGACATAAACTTT
>DGBF01000114.1 GCA_002384725.1 Flavobacteriales bacterium UBA4011
GATATTCCCTTGCTGAAAAATATACATGCCCTCTGAATATGCTGAAACGTCTATCGAATAGAATTTCGATTCGGAAAGAAATGAAGTAATTAGTATTCCTTTTGAGTCAAACACATAGAATTTCTCTTGCATCGTTAAACCAGACAAATTCAAAGAAGAACTAACTGGATTCGGATACATTTCAAATTCATCAACTACATTTTGTGCAATTTCTAATACATTAGAATTAGAAACTCTAAAGTAATCGAAACCAGCCTCGGTTATGTTAATATTTGAGTCTAAATCGGACGTTCGAATGATAAGCACCATGTTTGCCGTGGGTGTTATGAAATCCAAAACTCGAATGCTCTTATCAACCCATTTGTAAAAATTTGCTGTGTCGCGTCCTACTTTGTCTATGATTTTTGTCGTAGAACCATTCGAGAGAATAATCAACAAAGTGTCGTCTACCAAAAGTGGCCCGAAATTATTGTAAAAATATCGCGCATAATTGATATGTGGATCCGTAAAAGTTGTCAAATCAAAACTTGGTGAAATCAATACCACATTGCCATTATCAACATCATCAAAATCAGCATCTAAGGTGTTTGCATTTCCAGTAACGTAGGCATGTTTCATACAATCCCACTCTGCATCGAATTCTGGATTTGCCAACCCGTTTCCTCCAATAGGCACAGCTCTTTCCCACAGACCCGTAGATGCCGTTCCGTTGGTCGACCATCCGAAATCGAAGGTGAAATCATCATAAATCCCTTTGGTCAATGCAACAGTGATTTGACCTGTTGTATTGTCAATAGTCGTGACTTGGCAATGCGTTATGTATCCCCATTTTCCAACTGTAATTCCATATGGCTGTTGGTAATACAATATGAAATCTTCTTCGCCGATTGCGTTAGACTGGCCATTATGCTCAATATCTGGTGTTTCCAATCGGATATCAGCATTGTTAATTGGTAAATTCGTTGCTTGATCGATTACTTTAATTGTGAATCCGTAAGGTTCAAGTGGAACCAATTGAACATCTTGAACAATCAATTGTCCGTTCACCAAATTCATCAGTAGCGTCTTTGTTTTGTATCCAACTTTGGTATACTTAACCGTTTTACTTCCGCCGTTAACTGTGCTCACTGCATATGCTCCATTGAACTTGGATAAATCTGTTTGAATTTCATTTTCAATTGTTACGATAACACCTTGGATTGGAACTGCTGTTAATGAATCTGTAATTATCCCTTCTACGTAACATCCTTTTTGATATACGGCACCAAGGACAAATAATCCTTGTTCTATATCCGAAGCGACAATGTTTCCGGACGGAAAATAAGGATAGGCTCCCCAACAACCATTGAATCCATTTCCGGAAAGTGGCGAAGAATCAAAACGACCTACTTCCACCATGTTATTTGGTCGCGAAACGTCATGAATAGTAACTCCATCGCGATAATAACTTGTGATTATGAAATCACCCAATGTATGTGCGTTATGCGGAATAACACCAGACCCTGGTGAACTTTGAATTCTGTCCACTTCGACCATATTACTTTGATTTGTAACATCATAGGATGCAATAAAAGCACCTGGTTTTTCGTCCGTTGTAAAAACGTGAGTTCCATCGCTTGATTCCCAAATATTATGGGTGAAGAAATTAGGTGTTGACTTCGTTCCTAATAATACCGGGTTCGATTTCGAAGTAACATCGACAACAGAAAACACACCGTCATTAACATGTGCGCCATACATTGTATCGTTAAAAGCATAACCGTCATGCGCATACCAATTATCAAACACTCCTACTTCAGTCGGAACGCCTGGATTCGTATTAACATCCAACATTATAACACCCCCATTACCTCTATTTGTCCCAAAAATGTACGCAATTCCATTTTCATCGATATACAAGTTATGTGCACTTTGCCATTGATTTCCTGAAGGACCGAAATAAAACGATGAAGTTAAACTATTTGATGCGGGCAAGGGCGTAAGGTCAATTATTGTTAAACCCTGTTGGGCCTCAGTTGTGACGTACAAAAAGTCACCCCAAACTTTTAAATCCCGCCATATGGAGTTCATACCTGGCAACCAAAACACTTCAACCGGCGCTACTGGGTTCGTTACATCTACAATAGACGTTCCTTTAGTAGTTCCAACACATGCATATTCGTTGCCAGCTTCGTCAACATAGCCCCAAATGTCATTTAATTCAGCATTGTGTAACGAAACATAATTTAAATTCGATAATTGCGTCATATTGACCTGAGCGAAACTTGAAAGCCCAATAATCAAAGTTAGAACAAGGAAGATTTGTTTTTTCATAGAATGTTATAAAAAGAAGATTAGTGCGATAATGAAAATCAAAACAATGATCAAATACTGCCAAATATCAACAAAATAAGGCGAAAATTTATCCCATAATGCTCGAAGTTTCAATACACCAAAAGTACAACATTGATGTAAGTAATCAAAACGTAAATAATTGATATTAACACAAGTCCAATTCAACTTCCTTTTCAATCTTGTCAATTCGATTGACTTTCCTCGAACAAGCCTATAGATTTCACGTTAATTTTTACTATTTTTGTGCTACTAAAATCTGACAAAATATGATGGAAAACCCCGTATCTGAGCACCTTACATCTCTTGACTTTGAAAGTTTTAAGGCACAAGTATTGGCTGATTTTCGGCTAGCTGTTTTATCACGTGAAACTTCACTTTTAGGAAGACGCGAAGTACTTAGCGGGAAAGCTAAATTTGGAATTTTTGGCGATGGTAAAGAATTAGCTCAGATTGCCCTTGCCAAACAATACCGAAATGGAGATTTTAGATCAGGGTATTATCGTGACCAAACAGATCGGAAGAG
>DGBF01000123.1:0-5523 GCA_002384725.1 Flavobacteriales bacterium UBA4011
TAAAGTATAGTTACCCAATTTTGTTTCGTAAGGGTTTTAATTGCCTGAAAAGCATACCATTGAAATAAAAAGAAAATGAGGAATAAAATGAGTTGACGCATGAAGCAACAAAGATAGACAAGATCAAAGGGAAGGAATCACATCTTTCGAATAATTAACATACTGGAATAGGTTGAAACAGGAGAAATTAATGTGCTAAAGTCTCATAAGCTTAAAAAAATTGAAAGGGTGGTTCTAAGGAATCAACCCTTTTTTCTTGCATTGACTTAGGTTACCCTTTTAAACAAATTCAGATCTTGCAACTGTTCGGAAGAAATGAAGTATTTTTAATGTCAAACGAATCATATGCGAATTCAGAAATTAGCACATCTATTTATCATTTTATCTCTTTTTGTGTTAGTTTTAATTCTCGCACAAAACCTATTGATTCCAATTGTTCTTGCTGTTTTTATTTGGTTCATTATTCGTGAGATTAAACAACTGTTAAAAAAAATAGGGTTTGTAAAAAGAAAAGTACCTTCTTGGTTATTGAACATTGCGGCCACCATTGGTTTGTTTGCCATAATAGGATTAGTGGTTACTTTGGTTTCTTCAAACATCAATGTTTTGGCTCAAAAAGCGCCTTTGTACGAAACAAATCTCAATAAGATGTTGGCATTAGCAGATACCACTTTTGGAGTGGATTTGAATGCTCAGTTACAAAAATACATGGGGGATGTAAATGTTTCAAAAATAATTTCCATGCTGGTTAATTTCATCTCCTCTTTGTTTGGAAATATCTTCATTATTCTCATTTACATCCTTTTTCTGCTAATAGAAGAAAGTGGGTTCCCGAGAAAGATGAAGGCTTTTTATAAAGACAAAGAACAATTCAATAAATCAAATGAAATCCTTCAGAAAATTGACAAATCCATCGGTCAATATCTATTTTTAAAGACGCTGGTCAGCATCATTACAGCGGCGCTTAGCTTTGGAGTGCTGATGATTATTGGTGTAAATGGCGCTTCCTTTTGGGCTTTTTTAATCTTCCTTTTGAACTACATACCTAATATTGGTTCTTTAATCGCTTCTATCTTTCCGGCTGTTTTTGCCTTGCTACAGTTTGGTGAATTTGGGCCGGCAATATGGGTTTTGGTCATTATTATTGCGATTCAAATAGTCGTAGGTAACTTCTTAGAACCGAAAATCATGGGCAATTCATTGAATTTGAGTCCGCTTGTTGTCTTGATTTCATTATCAGTTTGGGGCGCAATTTGGGGAATAGTTGGAATGGCTTTGAGTGTTCCAATTACTGTTATTATGCTTATTCTGCTATCCGAGTTTCCGACCACCCGACCAATTGCTGTTCTATTATCCGAAAAGGGATTATTGAATAAATAGTCTATTGTTTGTTCACCTTGGATTCCATTGTCCAGCGCAGAACAGCCACTTTTTCTTTAGCTCGTTTTACTTTTTCACCGATGAAATATTCGTCCAAAGTGGCATGAAAATACTCGACCCAAAGATCGAAATGCTCTTTTTTAAGAGGCATGTGCAGGTGTTTTTCGATTACGTTTCCTTGATATCCATGAATGTCTAAAAGTAAAAATGCCCAAAAATCGACCATCCGGGGCATGTGATGTTCCATATCAAAGTCCGTAAAAAAGGGCGCCATGCTTTCATCTTTCAACAGCTTGGCGTAAAACTGATGGATGAGTAATTCTAAATCTGCCTTCGTTTCTATTTTTTTTTGCATGTCTATTGGCTCGCTGTTTTACTTGAAAACTGGTGATTAGGAATCATTTTGTGCAGTTTCATTTGCCATTTTTCCGATTCAAATTTAGCGGGAAAACATTTTTGCACTACATCTATCAAGGCTGTTAAAATAACATCATTTGCCGATTTATTTGAACGCAGAAATACTGTTTATTCCTAAAAGAATTGAAAAAGGAAAGAAAACGATCACTTTTTAATCAACCTCGATTCAGAGGCATTGTTGTTGCCCAGTAGACGAACGACATATATTCCAGATGATAAGTGATTAATATTTGTCGTAAACAATTTTCCAATGGATGAATTTAATGTCTCTTCCAAAACGAGTTGTCCCATCTGATTAAAAATCATCAATTTCGCGTTCTCCAAATTGTTGGGCAATTCGATATTCAATTCACCATTCGTTGGATTCGGATACACACTTAATTTTGGTAACTGTGGAGCATCTAATTCAAGTGAACTAGCGATAACAGTAAACCCATTTGCCAATGAAATGAAATTTCCAACCAATTGGTCGTATACTTTTACCGTGTAGCCTCCCACAAAGGCCGTGTTTGACACAGCTATATCTACACTTACCGAAGTAGGAGTTACGGAGTTAATGGAAAGCACCTGAAGGGTCGAACCGTTGTTGCCAAGCACTTGAACAAGCGTTGAAGTTGCGCCAGAGAAATTCGTTCCAGAACCCGTTATCGTAATGGGTAAGGATAATGTTCCTTGCGTTCCCGAATTGGGAGACACATTCGTTATAGTTCCGCTAGAGAAATTCGTTCCAGAACCCGTTATCGTAATAGGTAAGGATAATGTTCCTTGCGTTCCCGAATTGGGAGACACATGCGTTATCGTCTTACTAAAGGCAAAAGAACTGGCTATAAAACAGACGGTAAATGAGAGTATAATTCGTAGCATATGATAATGAATTAGGGTTTGGTCTGCTAAGGTGCGACAATTAATTGATACGTCAAAATTTTAATGTGCTCATTTATTGAACGGTATCTTTTGATACTTTAGCGCGCAATTCCATTTCATAACTCGCATTTGACCTACGCGCCCTTTTCGAAATCTCATATAAAAATGCATCATTCTCTACTGTAGAGCTCAAAAACTTCTCAAATTCTGGGTCATCATATTTGTCCTCCATTTCTTTGTATTTCGCTTTCGCAATGGCCAAAATAAAAGTCATGTAATTTTTTGGTTCATTCTTTTCAGGGATGGTCAGGATATTGACCAATGCCCCATCGATATTACCTCTATTGAACTGAAGCGAAGCATAATTCATCAAAGTTTCTACAAATACCGGATTGAGTTTCAGCGCTTTTTTAAAATATTCTTCCGCCTGATCAATTTCGCCAAGTGCATAATGTGAACTCCCAATATTATTGATGACATGCACATGATACGGATTAAATTTCAAGGCTTGGTGATACGCTATTAAGGCACCGATATAGTCTTGCTTATTGAAGAGATAATTTCCTTCGTGCCAAAATAATGGGGTAGAAGTGGCGTCTATCGTATATTTATTCTTGTCGATATCTTTAAATGCAATTCTGTCATTATCTTTTTTATATTCAAAATAGTCTTTTTCATAACTCAGCCATTTTACGCTTAAAATCAAGGTGCTTAAAATCAGGACGGCCATTCCAATTTTGGGCAGGTTGAACTTTTTCGTTCGTGATAATTGCGACGAAAACCCTGGTAAAATGAATAGAAATAAGAAGAATAGCAACTCAATTTTTTCAATGGGAAAGGAGAAATTGGAGATTACGATGTAAGCGAGAACACCACCAAAAAGTAAAACTTTGCTTCCATTATTTATAGTCGACTTGAAAAGCAAAAAGAAACTCAAAACAAAGAAAACAAGAAAAAGGAGTAGGCCTAAAAATCCGTTTTCAACGGCAATTTGAAGAAAATCGTTGTGTGCACGTTGAAAAAAAACGGTCCCACCTTCGGCTTGGGTAAATTGAAGAGGGGTTCTTAAAATTTCTATTTTCCAGTCACCAGACCCGTGCCCCAAAAACAAGGATTCTTGCCATAATTCTAGTGAATTACCCCAAATTCGGATTCTTTCGTTTCCGCTACCGTAGTTGGTTTCTAGTAAGTTTTTTAGAAATGGAATTTTGTTTCGAAGGGGCGAAAAGAACACTGCCAAACCTGCAATATAAATTCCTGAAAGAAGACCAACACCTAATTTTTTGGCTTTTGATTTTTGTAGAAAATACAGGGCTAATATCAAAGGATAAACGCCGTAAAGCACAAGAAATACGGCCCGATTTAATAAAAGAGATACAAGAATATAGATCAGACCAATTGATAGGGCAAACAGTACTTTTTTCCATTTCTGAACACTCGAAAAGAAACCAACGGCGATAATTGGAAGGGTCAATGTCAGCAACTCAGAATATTGGTTTCTGTTGCCAAATGTATAACGAAACGAATAGGTCGATTGGTGAGAATATTCGTCCGAAAAATACAAACCAGCCAACTCGAACAGATTGACTAGAACAAGCGGTAAAATAAGTAAACTAACTATGGTTGCGACTTTTGTATAAAAGTCAATCAAGTCGTTTGATTCACGACGAAGCAATAGAACTAATAATGGTGCTAGGATAAAAGGAAGAGCACGCATGATGGAATCCCACACATTATAGGACCAAAAACTTTGAATGAAATAGAGCAGAACAAACCCAAACCAAGCTGTCAATCCCCACGACCAAACGAATTTCTCCTTGCGTCCTAAAAAGAGCATCGCAAGACCAATGATTGAACCAAAAATCCATTTTGGCGTAGTCGAATAATTTTGAATGTGTGGATAGTACAAATAAAAGAATCCTGCAAAAACGACACTGGCAAAAGCAATTAAGCGTGATGATTTTTGAAGGATTTCTTTTTCTACTTTCATGAATTCAAATATAGATTTACTTTGTCAATAGTCACCTTCTACTTAAACCATCCTGAATATTTCACATAATTATTGGCTATTCGCATCACCTCACCTTCAAACAATTCCGGCGAAATATCCTTTACCTTTTTTGCTGGAACACCCGCCCAGATTTCGCCTTTTCCCACTTTCGAACCTTCTAACAAAACGGCGCCAGCGGCGATAATACTGCCAGATTCGATGTAACAATTGTCCATAACGATAGACCCCATTCCGATGAGTACATTGTCTTCAACCGTACATCCATGAACGAGAGCATTGTGTCCAACGCTCACATTATTCCCTAGAATTGTTTTGGCCCCTAGCTGTCCGGCTGCCAGGTTCTCAAACGTACAATGAATTACCGCACCATCTTGAATATTCACTTTATTTCCCATCCGGATGGAATTTACATCTCCCCGAATGACAGCGCTATACCAAACAGAACATTGGTCGCCCATGATTACATCACCAACTATTGTTGCGTTTTCGGCGAACCAACAATCGTCGCCATTTTGAGGAGAAAACCCTCTACATTCTTTTATTAAAGCCATATTATTTAATCAGTTTTAAGGCTTCGCGACGCGCCAAACCCTTTATGTTTTCTTGTTCAACAAATTCAACGACCAATTTTGGGTGAAATTTTCCGTATTGACGAAGCGTCCACCCGATTGCTTTTTGGATGAAGAATTCCTTGTCGTGTACATTCTCTTTTATCAACGATTTCAGCAAATCAAAATCGGTATAGTCTCTGTATTTTAGCTGATAAATCATGCACGACCGACGGAGCCAGAAGTTTTCGGAAAGTCGCCAATCGACTAACCAATCGGATTGATTATCGGGAAATTGCAGAT
>DGBF01000123.1:5623-6786 GCA_002384725.1 Flavobacteriales bacterium UBA4011
ATTATCGGGAAATTGCAGATGGTATTTCCCGAGTATGTTCGAAGCAAGAATATCGACACTGTCCCACCAAGATTTGTTCGTCAACAGAAAATGAATTTCTGTAATATCCTCTTTTTTCAGTGTTTTTGGGTTGAACGAATTCACCCAATCCATGGCGAAATAAAGTAATTCGCGTTGTGGTTTTTCCCACAATTCGCGAACGAATTTCCAACGATTTTCGAGTTCTATTTCGGTATTCATTCTGCTGAAAAACAGTTTCTGTATCTCCTTTCGTTGATCAGATTTCAGCCCGAAATATTCGAATTTTCCTCGCATGTACGCCGACATTTTTTCGGCATATTCCGGATTACTTCGCTTTCTAAATTCTTCGATTATTTCGGGAATCATGGTTTAAATTTAACGAAAAAGCCCCTCAAGTTCCGATATTGGTTGGAATCTCGAGGGGCTAATATAGAGTTTGTGTCTGTTAAATATCCAATTGATATACTTCGGCAAGCATTGAGTTGTTTTCGAAATTCACGCCCATATCTTTGATGATACCATCCTTGATGTTATAGACCCAACCATGGATATGCAGAGGTTGTTCATTTTTCCACGCGTTTTGAACGATCGAAGTTTTGGCTAAATTCATTACTTGTTCCTTAACGTTCAATTCCACAAATCTATCGAATTGTTTCGTTTCATCTTGAATTGCTACTAATTCATCATTGTGAAAACGGAATACATCTTTTATATGTCGAATCCAGTTATCGATAAGGCCTATGTTTTGGTTTCCCATGGCAGCTTTTACACCGCCACATCCGTAATGCCCGCATACGATTACATGTTTCACCTTTAATACATTTACTGCATAATCAAGTACACTCAACATGTTCATGTCCGTATGAACAACCATATTGGCTATGTTTCTATGAACGAATACTTCACCCGGTTGTGCACCTATTATTTCGTTGGCTGGAACACGACTATCGGCGCAACCTATCCATAAAAGGGGTGGTTGTTGTCCATCAGCTAGTTTATTGAAAAAATCTGGATCAGATTCCAAACTCTTTGCAACCCATTCTTTATTGTTTTCTAATAATTGATTATAAAAATTTCTCATGATAATAATTTTTAATTAATTTTTAATATTTTCTTTCGTAGGCATTTTAATCAATTCGACT
>DGBF01000154.1:0-225 GCA_002384725.1 Flavobacteriales bacterium UBA4011
CTTTTTATGTTCATTTCAGAGACCCCTTTTTTGAAGTTTTCGGCGTATTTGCGTTCTCTCTCGGCGGCGCTAAACAAATCATTGTAAACATTGCTTAATTCCTCTATTTTAGACGGAGGAAGTGTTTCTTTCGGTTTAATCTCACCTGCTTTTCGATAGGTATCAATAGCCGTTTTAAGATCATCCGCAGCCTCTGCCTTTTCTGCAGCAGCAATCAGATTGTCA
>DGBF01000154.1:382-1504 GCA_002384725.1 Flavobacteriales bacterium UBA4011
GCGCGTTTATTTCCTTCAACATGTCCTCTGGACGAGAATCAGTTGGACGTAAAATTGGTGCACGATTCGTTATGGCACGATTCACCAAATCCTTCGCTTTTTCATAATTAGCGGAGTCGATAGACGTTCGTGCGGCACTTAATATTCTCTCAAACTGTCTATTGTCATTGTCTTTAGATTCACGAGCCAATCTTGCCGCTTCTGCAGATTTGTCTTTTGGCTCAGCTTCCGCTGGACGCATTTCAGACGCACTATCAAATTCTTTGATTGCCTCTAAATACCTTTCTTGTTTTACCAATGCATCTCCTTTATCAATCAATGCTCTGTATTTCTTGTCCTCACCCGATTTCTTGTTCAATCGAGCGTCAATTTCATCAATACGAAGCTTTGGCTCTGTTTGCGTAGGATCAATACTTGCTGCATTTTGGTATTTCAATCGTGCCTTTTCCAATTCGTTCTCATCCAGTAGTTTTTTGGCTGCTGCCACGGATTCATCGTACTTGTTTTTTACAAGAACTTTGGCTTCCATTTTCGCCATTTTACTGACAACGGCATCAAATTTATCTTGAACGGGTTTGTCTTCTTTTACTTCCAAGGCAGCACCATAGTTTTGTTTAGCAGTGGCAAAATATTCTTTCAAAACGGCCGCATCTCCATCTTTTACGTACTTCTCAAATCTTGCCTCAGCATTCTTGGCATCTTCGTCTGCTTTTATTAAACGCTCAATTTCATCCAATTTTACTTGGGCTAAGTTCTTTTTTGGATCTAAACTCTGAATTTTCTTGTACGTCGCTTTGGCCAATGAATAGGTCTTAGCATCTATTTGCTCCTGCCCTAGTTCAAACAAAGCATATATTTCTTCTTCGGTTTTCTTCGCTTGCTCCAATTTTGCCATCTGATCATCGCATATTTTAATGCGTTCCTTTGGCACACTTTCATTGGGCTTCAATCCAGAAGCTTCCGTATACTTTGCCTTCGCTTCCGTAAATTTTGATAGTGTGAATAGGGAAGCACCTTCCTTCATCGCAGCATCATAATTCTTGTTCAACTCTTCTTTATCGGCCAGCTCTTTTAAAGCACTTTGCGCCAAAGCCAATTGAGCTTTCGGATATTTTTCGTCGT
>DGBF01000154.1:1591-3806 GCA_002384725.1 Flavobacteriales bacterium UBA4011
CGCTAAATACTCCCGTTCTTTTCGCTCGGCAGCGGCTAGATCATTCGTTATTTTTTCAATTTTCGCAACTTCATCTTTCGGATATTGCTCATTTTTCACCCGCATAGCGGCACGATACTTCAAAAGTGCTTCTGTATACTTTTTCTCGTCACGGAAATTATCAGCCGCTTTGATGTAATTGTTGTACTGCTGATCGATTTCATTTTGAGCATAGCTCTCATTTTTCTTTGCTTTCAGTAAAGCATCAATCTCAGCAATTTTCTTTTGCGGATAAAATTCTTTCGGTTTTAAGAAGGCTGCAGCTTCAAACTGCTTTAAAGCCTCCTCAAGCTTATCACCCTTGAAAAACGCATCCCCTTTGGTGATTGCATCGTTGTATTTAACGTCCGTATTGTCAACCGTATTGGCTGAATTATCCAACAAACCTTCAATTTTTTGCTTCATCCGTTGACTGGCAGATACATCAAGCTTAACGTTCGTGCTTTTACTATCCGCTGTGAACATGGCAACAGGCTCATTCTCAAGAAAGGAGAAATCAATACCTGGTTTAACGGAAAAAATCTCTAAACTTAAATCTTCCAAAGGACTTAATTTTTGACTGTCCTTCATTCCGTCGGTGTTCAGGTCTTTTAAATCGAAACTTACCCGTTTAGATACAAATCCTGCTTTCGAAAAAACGATATCGTATTTGGATTGAGCAGGTGTATCAAATTTTATAATGTATTTACCATTACTGGCGGTAACTGAGGTAGCTAGCGTCGCGCCGTTCGATGTAACAGTAACTTTTACTCCTGTTTCTTTTTTACCCGTTTCGTAATTGGTGATTTGCCCACCATAGTCGAATTGCACGGTTTGACCGAAGCTTAAGGCGCTCAAAATGAGCAAGAAAAATGTAAGAATTATTCTCATACTAATGTGTTAACGGTTACTGTACAATTCGATACAAAAAACGTTCAAAAACATTCCATTTTTATTTTAATGAACAAATATCGGAAAATGAGGTGGTTTTACGCCTTATATGAATCGAATTCTTCACGACGAAAAGTTTAAAGTATTTTTACTGCATGGAATTTGAATTTTCTAACGTTTCTTTTTGGGAGCAAAAGTGGCTAACCAGTGATCTCGACTTTATTGTGATTGGCTCTGGAATTGTGGGACTTAGCGCCGCGTATCATCTTAAAAAAAACCATCCAAAAGCCAAAATTCTTGTCCTTGACAAAGGTGTACTCCCCTTTTCTGCTTCATCAAAAAATGCTGGATTTGCTTGTTTTGGTTCACCCAGCGAAATAATGGACGATTTATCCAACACACCCGAAAATGAAGTTTGGAAGACAGTAGAAATGCGTTGGAAAGGTCTTCAAGCTCTTAAAAACTGGTTAGGAGAAAAAGAAATCAACCTTCAGACCCTTGGTTCGTGGGACTTAATGGAGAATAAAACAGATACCGAGGAAATTTGGTCTAAGCTGAAGGAACTGAATCATGCCTTGAAATCGATTACAGGAGAATCGAATGTGTATGCCGAAGACAAAGAGGCCAGCAAACGATTTGGCTTCGAAAATTTGGATTCTGCCTTCAAGAATAAACTGGAAGGTCAATTGGATACTTCTCTCTTAATTCAAACGGCAATTAAACGCGTGCAAGATGCTGGAATTACGATTCTACGAGGTGTGGAAATGAAGTCCTTTTCTTCCAATAGAAACGAAGTTATTTTGGACACAAACTACGGAGAATTAAAATCGAGTAATTTGGTGATTTGCACCAATGGCTTTACGCCAGATATCAATACAAAAACTGTCGTTCGGCCCGCTCGTGCTCAAGTTTTGATAACAAAAGAAATACCTGAATTAAAAACAATTGGAACATTCCACATCGACCGGGGCTACTATTATTTCAGAAATGTTGGTTGTCGCTTACTAATTGGTGGTGGAAGAAACCTAGACTTTAAAAAGGAAGAAACGACCGAGCTTTTCATTACCCCAGAAATCCAAAACGGTATTGAAGAGAAATTGAAGCGAATAATCTTACCAAAAACAGCCTTTGAAATAGAACATCGTTGGGCTGGAATAATGGGGATAGGAAACAAAAAAGAACCGATAATAAAACGTTTAGATGCACGGGTTTGCATTGGTGTTCGTATGGGAGGAATGGGAGTTGCGATTGGTACTTTGGTTGGACAGCGACTGGCGGAGATATGTGAATAAATATCGGATTGAGC
>DGBF01000154.1:4001-4317 GCA_002384725.1 Flavobacteriales bacterium UBA4011
CTGAGTAATTGATTTAGTTCTATAAATACGGGGTTTCGAATCAAATTTCGAAAAATATAAAATTTTCCAATTCGCTAATTGCCGAACAACATTTTGATGTTTTATAGGCTATTGAGCTATTCCCAATCTAATTTCACATCCAAAAACCAGATACAATTTATACTTCAATCAATAGGATCGTTCCAACTATTCCAATAGTTCATTATTTTTGTCCTTAAATTAAATACACCATGAAAAAACTAACATTAAACGATCAACACATCGCTATGGGCGGAAAAATGGTTCCTTTTACTGGATTTGATATGCCGGTTCAATT
>DGBF01000154.1:4527-8481 GCA_002384725.1 Flavobacteriales bacterium UBA4011
TTAGTCACATGGGTGAATTTTTGATCTCTGGGCCAACGGCTTTGGATTTGATTCAAAAAATCTCGACGAATGATGCGACGATATTGACTGTCGGAAGAGCACAATACTCTTGTATGCCCAACGGAAAAGGTGGAATTGTGGACGACTTGATCATTTACATGATAAAAGAAGAACAATACTTATTGGTTGTAAATGCCTCTAACATTGATAAAGATTGGGATTGGATTTCTTCGCACAATTCGATGAAGGCGGAAATGAAAAATCTTTCTGATGATTATTCACTTCTTGCTATTCAAGGACCAAAAGCAGTTGAAGCGATGCAATCTTTATCGAGAATAAATTTGTCCGCAATCAAATATTACCACTTCGAAGTGGCTGATTTTGCTGGAATCGAAAATGTTATCATATCTGCTACTGGTTATACTGGTTCAGGTGGATTCGAAATTTATTGTAAAAACAGTGAAGTTGCTCAAATATATGCTAAGGTATTAGAAGCTGGTGCAGATTTCGGCATCAAGCCTATCGGTTTGGCGGCAAGAGACACGCTTCGCTTAGAAATGGGATTCTGCCTGTATGGAAACGATATCGACGAAACGACTTCCCCATTGGAAGCCGGATTGGGTTGGATTACGAAATTAACAAAAGACTTCATTGATGCCGACTTCTTGGCGAAACAAAAAGAAGAAGGTGTTAAACGCAAACTAGTTGCCTTCGAAATGGTCGACAGAGGTATTCCCCGTCACGATTACGTAATTCACGATGCATCTGGAAATAAAATTGGTCACGTAACATCAGGTACAATGTCGCCCAGTATGAAAATTGCAATTGGTCTAGGTTATGTTACCCTTGATCATTCTGCCATGGATTCAGATATTTATATTTCTATACGTGACAAAGGCGTGAAAGCGAAGGTGGTGAAATTGCCGTTTTATAAGAAATAATACGTTGACCGTTGACAATATTTCGTCGAGTTGGTCAACATAAATGGTCAATGTCAGCAGTCTCTATAATTATTGTAACAAAAAAAGCCCGACATTTCGATCGAGCTTTTTTTATAATAATATATTAGATATTTATCCTGCAACATTCATATTATCCAAAACAGACATAACTCCTCTAACGGCAACAGCTGATTCTTCTAATAATGCTTTTTCATCTGCATTCAAATCCAATTCGATGATTTTTTCGATTCCTCCTTTTCCAAGGATAACTGGAACACCAAGGAAGATATCCTTCATTCCATATTCACCGTCCAACCAAGCACAAACTGGGAAGATTCGTTTTTGATCACGTACAATTGCTTCTACCATTTGCGCAGCTGCAGCTCCTGGAGCGTACCATGCAGATGTTCCTAACAATTTAACGATTTCTCCACCTCCGAACTTCGTTCTTTCGATAATTTCATTCAATTTTTCTTCTGAAATCAATTCAGTAACGGGAATACCACCAACTGTTGTATAACGCGGAAGTGGAACCATTGTGTCTCCGTGACCACCCATCAATACTGCTTGGATATCTTTAGGAGAAACACCTAATTCTAAAGCGATGAAAGAACGGTAACGAGCTGTATCCAATACACCTGCCATTCCAAATACATTCTTAGAATCTACCTTTGCAGAAAGGTATGCACAATAAGTCATTACGTCCAAAGGATTGGAAACAATGATGATTTTTGCGTTTGGTGAGTACTTCACTACGTTTTCAGTAACCGATCTTACGATTCCAGCATTCGTCGCGATTAAGTCATCACGAGACATACCCGGTTTTCTTGGCAAACCTGATGTTATAACAACTACTTCTGAATTAGCCGTTTTTGAATAATCGTTCGTCGATCCTATCGTACGAGAATCGTATAAGTTGATTGGAGATGTCTCCCAAATGTCTAAAGCTTTACCTTCAGCGAATCCTTCTTTGATATCCAACAATACTATTTCATTGGCAATTTCTTTGTGTGCTAAGACGTCTGCACATGTTGCACCTACATTTCCTGCACCAACTACTGTTACTTTCATCGTAAATTTGTTTGGTTTTCGATTGTACTAATTAATTCGTTGCAAAAGTAAGTATATTGTATCGAAAATCATTTAATTTGTAAAGTAATGTGCATGATTTTCAGCAACTGTTGAAAATTTTTACCCAAAAGGCAACCCCCAAAAAGACCTATCGTCTAATGAACAGAGACAATGTGGAAAATAAGAATGAGATAAAGGAGATTATCGATGGTTGTATTGCAAAAAAACGCAAAGCGCAAGAGGAACTATTTAAACTCTTTTACGGGAAAATGATGGGGGTTTGCTTACGCTACCACCGCGATAAAGACGATGCTCAGGAGATTCTCCAACTTGGTTTTATCAAGGTCTTTGACAAATTAGATGGTTACGATCACACCGGTTCTTTCGAAGGATGGATGCGTCGGATTTTTGCAAATACTTGCATAGATGCGATTCGAAAATCTAAGAAAGATCCCATTCGGACAGAAAACGATGAAGATTTCGTCGTTAAAACCGAAAATACGATCGAGGAAAAAGAAGAATTTGAATTGACAAGTATCAAAGCGGAGGTGGCGATGCAAGCAATCGATGGTCTTTCTCCAGCCTATAAAGCCGTTTTTAACTTGTATGTGATTGAAGAATACAAACACAAAGAAATCAGCGAGATTCTCGGAATTTCCGAAGGAACCTCAAAATCTAATTTGGCGAAAGCTAAGATGAACTTGAAAAAAATATTAAAAGAAAAATTTACAACCATAGACCAATAATTACCGACAATGAGTCAAAAATTTGAACATATTTTTAAGGAAGCCCTCCAAAACCAGGAGGTTCCTTATGATCCTGCTGCTTGGAGTGCACTCTCCTCGAAGTTGGATAAAGCCATGCCTGTTTCCGGTAAAAAGCCTTTCAATCCTTGGGCAGGAGTTATTATTGCTGTTGCCATGGTTGGAGGAGCTTCACTTTGGTATTTCGCGAGTAACAATACTCCTACCGACAACAAAAGCGCACGAATCAACCAAACAGAAACGAAAAACGAAAACAAAGCTATCCCTGCACAAACAGCGGATGCTAAAAATGTTAATACAAATAAAGTCGCTGCGAATGAAAATATCGTTGCTGATCCAACCAACAAAACGATAGCAAAAGGAGATATTCACAAAATATCCTCAATTCCTGCGAAATCGTTGAAAAGTGACAACCTATTTAAAGAAGGTGAATACATCAAAGACCAAAGCAGTTTGGTAACACCGCCCAACATAGCGTACGATAAAGCTGACCTTATACCAGCTCCTTCGAAAATGAACACGGAGTTGACGAAAATTGAGAATACGTGTCAATATATGGATAAGAAAGTGACGAACTCGTCTGATATCCGTATGACGATTGAATTCCCGAATGGACGTCAGGTTGTTATATACCCGAAGGAGTCTAAAACAGTTGATTTCGAAGAGTTTGGAACGTATAAAGTCTTCAATTCCAAAGGAAAAGAAAACAAGTTCGTTGTTTACGAAAACAAAGCTGTCGATTTCACAATAGACGAAGAACATTTGTTCAACAACGGAATACCAACTACTGAAGTTAAAGTTTCGAATGTAGATCCGAATAGCAATATCCAATGGACGTGCAAACAAGGAAACATGAGCCGTTCAGGAAATAAAGCGGAATTCAACTTCTTCAAGGATGGTCAATATACGATTACCGTTTCTTCAACGAACGAGAAAGGATGTTCAACTGTTTCTGCTAAGAAAATCAACATTGCTAACGATTACAACTTGATGGCGACAACGGCATTCAAACCACAAGACATCGACCCAAGATACAATACATTTATGCCTTTCGCATTGGTGGAACGTAACACATCTTTCTCCATGATTGTTATCGACCCGAAAGATGGAGGGACAATCTACGAAACAACAGACGAAACAGCAGGATGGATTGGAATCGGCAAGCGCAGGCACCCAAA
>DGBF01000154.1:8641-8772 GCA_002384725.1 Flavobacteriales bacterium UBA4011
GCAACACGGTTCGAACTACATATGGAAAGTATCCTTGAGCAATCCACTTCCAGGTGAAGCAGCAAGCTACAAAGGAATAGTAACAGTGATTATCGACTAAACAATAATAAACTAAATTAAAACTCTGTTGT
>DGBF01000064.1:0-343 GCA_002384725.1 Flavobacteriales bacterium UBA4011
ATGGGTATTCCAGTGACCACAAGTTGGGCGATTTACGATCAACCAGGTGACATAAAAGAGAGTTTAGACCATCTGATGCCAAAGAATCAATTGATTATTCTGACAGGTGGACTAGGTCCGACGAAAGATGATTTAACAAAACACACCTTGACCGAATATTTCGACACGAGTTTGGAGATTGTTCCTGAAGTATTGGAACGAATCGAAGGCTTTTTCAAAAAACGGAACCGAGAAATGTTGGAAGTAAATATTCAACAGGCGGCTTTTCCAGTTGGAGCGACACTATTGCACAACTATCAGGGTACCGCTTCGGGAATGTGGTTTGAGAAGGACGGTTGCATTG
>DGBF01000064.1:523-3211 GCA_002384725.1 Flavobacteriales bacterium UBA4011
ATTGTAGTGAGTTTGCCAGGCGTTCCTTATGAAATGCGAGGCATCATGAACGATGAAGTTTTCCCGCGTTTAAAAGAACTTTTTGAAACCCAAGAATTGTATCACGAAACCCTGATGACTCAGGGAATTGGCGAATCATATTTGGCACAAGAGATTGAAGAATGGGAAGACGCGGTGCGCGCAGATGGATTGAGTTTGGCCTATTTACCTTCTCCGGGAATCGTAAAACTTCGCTTGAGTTCGAAAAACGGTCGAATCGATTCAGACAAAATCAACACGTATTTTGAAGAAGTATTGAAGCGAATTCCCAAACATGCATATTCAATAGGAGAAAAAAGTATTTCAGAAGTTTTGGGACAATTGCTCATCGACAAAAACATGACCATTGGTTCTGTAGAAAGTTGCAGCGGAGGCACGATAGCCAAAGAATTGGTAAAAATTGCCGGTTCATCTCGTTATTACGAAGGCAGCATAGTGGCGTATAGTTATAAGGAGAAAGAAAACTTATTGGGTATTTCGCATGACGATTTGATCAAACATGGCGCGGTAAGTGAGGAAATTATAGCTCAAATGGCTGAAAAAGGCCGTAAATTATTGGACGTTGATGTTTGCGTTTCTACATCTGGCATCGCTGGTCCGGATGGAGGATTGCCAAATAAACCTGTCGGCACAGTTTGGATTGCAGTTTCGACGGAAAAAAGAGTATTTAAAATATGTCTTAACTTTGGCGATAATCGGGAAAGAAACATAAGTATGACCGCCTTATCTGCCCTTAATTTGGTGAGATGTGAAATACTTGGATTAAATTCCTAAAAAAAAGATGAAAAGCTTTGGTAGTTTTTCAATTAATTGCCACCTTTGCACCCCAATTTAGAATTTGGAATAAAGAAAAGAACATGTCACGAGTTTGTCAATTAACAGGTAAGTCGGTAATGGTAGGGAACAATGTTTCTCACTCCAACCGCAAAACGAAACGTACTTTTAAGCCCAATTTAGTGGTTAAGAAGTTTTACGTTCCAGAAGAAGATAGAACAATAACATTGAAGATTTCAGCGTCTGCACTTCGTACAGTAAACAAGAAAGGTATTTCTGCTTGTTTGAAAGAAGCTCGTGCTAAAGGATTTTTGAAATAATCGAAAAAAATTAGACGGTAATGGCTAAAGCAAAAGGAAATAGAATTCAGGTTATTTTAGAGTGCACGGAGCACAAAGAGTCTGGTCAACCAGGAACTTCTCGATATATTTCGACTAAGAATAGAAAAAACACGCCAGAGCGATTGGAAATTAAAAAGTACAATCCCATCTTGAAGCGTATGACAATTCACAAAGAAATTAAATAAGACATGGCAAAGAAAGTAGTAGCATCCCTTCAAAAAGGAGGCGGAAAACAGCACACCAAGGTCATCAAAATGACAAAAGGTGAAAAAGGTTCTTATACCTTTAAAGAAGAAATCGTACACAACGACAAAGTACAAGAGTGGTTTAAACAAAAATAATCCTCCTTTTAAACGATATTTTACAAGCCTTCTCAGTTTTACTGAGTGGGCTTTTTTTATATTTGTGCCATGGCATTATTCGGATTATTCGGAAAAAAAGAAAAAGAAACACTGGACAAAGGTTTAGAGAAATCCAAACAGAGTTTTCTAACCAAACTAACACGCACGATTGTTGGTAAATCTAAAGTCGACGATGAAGTACTCGACAACTTGGAGGAAATCCTTATTTCTTCTGATGTAGGAGTCGAAACAACCCTAAAAATAATAGACCGAATCGAAGCACGTGTTTCTCGTGATAAAGTCCTTGGAACAAATGAATTGAATAATGTTCTCAAAGAAGAAATAGAAGCTTTATTGGAGGAAAATAATATTGGCATCACGAATGACTTCAATATTGAAAAGAAAAACGGCGAACCACATGTGATCATGGTCGTTGGTGTAAACGGGGTTGGAAAAACAACCACCATCGGAAAATTAGCCCATCAATTCAAGTCAGCTGGAAAAAGCGTAGTTCTTGGTGCGGCAGATACTTTTCGTGCAGCAGCAGTTGACCAATTGATTATTTGGGCAGAAAGAGCTGGCGTCCCCATCGTGGAACAAGGCATGAATGCGGACCCAGCTTCAGTTGCCTTTGATACACTTCAATCGGCTAAGGCAAGCAATGCAGATGTCGTGATTATTGATACTGCAGGACGTTTGCACAACAAGGTGAATTTGATGAATGAGTTGAGTAAAATCAAACGTGTGATGGATAAGGTTGTTCCTGGAGCACCGCATGAGATTTTATTGGTATTAGATGGTTCTACAGGCCAAAACGCATTTGAACAGGCTAAACAATTCTCCTTGTCGACCGAAATAAATGCTTTGGCGATTACGAAATTGGATGGAACAGCGAAAGGTGGTGTTGTGATTGGAATTTCTGATCAAATGAAGATTCCTGTGAAATACATTGGTGTTGGAGAAGGCATGAAAGACTTGCAAATATTCCATAAAAAAGAGTTCGTGGATTCACTTTTTTCTTAACTTCAAGAGAATAAGCGAATTATGTTCGACAATTACGACAAAACAATATCCATACTTTCGTACATTCCAATATTGGGGTGGATTATTGCGTTGATTATAAATAGTGACAAATCGGCATGAGAAAAAAGCTACAATGCTTTTCACTTGTTTGGTCACCTCATCCTTTTCCC
>DGBF01000064.1:3262-7392 GCA_002384725.1 Flavobacteriales bacterium UBA4011
GATTGACAAGAAATCGGTAATGCCCTTAAAAGAGAAAACAAATGGCAGATACTTTCATGCTTTTATCTTTTCGGAAAATAAGTGTCATAAGCTTGCTCGATAAATCCAAATCCAAATTTAAAGAGATTGGCGTCTGTACAGATGATTAAAATTACATCATTTTCTTCTAATTTTTTCTGGAAATCAACGTCTTTCACATTTAATGGACTTTCGTAACTGTCTGGAAAAATAGCTTCGTTGTAGTACCAGAATCGACCATCATTGAATAAATCTCTCGACATTCCTCCGTTGAAAGGTCCCCAGAAGTAACTATCGGCAATGGTCAATACTTTCGAATACTTCTTCTCCGGATTTTTCACTACTCGGAAATACGGATAGCCCATTTCATTGTCTGGAATATTGAACAACAAATTCATACCTTTTTCGATATCGTCGTCGGTGTCCCACATTTCTATTTTTCTTGTGATACTGTCAACGATCAAGTGAGGTAACTGAACTCCTGGCAATTTATTGAAGAACTTTATTAGGGTGTCCGCCATGACAATTTCGCCATATTTACTCCAGTGGATTCCTGTTTTCGGATACAAAAGATGTGGCATTTTTCCTTTATTTTTGATGAACCATGAATTTAGATTCATCGTTGGTACCTTACCCTTCAAAAGTCGATCGTACTCGTACAAATTATTTCGCGCACCAATATTCATCGGCAAATTAATGGTTGATTTCCGTGGAATGTACTCTGGATAAAAACTTGCTTTTCCTGGGGCCAAAAGAACCACCAGATGTTTCCCTAGTTTCTTAAGAGTGTCCGAGACTTTGGCTAATTTTTCAACTTGTTCCTGTATAATTTCTGTACCTCTGATATCTTCTCCAAAATGTGCTTTTATATAGTTTTCTTCATACAAATAGTTGTCTTTTCCGATCACTACTCCATTTGCATTGGCCTGTTTGTAAAAAGAAAAATGCCATTGATTGTACGTTCGAACCATAGCATTTCTGAAACCTACATTCTGGTTTAGATAATCTGTTCGTTGATCCTGATACGTTCCTTCAAACCACGATTCATAAGAAAAAACAGGTCGTTCTAAGAGTTCAACCGCACCATTTAACGGTGTTTCTTTCACCCATTTGAACTTGTGTTGTAGCATCGGGAAAACCAAGGCCAACATCATCGCTCCAACGAGTATGCGTTTCAAAAGGGTGCTATTTTTCTTTCCTTCCATTAGAATCTAAAATAAATGAAAGGGTTAAAACCTGAACTCGTAATAGAACTAGTCGACAGCCAAAGAAGAAGAATAGAAAGAACAAATAAGATGACATGACTTCTATTCCCATAGATATCTGTTTCGAAAAAGTACGCCTGTAATTTCTTTCCAAATTTGAAAGCCCCCAAAAAGGAGAAGAAAACCGAGACAATCAATAACAGCCAAAAAGCTGGTATTACATCAACAAACAAAAAGTTTTCATCGAAAACTAAAAGCTCATATAAGTACATTTTAATTTTACCGAAATCTTCCAAACGGAAAATAACCCAACCAAACATGGTGATAATGAATGTGATTAAAATGGAAAATACTTTCGGAATGCTGTTCAATACCTTCTTTAAGAAAAGTCGATCGAGAATTAAAAAGAACCCGTGAAATGCACCCCAAATGACGAAATTCCACGAAGCTCCGTGCCAGAGTCCTGAAAGTAAAAAGACCAAGGCCAAATTAAAATATAGGCGACCGTTGGAATTCACTCTACTTCCACCCAGAGGAATGTAGAGGTAATCGCGCATAAATCCGCTTAATGTCATGTGCCATCTGCGCCAAAACTCCGTAATCGAAGTAGAAATGTACGGCGCATTGAAATTTTCAGGGAAACGGAATCCCATCATACGACCAAGGCCAATTGCCATATCGGAGTAACCAGAAAAATCGAAATAGATTTGGAAGGTGTATGCTATCATACCTATCCACGCCATTGGCGTCGTGAGCTCATTGAGGTTGGAACTAAAAATTAAATCGGCTTGCTCTGCCATTACATTGGCAATTAACACCTTCTTGGCCAGTCCGATACAGAATCGATAAAAGCCAACGAGTTTATCATCGAGCGTATCTTTTCGTTTGACAATTTGATCGGCAATATGCGTAAAACGGACGATAGGACCAGCAATCATTTGTGGAAACGCCATGATATACAGCAAGTAATCAGACACCTTTTTTAAAGGTTCGTGAATTCTGCGGTACACATCAATTGAATAGGTCAAGGTTTGGAAAGTGTAGAACGAAATTCCAATGGGCAAAGCCACAGAGGTCCACCCAACTTGTTCCAATCCAATAGAATTCAAGGCGGCATTCAAATTTTCAACGAAAAAATTCGCATACTTGAAATAGGCCAGAAGTCCTAAATTCATGACCAGTGAAATCATTAGGAATCCTTTTCGTTTCCTTTCTTCGGAAGCATTGTGCAGTGCCTTTACGATGAAAAAATCAATGATAGTGGACGCTAAAATGACGAAAACAAATTTCGGTGCTCCCCAAGCATAGAAGGCAATACTCGCCAAAAGCGCGGTATAATTCTTTACTTTTCTTGGCGACAAGAAATACACTACAAGGAATGCAGGTAGAAAATAAAACAGAAATATTACGCTGCTAAATACCACTGAAACAAATCTACTATTTTGTTAGGATATCAAGACGTCGAGAGAGAGATAATATTGTGCAAGTAACGGATCAATACTCCCATTTGCCAGAAAAGTCATTATAAACGTTAATTCCAAACTTCATTTTGATATTTGCTTTATCGAAATTATTGTCAGATGTTACAGCGTACAAACCTACTTTGAACGTTCCTCCCCAAAGCGTGATTTTTCGCTCCAAACCTGCGTAGAATTCAACTTGTCGAAAATTGGCATCAGGAATAACAAGTGCAGCACCGCCAATTGTTTCTTCTAGCCCCAATCGGTTGATTAACCAAATTTTATTCAAGAAAAATCCTTTGAAATGGTGAATTGTATTCAGTTGTAAATATGAATTTGATGTGTTCATTGTGGTATCTAACAACTGCAAGGTGTTCACAGGATTTGAAAAGAAACCTCTATCCGATTGTCTAAAAAATTTGTTCTCTATAACACGGAGGTCCTTTTTGAAGAGAAAAGATCCCAATTCAAATTTCCATTGTGCCTCGCCCAGTGTGTTCAATTTTACATCATCTGTTATTCGAAGCTCGACAAAATCAAAATTAGATGTGGTTTCTAAAATATCCGGAATTCCACGTTTGTATTTGAGAAAAATTGCTGGATACGGCGATCCCAGTACAATTTTTTGCCCTTTACGAACAATATACTTTTGTCTGAAATGATATTCCAAATCGAGTGTGGGCATGAATATTTTATACCTTTCAAATACGGGTGGTTCGGGCAAAACAGCAAATACTGTATCATAAAATGCAGGGTACTTAATATTTTCTATAGTTCTCCGGTCTGAATATTCCAGTTTCAATTGGCCATATAATCCATTGATTATCTCTCGACGAAAGCCAATTTCCACCTTCTGATTCCTAACCATATTGGTAGGAAAGAAAGCGCTAGCAATATTTTGCGCTCCTGCAATTCGGTCATAAACATCCCCTATTTCGAAAAACACCTTGGAAAAATTCATTGGATTATAGGTGAAACTTCCACCAAAAGAACCCTTCAAATCTTTATTGAAAAACCCATAATCTATACTCGGATTAACCGAAAACTTTTTCCCGTTTTCGAATTCTTTCTGATAGCTGAACGGTAGTTTATGTCGATAACCTCCCACTCCAAAAAGATTCATTTGTTGAAGTAAGCCGCCTACATACCACTCTTGTTTTTTGAAGGAATTGGAGCGCCCATAACCAATTAGAGGCGTATACCAATGGAATTTATTCCGAATACTATCTTGTTTCAATTTGAATTCATCACTTTCGTGATACGTGATAATACTATCCTGTTCCTGAATAAAACTTGTTTCTATTTCTTTCAGCGTAAAGGGTCTGCGCTCGTTCCAAAATGTTGTGTCCTTATCGAAAGCATCATCCGTGTAGACGCTGGTTTCTAGCCAAAAATTCCTTTTAGAATCGTCCACTTCAAAAGAATAATCTTGATGTGTCAAACGAAT
>DGBF01000064.1:7597-8599 GCA_002384725.1 Flavobacteriales bacterium UBA4011
CAATCGCTCCCCTACTTTTTCATAGTCACAAACAATATGCATGTCCCTAAAATGGAGCAAAGCAGCACGATTAATTCCTAATTCATAGGAAACTAATTCCAGCCCATCGTCTCGGATGAAAAGCTTGCCGTAAAATAGTGCCTCATAATCGAAGCGAGGATCTACACGCACTTCATAAATCAAAGAATTAGTAGAATCTAAAAAAGAACCTTCTAAATAAAAAGTATAATACACAAAGGCATTGTAGGCCAAAGGAGAGACTATAGGTTTATCTGAAATTCTTGGCAAAAGAAGAAGATTCTCGAATAAATTAATGTGTGCATCTTTTATTCCTGTTACGAATAAATTACGATTGAAAGATTCACCCATAGCTCCTGCTATACTAGCATTCCCATCACCGAAGCTAGTTGAAGCCTCAATTGTTAAGGGTTTCGATGGATCGGTAAAATCTTCATAGGCGTAAAACTCATTCTTGAATTTTTGCGATTTTTTGTAATAGGTAATTGCGCGCCATTCAATGAGGTTCAATTTTTCTTTACCCACAACTGAATCTCTAATTACCGTATCCCGTTTTTCTTTTTCTAGAGATCCAAAACAATACGTGTCACACTTATATTCCGGCACTAAGTCATAAAAATATTGGCGCTTTTCAATTACACGCTTCATCAATTCCTTTCCCTTGGATTTTTTCGATTGTCCTGTAACGGTTACCTCATCTACTTCTTGAACGGTAGGCTCTAAACTCACATTCAAAAACGTATTTGTTTGCGAAATCTCTATGGTATCGTAATGCGTTTTAAATCCACCGGCATCGAATTGAAGAATATATGTCCCCTTTTTTAATTCAAGAACATACCTTCCTTCTACGTTAGCAACCGTTCCGTAGCTCGTGTTTTGAATACGCACTTTAGCAAAAGGAATCTCCATCCCATTCGATTCAGTAATCTGACCTTTGAGGGATTGACCAACAGATATAAATCCTATAAAAGAGATGAAAAAAAA
>DGBF01000064.1:8856-9020 GCA_002384725.1 Flavobacteriales bacterium UBA4011
TTTCACGCGCAAGATTTTCAGTGAGACGGTTAAGAATGATAAAAGTTACACCTAGTTTGGTTTGCGATTCGGTCGTTTTGGCGATTTTTTCTCTTTGATTTTTACATAAATCAATTTGTATTTTCCTTTGGGACTATCGCGTTGTTCAATTTCAAAATTGTCTA
>DGBF01000208.1:0-308 GCA_002384725.1 Flavobacteriales bacterium UBA4011
TACGGTAATATGTCAATTACCAAATATAAAACATTTCTTGACAAGATACAATACATCAAAAAGTTTGCCAAAAATCTGATTTTGATAAGAATTAAAGAGTTAGTGCCGCTTTTACTCATAAAAACATGTGTTTTATGTAATGTTCGACTAACTAGGATTACAAGAGTATTTTCAATCCGCAGCTTCAGAGGGTTTTAAAAATCCCTACTTTTGAATTTCGGCACGGGTTTTGAATTCCTTGTAGCGAACTTAAATAATAGAAAAATGAAAAAATTAGCTTTACTTACTTTATCACTTATTACTGTATT
>DGBF01000208.1:455-2579 GCA_002384725.1 Flavobacteriales bacterium UBA4011
GGAATGTCTGCTTTCGCGCAAAATGAAAGTCACACCTCATCAACAGGAAAAAAATTGCCAGCGGTGCAATTAGTGGATATGGAAGGAAACGCAGTCAACACTGCCGAATTGGGGTTTGAAGGTCCTGTAGTAATTAGCTTTTGGGCGACGTGGTGCTCTCCTTGCAAAAGAGAATTGAATACGATCAATGATTTATATGTAGATTGGCAAGAAGAAACAGGGGTGAACCTTGTTGCTGTTTCAATCGACGATGAAAAAACGAAAAACTCAGTGCCCGTTTATGTAAACGGAAAAGGTTGGGAATATTTGGTATTGATGGATCCAAATGGCGATTTTAAAAGAGCGATGGGCGTGAATAACGTTCCTCATACCTTTTTACTCAATAAAAATGGAGAGATCGTATATTCGCTCAACAGTTACGCACCAGGTGATGAAGAAAGACTGTACGAAGAAATTATAAAATTAGCTGCGGAGTAATTAAAACTTCGTTGGTCAAATAGACTGTATGACAAAACGATTACTGGCCTTGTCCATTTTTGTGTCCCCTTTACTTTGGTCACAACAGAACAATTCTAATGCTCCCTCGATTACGGGGAATATGGAATCTACGTTTCAATACCTGAATGAAGATACGCTCATTGGAGCCAACCGTCCAGCCTCAGTGGGACTTTTGAATGCATATATGAATGTGTTTTATCGACAAGGAGGTTTCAAAGCAGGAATGCGCTTGGAATCATACTTGCCAAGAATTCAAGGCTATCCAAATAATTTCGACGGTACTGGTTTAGGTATGCGTTATGTGGGATACGAAAACGATTTCGTTGATATTACGGTCGGAAACTTTTACGAACAATTTGGCGCTGGACTTGCGTTTAGAGCCTACGAAGATCGTGCCTTGGGTTATGACACACAGTTAGATGGTGCTCGAATTATTCTGCGAGCATATGCCGGCATTAAAATCAAAGGTGTTTACGGTTCAAACCGATACCAGTTTATCGATGGACGAATAAATAAATCGGCTGGTATAGTTCGTGGGGCAGATGCAGAAATTCACCTGAACGAAACTTTCAAAAAGCTAAAGGATAAAAAGTTAGACATCTCTATTGCTGGGTCTTTGGTTTCGAAATACCAGCCGGATGATAACGAAACTTATATTTTACCTGAGAATGTTGCAGCCTATGGCGGACGATTGAAATTGCGCTATGGTAAATTTTATGGTGATGCGGAATACATTATTAAAGACAACGATCCATCGGTAGATAATGGATACATCTATAATCCAGGTCATGCAACGGTTTTCAATTTAGGCTACTCGCAAAAAGGATTGGGAATACTCTTGTCTGGAAAGTCAGTGGACAATATGAGTTACCGTTCAGATCGCACGAAACAATTACAAGACGTTTTCATCAATTATTTACCTTCGATGAATAAAACGCACACCTACAACTTGGTTGCTTCACTTTATCCATATGCAACTCAACCATTGGGAGAGATTGCTTATCAAGCCGAAGCGTTGTATTCTTTGAAGAAAGGAAGCAAATTTGGGGGAAAATATGGAACAGCAATAAATGCAAATTACTCTGTTGCTTATCAACCATTGAAGCATAAAACAGGTTACAATTTACCGGGAGATTCATCTCGAGTAACTTATTCCGGTCGCCCTTTCGACATGAGTGACAGCCTGTATTGGCAAGATTTTAATATCAATATCACAAGAAAGTTCAACAAACAATGGAACATGATATTGAGCTACTTCAACATTACAGTAAACAATGATGTGGCTAAAGTGACCAACAACGCCAAAGGAATCATAAATGCAAATATTTTCGTTGCAGAGGTAGGGTACAAAATCAATAGCAAGCACTCTTTGAGAATGGAGGCACAAACACTTCTTACCTCTAAAGATCAAGGAGATTGGGCAACAGGAGTTATTGAATATACCCCCCCCAACTTTTTCTTCGGAATCATGGACCAATACAATTTCGGGAACCCTAATCCAGATTTGAGACTGCACTATTTAATTGGGACCTTCGGGTATGTGCGCGAAGCAACTCGAATAACCCTTTCATACGGTCGTCAGCGAGCAGGACTTTTCTGTGTTGGCGGTGTTTGTCGATTTGTGCC
>DGBF01000197.1:0-1337 GCA_002384725.1 Flavobacteriales bacterium UBA4011
CATTAACTTACGTAGAAGGTTTGCATAACAAACTCTTTGGTATGCGATATAGTAAAGATGACTTTGAGCAACTCAATGCCTTTTATGCTTTCAGTGGTTTGAGAAAGAATATAGACCTTCTACCAATTTATGAAAAGGTTGAAGAACTCACGATGCATGTGACGCAGGAAATCGTTGATAAGGTTGAACGGGAAGCAAGTAAGCTTGTGGATGACTACTTGGTACATCGTACATCTGTTTTTTTAGTTGATGGTTCTGCGTATTCTTCCCTTTCGGAAGCTTTAAAACATGCTTTAACAGTTTATCATGTTGTTCAAGAAAAGCGTATCGCTAACAAATTATTTAAAGCTTACCCAAAATTAGAACGCATATTATCTAAAAAAAAGAAAAGTGAAAGCATCATAGATGGTTGGTGTTTTAATAATCATTTTTTTGCTATTGATCATTCCATATTTAAGCACCTTGGAGTAAACTTTGAAATTATTAAAACTACTGATAAAGATTTTTGCGGGAAAGCTATAAATTTTCTAGAGCAAACGAATAGCTATAAGTTAGGTGAACGAATAAGTAAAATTTCCTCTAATTGGGTCCCTACCAGAAGTGGAAAAGATCGCTGGAAAGGCTCTTGGCTTGACACTATTGTAGAAGGTGATAAGGATAAAACTGCACATGGATTTGATTGGATTTCTGATAACGAGTTAATCTATCAAAATACTTACGGTATCGCATTATCAGGTGGGAGCGAAACATATCTTTATGAAAGAGCAGGCATAGAGAGTGATTGGCAAAAGGTAAAATGCCTACAAAAGTTAATCCGCTAATATTATATGAAGAAGCCTATTATTTACATAGACATGGATGGTGTAATTGCTGATTTTTCAGAAGCGATTAAAACACATCCAGAAGCGACATCAGAGACCTACATAGACAACCCTGATAATATTCCTGGTATTTTTGAGCATTTAGAGCTACTACCTGGAGCCAAAGAAGCTATTCATCACCTTCATTTATCCGAACAATATGACTTATTCATTTTAACTACTGCACCATGGGATAATCCTTCAGCTTGGATGCACAAGCGTTTATGGATTGAGGCGCATTTTGGAAAAATCTTCTATAAAAAAATGATTATTACGCATCGAAAAGATTTACTGGTTGGTGATTATTTAATCGATGACCGAATTGCTAATGGCGCAGGCAATTTTAAAGGAACACACCTACATTTTGGGTGGGATTACATCAATCATAAAAATAATACCTATCCAAATTGGGAAGCTATTTTGGATTATTTTAGGATACACAGTTAATGATGAGTCAAACACGTATGCTTGAATTAG
>DGBF01000197.1:1563-2918 GCA_002384725.1 Flavobacteriales bacterium UBA4011
GCCTACTCCAAAAGATGTTCTAAACAGTAATATCAGCTTGGTTGTAGAATGTAACTTTTCCAAAGTTCCAAACTTTGGAAAAGTTTGGACTTTCCTTCTTGATTTCTTTCTCTTTGTCAGTTTTCCAAAATGATGGGATTCCCTTCGGACGTCCCTTTATCGTTAGTAGAGTACTCCCATTACTTTAAAGCCGCTACGCTGATCTTTTCTATGCCCCAATTTTTATTGGCTGTAATCAACAATAGATACCAAGTCATCTTTTGTAGATTGATTCACTTCGTAAAATGGAATCTGCTGAAAAAAAACAACTTCTAGTAGAAGGAATGACCTGCTCTAATTGTGCAATGGGAGTAGCTAAACGCTTGGGAAAAAGAGGACTGACAAATGTAGATGTTAACTTCTCTACTGGTGAAGTTCGTTACACTGATAACCCTGAAATAAAACAAGAAATTGTAGTCTCAGATATTAAGTCCTTGGGTTATAGAGTAGTCGATGAATCTGATCACGGTAAAAATAGTCAGTTCTGGACGATTGAACGAAAGTTTTACGTTTCTCTTTTCTTCTCCGTGCCGGTTTTTGAAAGTGGCCAGTTTTAAAATGTATGATTTCAAGGTATCTGGCGAAATGTTATCAGCCAAATTTTGATAGATAAAGGTTGGGGAGGTAACTGGAAAAGGAGGTATATAGTCAGTTGGATCAAAATTTCCTAGCATGATTTGTTCGGCAAGAGAGTTGCTCGATTGCATATTCGTTTGTCCGAAGCCATATGCCATTGTTGCTATAAACACAAAACTTAAAATCAATTTCATAACAGTAATTAATATTGTTTAAGCAAGTTAGGAAAATCCATTGTTCAAAACAAGCTTTAATTTTCAGATAGTGAGATGGTGTTGTTGCGAACATTTAAAAAGTTAGTGATCGAAGTAGGAATATGCATTGCAAGCAGGAACAACGAATTGGACCAACAATAGAATTGATTTAGTAATTTCACTTTGTGAAAAAAACAATTTTTTGGTCAATACTTCTGGCAATTATTGCCTTTGGTGCTTTTCAAGGCAACAAATATCTATCAAAAAACAGCGAATTTGTTTTTGGACAAGCCATCGATAGTTTAAACGGAGTGGAAGTCTTTTACAACGGTGAAACGGGAAATGTAAAAGGGCGAACAACGATTGACGGTTACAACATCGGACTGAAATACCAATGCGTAGAATTTGTGAAACGATACTATTTCGAGCATTACGAGCACCGAATGCCCAATTCTTATGGACACGCAAAAAGTTTCTTTGATCCAATGGTTTCTGATGGAAAAACAAATACCGCGCGTGGTTTACGACAATTTACGAATCCGAGTA
>DGBF01000197.1:3115-18354 GCA_002384725.1 Flavobacteriales bacterium UBA4011
TGGCAAAAGAGGCAATAGCCGGGAGCGAATTGACCTAGAGCATAGACCAAACAACAATTGGTATATTGATAAGAGTAGGATTGTAGGTTGGTTGAGAAAGTGAAAAGTATTTAAGTAGAAAGTGATGCGTTTTTTATGAATAGCAAGATTCTGGTTCACGAAGGTTTTACGAACAACTATCTAATTCCTGGAATATTAGGGTTTATTGTTGGGGTTATTCTTTCTGTTATACTTCATTACAAGGGATTTCCGCAGTTTTTCCCATTTGTAGGTGCACCTATAATTGGCATAAGCTTGATTATGGTTTCCGGTACAAATGGATTGGAGATTGATTTGGATAAAATGATATTTCGAAAATACGGCTCTTTTTTTGCGGTAAAAATAGGACGTTGGAAATCACTTGAAACACCGGAAAGCGCCGAATTATCTATATCCTCAGAAAGAACTCAAACCTTTGGAACCGTGGGTATGGTGGGTTATATTGTGCCAAATCAAGGAAAACTAAAGTCGATTACCTATGATGTTTTTATTAAAACTAAAACTGGAAATCGGCAAAGAATCTATGACTTTTTAGACTATAAAAACGCAAAAAAAGCATTGAAAAGAATTGAATCAGTTATGGCTATTCCGATTCGTGATAAGGTTCGTGAAAAGTTAATTGAAAACATAGAAAAAAGATGGGCTCGAGGTTGGTGAAAAATCATAATATCGCAACGAAAATTCTTTACTGAATTATGGACCAACGACGAAATCTCTGGATGGGGTGACGAATAGTTACATTTCGTAAACAAAAGCATTTATATTCATCCCTGCGCCAACGGAGGCAAACAATAAAATATCTCCTTTTTTAATGGATTGGTTTTCAACTTGACCGCGAAGTAACAAATCGTACAAGGTCGGCACAGTTGCTACGCTCGAATTACCCAATTTATGGATGCTCATAGGCATAATTCCTTTCGGCACTTTGGCGCCAAAAAGTTTGTAAAATCGTCCGATTATCGCTTCGTCCATTTTCTCATTGGCTTGATGAATAATGACTTTTGTGATTTTTTCAATAGGAATGTTGGATTTGTCTAAACACTGTTTCATGGCCAAGGGAACTTTTGTTAAAGCAAATTCATAGATTTTACGCCCTTCCATTTTGATGTAACGCTCGTCTTGATTCATTTCTTTGTTGAACGAAGGTCCGAACGATAAAAAATAGGCTTCATCATAGGTATAGGAGGCAGTATTATGGGAAAGAATCCCTCCCTCTTCGTCGGTTGCTTCAACTATGGTTGCTCCTGCCCCATCCGAATAAATCATACTGTCACGATCATACTTATCGACTACTCTAGACAAGGTTTCAGCACCAATCACCAAACATTTTTTAGCCATTCCAGCGCGAATATAGGCTTGCGCCTGAATGACACCTTCTACCCAACCCGGGCAACCAAACAAAATATCATATGCGACACAATTTGGGTTTTTAATCTTCAAATCATGTTTGACCCGCGTCGCTAAACTTGGCAGAATATCGGTTTGTAATTTCCCGTGTTGCACATTACCGAAATTGTGTGCAAAAATGATATAATCCAAGGTTTCAGGGTCTACTTGTGCATCTGCAATAGCCTTCTTTGCGGCAATAGACGCAATATCAGAGGTCACAAGCTCTTTATCTACATATCGGCGCTCTTCAATACCCGTTATTTCCAAAAATTTCGAAGCAATGACTTCTGGCGAATGTGGAAACTTAGAACCATCCTCATTTCTAAAAACATGGTTCGCAAAGTCTAAATTCGATACTACTTCTGTTGGAATATAAGATCCCGTTCCTGTGATTTTAATGCCCATTGCCTTAAATTTGTTTGATAAAAGTATGAAGGTATCTATATTGTTTTGTTTTATACTCTTGAATCGACATCAACTTATAAAAAACTTTGAAGCAGCATAGATGTTTTATGCTTCTAATCTATCTCGTGAGGTTAGGAGTCCAATGATTTTTTTTCGAAAGAAACTTTATAAATTTGATTCGTAATTAAGTTTTTTTTGCCCGCATTGCTAATGGGTTCTGTCGCATTAAACTAAAACAGACTGATTTTTGTAGTTTTTAATAAAGACTGAAAAATACAACGTTTTGGCTCAGTGCAAACTTGAAAGCTTATCGCTTTCTACTACCCTACTTGCCATATACAGAAAGTTTCCAGCAAACAAAGAACATTATGTGAAAACCATAAAAACATTTGTAGCACCAATCTTATTTGCAATTTTAATTGCATCTGTATATCGTCTTGTTGAACGACACGAAAGACGCAAATCGAGTCTATTTCTTGATTAGATATGAACATTGGGCCGCGATAAAGATATTTTATAATCCATGTTTTTCTTCTGTGCACCCTTTTATTTCCTTACTTTCGTGTATATATTATATAAAAGAAAATGGTACAGGCAGAAAAGGCAGAAAATACTGAGTTTATCGAGAAAGCTGTTAATTATATAAAAGCGAAAGGATATGAATATATCAAAGCTGACATTGAAGGATACGAAACACCTAAAACATTTCGCAGAAAGGGAACGGATGGCTTTATCACACCAGACATAGAAGCGGAAAAAAATGGTCGCACCTACTTCTTCGACATTAGTTTGAAGTCTGAAGATCCTTCTTTGTTGAAAACCAAATGGCTCTTTTTAGAATCATTGAGTAAAATGAAATCGGGGACTTTTAGAGTTATCACGACAAAAGGTCATTTCAAGTTTACGGATACTATGTTGGAAGATATTCACCTGGAAAACAAAACACCGATCAAAATTTAATTGGTCCGATACATTATATTAGAATCCATTCGAAAGAACATCGAATGGATTTTTTTATTTAGGAGCTTTCCCAAATTTCCGTTCAATTTCATTTAGAAAGAAGTGTTGTCTTCAATTAAAGTGAGCATTTCAAAAGTGAATTTGGTACTGATGAGGTTCTTACACATCTGCTAACGTCGATTTTCAACTTGTTGGCTCTGATATAACAAAACGGTTCAATGAAAAAGGTAACCCTAGTCGAGTTCCCTTATCAAAGTTTCTGATGACTTTACATCGTCAACAAACCTAAAACTTTCATTCTTTTCCCATTTTCTGGAATAAAAAGAAGAGGTTGTTGAACCAATTGGAATAGGAGCAGATTCCTTTTTTTTCAGTTTCATGGGTTCACCCCATTTGATTTCTCCTTCAAAATCTCCTTGGGCAAAAAGGGAAGTTGACCCAACAAGTAATGCAATAAGTAGTGATTTCAGTTTATTCATGTTAAATTTATTTTTCTCTAAAATACGATTCCATCTGAAAATAGAAAAGGAACTGACTACTTAAAAACTAAGACCATATGACCTGCTTAAAACTCTAGATTTTAATTTCCGCTTTGCGTGAAATGATCAATTAATCCGGTGTTAATACAATAATAAAAAACAATTATTCTAAAATAATGACCTTTTAAACAGGTTCTTTAACCTTTGTTAAAACGATAAGACAAGAGGAATTATGTTGAATTACGGAATTATACAAAACCAAGATGCCCCTCATTATGAATCGCAAAGTCATCTATCTTTATACGAATTGCCCTTGTATAAAGCAAAGGGAGATGAGACACATAAAATGGAACAGGAAACCAAAGCGATTGCTTGGTGCACAGTAGGACTAGCTTTGGCCCGGGAACTAAAATCACATGAAAAAATCGCTTTGTTTTCAGAATATATCCACAAACACCACAAGAATGCTTTTTCAGAAATGCCGCTTACGTATGAAAACCCAGGTGGCAATTTATGGCTGACCAAAAATTAAATCGCCCGAACCTGCTTGAAGTTAATCCCTAGCGATCGTTCGTATTTTCGAATGTATTTGATTTCTGCTGGATTGACGAAAGCCAATGACAAACCTTCTTTTCCCGCTCTTGCCGTACGACCACTGCGATGCGTGTAATATTCTTCGTTCTCAGGTAATTGATAATGCGCCACATACGCCAAATCGCTTACGTCGATTCCTCTTGCCGCGATGTCCGTTGCCACTAATATTTGAGCCGAACCATTTTTAAACGCACGCATCGCTTTATCTCTTTCTTTCTGTGATAAATCTCCATGAATGCAATCTGCTAGAAGGTTTTTAGACAATAATTGCTTTGTCAAACGGATGGTCGCAGCCTTCGTTTTACAAAAAACTAAGCCCTGATTCTTATGTTCACTGCGAATCAAAGACAGTAAGGCTGAAAATTTAACCTCGTCCTCACAAACCAAATAACTGTGTTGAATTTTATTGTTCACGATATTCTTTCCGCTCACTTTGATAATGTGGGCATCTGGCGAAATGTGTTTTTTTACTATATCCTGAATTCCAGTAGGCATTGTCGCCGAAAAAAGCCATTTATTCTCAACCGAATGAAGCATGCTTAGTATTTCATCTAATTCGGCTTTAAATCCCATGCTCAACATTTCATCCGCTTCATCGAGCACGATAGTTTTTACATTTCGAATATCGATCGCTTTCCGTTTCACTAAATCAATCAATCTACCTGGTGTAGCAACAACAATATGCGTTGGACGTTTCAAGGAGGATATTTGCTTGTCAATTTGTTCTCCACCATACACCGCTTCCGTGAAAATCTTTTCGCTGTATTTCGTGAATTTGAACAATTGTTTTGCGACTTGCTGCCCCAATTCTCTGGTCGGACATAGAATCAAACCTTGAATTTCATTCACGTTCGTATCAACTTTCGCCAATAAAGGCAAACCGTAGGCAGCCGTTTTTCCTGTCCCTGTTTGCGCCTGACCAATCAAATCGCGATCGGTTTCCAACAAAATAGGAATCACTTTTTCTTGGATTTCAGTCGGATTGATGATTTTCAATTCATTTAATCCCTTTACAAAATTGGGGTGAATCCCTAACTGTTCAAAACTTTTCACGGTGTGTATTTTTGTGCAAAGATACGGGTATTATTTTGCCTTTCGAAAATGGTACGATTTTCGCTTCATCCAAAGAAAAAAAACTATGCGGTTTTCCACTAATCTGATTCTACAACTTTTAATAATTAATGCTTCGTGTCACGCTCAACTCGACACTAAAAAGGACTCCATTGTGGTGGATAAAGTGAATAGTTATTTAGAAACGTATGAAGAAAACAATGATAAAAGTAATTCGAAAGGAACAGTCGGGAATGGAACTTTGGAAAATGGCAAACTAGTTCCTTTCTCTGGACCAAATTTCAATTATTTCGATACAACGAGTTATGTTTCGTCGAGAGCATTTGTGAATGATAAAGTGCGAACCGCGATGTTGAACACCTACAAACAACTCCAAATTACCAGTCCCGAAAGACATTTTTGTATTATGGAATGTTCGCATGAGCATGGCGGAAAATTATCACCACATCGCACCCATCAAAACGGATTGAGCGTGGATTTCATGACACCTCTTTTGAAAGATGGAGTGCCGTATTATGGCTTGGATAATTTGGGCGCTCAACATTATCTACTTGATTTTGATGAAAACGGTAAGTACACAAAAGACCCGTCGATTGCAATAGACTTTGATGCAATGGCACTTCATATTCTCACTTTGAACGAAGAAGCAAAAAAGATAGGACTTGAAATCGAAAAGGTGCTTTTCAAAATAGAATTGAAAGACGAACTTTATTGTAAACCCAAAGGCAGAGCATTATACGATTGTGGAATTTACTTCGCTCAAAAATTAACGCCCTTAATCAATGGATTGCATGACGATCACTATCACGTAGATTTTAAATTAATTCCGTGTTTTGCTACATTTTAAATAAAAAAGGCATGAAAAATTCAATTGAAATTTCTGTGGAAATTGATCAAACCATCGATAAAGGTTGGAATAATTTTTCGCAAGCAGCACAAATAGCACAATGGTATTTTGTAAGTCCCGATTGGCATTGTCCCACTGCTACTATTAAATTAAATGGCCCATTTTCCTTCCGAATGGAAGAAAAAGACCAAAGTTTTGGGTTTGATTTTTTGGTCAGAATTCAGTGATTAAAGATCCCGAACAAATAAATTAGCTGTTGGATGATAGACGATCCGTCACAAATGTTTTCAAAGTGGATAATGGTAAAGTTACATTGGTCCAAACCTTTGAGCCAGAATCAGAAAACCATGTTGATATGCAAAAAATGGGGTGGCAAAGTATTTTGGAAAATTTCAAGAAGTATTGTGAGCAGAAATGAATCTTAATTAACGGTTCAAAAAATCCTCTATTTTCTCATAACAATATGCCAACTGCTCATCCGTTGTGCAATATGGCGGATTCAAGAAGATGACATTTCCTAGAGGACGGAGCAAAATCCCATTCTCAATAAAGAAATCGTACGCCTCATCTCGAATACTTGAAAAATAGGAGGTCTTCTGGCCTGTTTTAATTTCTAAAGCCAATATTGTTCCTATCTGCCTAACCTCACTCACCTTAGAATGACTTTCCATTCTTAAAGTAAACCTTTTGTGTTGCTCAACAATTCGATCGATATTTTCCCATATATCTTTTTTTTCGAATAAATCCAGACTAGCACAAGCAACAGCACAAGCCAGTGGATTCCCTGTATATGAATGCCCATGGAGCAACGCTTTTGTCGTGTCCTCATGAAGAAATGCTTCGTAAATTTTATCGGAAGCAACGGTCAATCCCATCGGTAAAACTCCACCCGTTAATCCTTTCGACAAACAAACAATATCTGGTTTCTGACTACCGTGATCCATGGAAAACATTTTTCCCGTCCTTCCCCAGCCTGTCATTATTTCATCGAAAATAACCTGCACATGGTTTTCCTTTGCCAAAGCAACCAATTTATCTAAAAAACCCACTGAATACATGCGCATTCCTGCAGCACCTTGCACAAGTGGTTCAACAATCAAACCCGCTATTTCAGTGGTTTTAAAAAGTTCTTTTGCTTTCAATAATACTTCAATTTCCTTTTCCTTTGTTGGAAATTCCAGAAAATCGACGTCAAAGAATAAATGTTCAAACGGTTTGTTGAAATATCCACGTTGACCAATCGACATAGCGCCAAAAGTATCGCCATGATACGCGCCTTCCAAAGCAACAATTCTTCGTTTTGGAATGCCCTGATTGTGCCAAAATTGAAAAACCATTTTTAGCGCTACTTCAATAGCGGTGGAACCATCGTCTGAGAAAAAAACTCGGGTGAAGTGATTCGGTAAAATTCCAATAACACGTTTTGCTAATTCTTCCACTTTTTCATGCGTTACTCCTGCCAAAAGAACATGATCTACTTTTTCGAATTGATCCTGAATCGATTTTGCTAAATATGTGTTACCGTGTCCATGCACATTCACCCACCATGAAGAATTCGCGTCGATGTACGATTTTCCATATCCATCATATAGCAAGGCATCTTTTGCCCGAACAATTTCAAGAGGATCTTTCGCTGTTTTCATTTGAGTAAAAGGAGGCCAAACGGCTGAATTTCTGTTACTTTCCATAAAATTGATTCAATTTTGTCGCGACAGTATTCGCATCGATCATTTTGATTGCTTCTGTTTGAACAAATTCTTTATTCACCTCATCAACAATCGGAATTCTTCCCAAAACGGGAATTTTTGAAACCGTTGAAATTATCTTTTCTGTCGATTCGTGTTTTTCTCCAACATAGATGATTCCGAGAATGGGAATACTTCTCTTATTCAAAACATCCACAGACAACAAAGTGTGGTTGATACTTCCCAAATAATGTCTAGAAACCAGAATGACTGGCCATTTTTTGTCCGCAAGAATATCAATCAAGAGCAATCCATCGTTGTGCAGTGGAACCATCAATCCTCCTGCGCCTTCAATTATTAATTTAGCGTCAAAATCGGGAACTTCGAAATCAGAACTCCTGATTTCAACCTTGTCCATTTCAGCTGCACAATGAGGTGACATTGGCGTTTTCAATCTATACTTTTCGGGTAAAACATGAACAGTTTCATCACACAATCTCGCTACCTTGATGCTGTCTGTATTGTCTAAATCTCCTGCTTGAACTGGTTTCCAGTAATTTGCGGCCAACGCTTGAGCAACAATTGCCGATACGACGGTTTTTCCAACATCAGTACCAATTCCTGAGATAAATGCTATTTGTTTCATTATTGAGGGCAAAGATAATATTAACCGCAGAGTGGCATTGAGAGTTTCTCTTTAATTAAACTTTTAGCGAGGTAAATTGTTATCAATACAAAACAATCTTATGTTATCATTCTTAAAATCAAAAACTCCGATAGAAAAACTCCAATCTCAATATGAAAAGTTGATGGCGGAAGCACATAAATTAAGCACATCCAACAGGACAGCTAGCGACGCTAAAGTAAAGGAAGCCAGTGATATACAGGATAAGATGGACGCCTTGAAAAAGAAGTAATGTCTGATAAATTTACTTTACTAAATGAAAGGGATCACGATCGCATTATTGAAATGGCATGGGAAGACCGAACTCCTTTTGAGGCCATCAAATTTCAGTTTGGCTTTTCGGAATCAGATGTTATTGGATTAATGCGAAATTCGTTGAAACGCTCTAGCTTTAATCTATGGCGAAAAAGAGTCAATAGCGGTGTAAGCCAAAAACATCTTAACAAAAGAAGTGCTGGTGTAAACAGATTCAAATGTTCCCTACAGCGTCAGATTACTGGAAATAAAATCAGTAAAAGGTAATTTAAGTCAGCTTCACCCCCTCAAAGTTAAAGGTCCAGTGACTTTTTAAATACATCAAGAACTCCTGGTTACCATCACCACCCAAAATAGGTGAATCAATGTGGGATACGCATGTTAAATGATTCAACTTCCCGACTTCTGTAATTTTTTCAATTACTTCAGGATACAATCTTTTATTCTTCACGATTCCACCCTTTCCAACGTTCTTTTTACCAACTTCAAATTGCGGTTTTACCAATGCGATGCATTCGGCATTTTTCGTCAATAATGGATGTAAAAACGGTAACACCTTCTCCAGTGAAATAAAGGAAACATCAATTACGACAAGATCACATTGTTCAGATATCAAACGATTGTTCAGCTCTCTAACATGGGTTTTTTCCAAATTCACGACTCTTTCGTCGCTAGCAATTTTTGGGTGCAACTGATTTTGACCAACATCTACACAAAACACTTTTTTCGCTCCACCTTCTAGACAGACCTCTGTAAATCCGCCAGTTGAAGCGCCAATATCCAAAACGATTTTGCCTTCCACCGAAACATTAAAACTTTCGAGTGCCTTTTTCAATTTCAAGGCTCCTCGAGAAACAAATGGAATTTCTTCCGCTAAAAGTTCAATCTCAGCATCAACCGGGATTTTCTTCCCTGTTTTGTTCAAAAGCTTTCCATTTACCAACACTCCATGTACACGAATAATTTCCTCAGCGCGTGTTCTTGTGGTTACTAGTCCACGTTGCAACAAAACCTTATCCAAGCGTTCTTCCATGCGACAAAGGTACACAAAGGTTTTGTTCATGTTTTGTTCTTCTTACTATCATATTTCCCTAACTTTGCAATTCCTCTAATGGAAAGCATCAATTATAAGTGATTTGAAAACAGTATATATTACAAGAAGAGAGACTTTCAACGCGGCACATAAGCTTTGGAATGAGATGTGGTCGGTAGAAAAAAATGAAGAAGTTTTTGGTCGATGTTCCAACCACAATTGGCATGGTCATAATTTTACTTTGTACGTTACTGTGAAAGGAATACCCAACCCAGATACAGGTTTTGTTATTAATTTAAAAGATTTAAGTCAAATCGTTAAAGACGAAATCGTTGAAGTTTTGGACCATAAAAACCTGAATCTTGACGTTCCATTTCTGAAGGATATTCTGCCATCCACGGAGAACATGGTCATTTGTATTTGGGATCGCTTAGTTGAACCTATTCGCAGTTCTGGAGGTGAGATTGCCAAGATAAAATTGGTAGAAACGGAAAACAACTACGTGGAATATTGGGGAGATGGAGAACCTTTTTAGTTCTCGTTCGTTTAGAAATACATAAATAGACTAAAACGCATATCTTGAAAGAACAAATCATTTACGACGACAAATTAACGGATTCTCTTGCAGCGCATTACAAAGAAATTTTAAGTGAACTAGGTGAAAACCCAAATCGCGAAGGTTTGGAGAAAACTCCCGAACGTGTAGCGAAAGCAATGCAGTTTTTGACCCAAGGTTATGAGCAAGATCCAGATGCACTTTTGAGAAAAGCACTTTTCAATGAGGAATATTCAGAAATGGTTATCGTGAAAGATATTGAGTTGTATTCTATGTGTGAACATCATATGTTGCCGTTTTTTGGAAAAGCGCATGTTGCATATATACCAAATGGCACAATCGTAGGTTTGAGTAAAATACCTCGTGTTGTTGATGCCTATGCTCGACGTTTGCAAGTTCAGGAAAGATTGACAATTGAAATTCGCGATGCTATTCAACGCGTTTTAAATCCGAAAGGTGTAGCTGTTGTTTTGGAATGTTCGCACATGTGCATGCAAATGCGTGGCGTTCAAAAACAAAATTCGACGACGACTTCAAGTGCGTTTAAAGGTTTATTCTTATCCAATGATTCTACGCGCAAAGAATTCATTAATTTGATTCAGGCAAGACTCCATTAATTCAATTACTAATAAATGCAAAAAAGGAGATTTCCGTTTCCTTTTTCAATATCTTTATACCGATAAATTTAATATAAAATTATGGGAGGGTTTTCTTTCGGACCAGCAATGATTATCGGACTTGTCTTTATGGGCATCGGTATGTTGGTCAGTTATCGATTAAAGTCGAAATTTAAAAAATATGCCAAAATTCCATCGCAACGTGGATTATCAGGAAAAGACATTGCTGAAATGATGTTGAAAGACAACGGCATTACCGATGTTACAATAACGTGTGTGCCCGGTCAATTGACCGATCACTACAACCCGATGAACAAAACAGTGTCNNCAGTGAACCTTTCCGAAGGTGTTTATTCTGGGAGAAATGCAGCGGCAGTTGCTGTTTCTGCTCACGAATGTGGACATGCCGTACAGCACGCAAAAGCTTACGCTCCGCTTCAATGGAGAAGTAAATTAGTTCCGATTCAAAATGCCAGTGGTATGATTTTGAACGTCGTTATGATGGCGTCGATTTTCGCTGGTTCTTTCTTGTACAAAACATTCCCTATGGAAGGTGTTTTGTGGGTAGTTTGTATCGCTTACGGTGCAATTGCTTTGTTCAGTTTTGTGACTTTACCTGTCGAATTTGATGCCTCGAAACGAGCTTTAGCTTGGATTGAAAACAGCGGAATCGCCACACACGAAGAGTTCAACAATTCGAAGGACGCACTTAAATGGGCAGCAATGACCTACGTCGTAGCCGCTTTGGGAGCTTTGGTAACACTAATTTATTACGCTTCGATGCTTTTGGGTAACCGAGATTAAATCATTTTTTTAACTTTGTAAAAAAACCGAATCATGCCAGATAATTTTTTCGAAGAGTCAACAGTAGCTTTGGGTACAATTTTCACAATTGTTGCTCTAGGAGTCTTAACTGCTATCCTTATTTGGGGGTAATTTCTCTATAGACGCACTTGAATCCTTCTCGACTCAATTGGGAAGGATTTTTTAATTGAAAATACACATGAATACGCACCCTTGGCACGACGTCTCGATTGGAGAAGATGCACCCAAATTTGTAAATGGAATCATCGAAATTCCGAAAAACTGCAGAGCCAAATACGAATTGGACAAAGACTCAGGAATGCTAATGCTCGATCGCGTTTTGTATTCTTCTATCAATTATCCAGCGAATTACGGATTCATCCCTCAAACGTATTGCGATGACAATGATCCCCTCGACATTTTAGTGATCTCACAAATCGATATCGTTCCCATGTGTTTGGTGAAAGCCAAAGTGATTGGCGTGATGCGCATGTTGGACGGAGGTGAAATGGACGATAAAGTAATTGCTGTTGCAGCAAACGACATGAGTTTCAATCACATTAACGACATCGACGATTTGCCTGAACATTGGGTGAAAGAATTGAGAAGTTTCTTCGAGAATTATAAAGTTTTAGAAAACAAAACCGTTGTTGTGGAAGAATTCCAAAATAAGAAAATTGCGATGGAAGTGATTCAACAGAGTATGGTAGATTACAAAGCGAAGTTTGAAAAGTAAGCTGAACTTTAAACGATAAATAGTGTTTAACCTATTTTTTAACTGAATACAAGAAACTAAATTTGGTATATTCCTCAAAACTGTTTTCTATGTCATTACATGTCCAAATTACCAAAAGAGCATAAATTTATTGATCTTTCCGACTATGGAAGACATATAGCGAAAGTAATTGCAAGCTCCTTAAAAAATACCGCTTTCACACCAATTCATGTTACAATTTGCTTTATTATATCTGGCCTAATTGCTGTCTATTTTATTATACAGGGAAATTATTGGCTTGCTGCGTTCTTTTTGATTTTGAAATCAATTTTAGACGCTGCTGACGGAGAACTTGCTCGAATAAAGAAAAAACCATCCTATACAGGACGGTACTTGGACTCTGTGGCAGACATTATTTTAAATGCTTTGTTTATCGTTTCAATTGGTTATATTGCCCACACTCCCTTTTGGGTATGCCTTCTAGCTTTCATTGGATTACAGTTGCAGGGCACACTTTATAACTATTACTACGTAATTCTAAGAAACAAAGTGGAAGGCGATACGACAAGTCGCGTTTTTGAGCACAAAACGCCAATAGCACTTGAAGGAGAGACACAAAAACATGTCAATATACTTTTTGGTTTTTATAAACTACTCTACGGAGGTTTCGATAAAGCTATTTATATTTTGGATCCGAAGGCAAATGAAGGCAAAACAATACCAAAATGGTTGATGACCAGCGTATCTACTTTTGGATTAGGGTTTCAATTGCTCATCATTGCCATTTTACTCGTATCAGAATTAAAAGAGTATATACTCCCCTTCTTTTTCGTTTACACTGCTTTGGTTTTTGTTTTTATTGGTTTCCGAAAGTGGCTGTGTTGATTTAAAAAGTGATAAAGCAGTGCAAAGTCGGATTACAAGACGAAGTGTGGGTAGTAAGATTTGTTTTCTTAGGTCCTTAATTCACATTGCATGCAAATTCTCAGACTAATATTGGAATTCGCCCAAAAACGGATAGGATTCGGATTCCATAGAAAACTAATTGAAAACTAGCCATTCTTGTTTATCATTGATGTTCAATTCGGATTAACATCACATTAATTCTGCATTCAATACTTCGCCTTTACCAATTATTTCACCATCTTTATGGATAAATCCATTTCCCATGCCATTCAATGCCCTTTTTGGTTGGATCATGAAAAAGCGAATTCATCAAATTGATTTGTTTCGCAAGTATCCTATTGAGGTTCAAAATGAAATTTTTGAGAAGCTGGTGTACAATGGGAAATTTACTGAATACGGCAAGAAATATCGTTTCAATCACATCGAAACCATAAGTCAATTTCAAGAACAAGTTCCACTGCAAAAATACGATGACCTAAAACCATGGTTAGATCGATTGATGAAAGGTGAACAAGCACTTCTTTGGCCTACCGAAACAAAATGGTTCGCCAAATCATCCGGCACAACTTCAGACAGAAGCAAATTGATTCCCATAACGCGTGACTCTCTCGAAGATTGTCACCAAAAAGGTGGCAAAGATTTACTCGCGCTCTATTATGAAAATCATCCTTCGGGGAAATTATACAGCTACAAACACATGGTTATCGGCGGAAGTGCTGAGACAAATCCTTTGCGAGAAGATTCCTATACAGGCGATTTATCGGCTATAATAATGAGAAATTTGCCGTGGTGGGCAGAAATCAAGCGCACCCCTTCTAGAGAAATAGCCTTGATGGACGATTGGGAAAAGAAGATTGAAATGATGGCACGCACTACTATGGAAGAAGATGTTGGCCTGATCGTCGGTGTTCCCTCGTGGACCATGGTGATTGCCAATCGTGTTTTAGAAATTACAGGGAAGTCGAATTTGAAAGAGGTTTGGCCCAACTTAGAATGCTTCATGCATGGTGGTGTAAGTTTCGAACCGTATCGGGAAGAGTTTAAAAAATTGATTCCTGATCCGAACATGAATTATGTGGAGTCCTACAATGCTTCGGAAGGTTTTTTCGGCATTCAAGATCAACAAAACAATAGCGACCTGCTGCTCATGCTTGATTATGGGATTTTCTATGAATTCATTCCCATGGATAGATATGAAGGCGTTGAATCCAAAAAAGTGGTAACACTTGCTGATGTAAAATTGGGCAAACAATATGCGATTGTAATTTCTACAAATGGCGGATTGTGGCGATACATTGTTGGTGATACTGTTGCTTTCACAGAAAAAAATCCTTATCGATATAGAGTTACAGGACGGACAAAATCTTTCATCAATGCTTTTGGGGAAGAAATTATTGTCGAAAATGCAGAAGTAGCTGTAAGTTATGCTTCCCTTAAAACGAATTCGCAAGTTCGAGATTTTACGGCATGTCCAGTTTTTATGAAGAATAGCAACAAGGGTGGACACCAATGGTTGTTCGAATTCACCAAACAACCCGAAAATTTTACTGTCTTTATGCAATATTTAGACGAAAAACTACGTGATATCAATTCCGATTACGATGCGAAGCGCACAAAGGATATGGCCATGGCGCTTCCAATAGGAGAAATTTTACCCAAAGGCACCTTTGATGGCTGGTTGAAATCGAAAGGAAAATTAGGTGGACAAAATAAAATACCTCGTTTGAGTAACAATCGTGAAATTTTGGAACAGATTCTGCAAGGTGTACTCGTAAAATGATGAAATTAATAACGCTTTTCTTGATTTTTGCTCCGCTCTTCTCCTTCTCCCAAAAGGAAAATAAAGAAATAGCTAAACACAAAATAGAACCCAATACGGCTTGGCATGCTGATATTTTAGGAAATCTGTATATCGCTGAAAAAGATTTATTGACAAAGTACGATACATCGAACGTCAAGCAGTACTCGCAAAGCATTAAATCTAAGGGCCGTATCAGCTCCATTTTATCCATTAACACCATGCGCATTGTTCTCTTTTCGGAGCAACAACAAACATTTACCTTAATGGACAATACGCTTTCTGAAGCGAACAAAACATACGATTTATCGGAACTTGGTTTTGTGTACGTTCCGCTCATGGCCGTTTCTTCTCAACCCAATAAGTTTTGGATTTACGACCAAGTCCACGCCGAACTCACC
>DGBF01000063.1 GCA_002384725.1 Flavobacteriales bacterium UBA4011
CTGTAAGGCCTGCATCTTTAAGAGCAGTTTTACAGGGAGGTAAAGTTCTTGAAATTAAATCCTCAACTAAAGCTTCTAGTTTTGCTCTAGTCATCTTTAAGTTAATATGTTTTGGTCCCGTTTTATCTGCAGTTATAAATGGTAAATTAACATCTGTTTGTTCTGCAGAAGATAATTCAATTTTTGCTTTTTCAGCAGCTTCTTTCAAACGTTGCAAAGCCATCGGATCTTTTCTCAAGTCGATTCCTTCGTCATTTTTAAATTCGTCAGCCAACCAGTTGATCAAGATGTTATCTACATCGTCACCGCCTAAATGTGTGTCACCATCCGTCGACAATACTTCAAATACACCGTCACCCAATTCCAAGATAGAAACATCATGTGTTCCTCCTCCGAAGTCAAATACAACGATTTTTTGATCTACACCTTTTTTATCTAATCCGTATGCCAATGCCGCTGCAGTAGGCTCGTTGATAATTCTTTTGATGGTCAAACCAGCTATTTCACCAGCTTCTTTTGTTGCTTGACGCTGTGAATCGTTGAAGTAAGCAGGAACAGTAACAACTGCTTCCGTAACTTCAGTTCCCAGGTAATCTTCCGCCGTTTTTTTCATTTTCTGCAAAATCATTGCTGAAATTTCTTGAGGCGTATAATTTCTATCGTCAATTTTAACGCGAGGTGTATCGTTGTCGCCTTTTACGATTTCGTAAGGTACTTTCTCTGCTTCAGCTTTGCTGTCAGTATAAGATGAACCCATGAATCGTTTGATTGATGCTACAGTCTTCGTAGGGTTGGTGATAGCTTGACGTTTCGCTGGATCTCCAACTTTACGCTCCCCACCTTCAACGAAAGCTACAACTGAAGGTGTTGTTCTTTTACCTTCGGCATTAGCGATAACTACTGGCTCATTTCCTTCCATTACGGATACGCAAGAGTTAGTAGTTCCTAAATCTATACCAATTATTTTTCCCATTTTATTTTGTTTTTCATTTTTAAACTTGGTATAGAATAGACAAGGATTATGCCATGCCGAATTTCTGGCTTTTTTCTGACACAAATGACAGGAAGCTAGTAAAACGGGGTGATTTTGAATGTCGAATTGGCAGATTATATGACATTTTTAGCCGAAGGCCTAAAGTAATTGGCTCAAAGATTTAGGCCTTTCGCTTTAAGCCTATTGGTAATCAATAGAATAAACCGTCACCGAATTCCCACCTTGATCACCTTTGCCTTGCGCGGTTACCATGAGTCGGGTTTCGTATTTCGAGAGCGCCATGCCAACAGGATAAGGATCAGTATTTATTTTTGAAACGACTTTCATATCACTGGAGCGAACGACAACAATTTTCTTTTCATTGTTTACAGCTGTAAAAATGTACTTTCCATCTTTTGTGACAGAAATCGTTCTTGCGCCTATTCCGACATAAGCAGAACTCCATCTTTTGAATGAATACAGTGATTTTTTAGAATTCTTCAGACTGAGAATCATGTCTACTACATTGCATTTTTGCACATATCCCAAGCGATTAGAGCTTAAGTACAAGTTGTTTCCAACAATTTCGAGGTGACGGACATTGGCTTTCATGCCTTGCACAGTGCCAAGCGATTTAAAATCAGATGTTTGAAAAACAGTAATTCCTCCTGCTCCACCCATCCGACCGACCAGTAAATGTTTGCTGTCTTGGGTAAAAACGGTTCCTCGAAGGCAGTGCCCGCAATCATTGTCTCTATCGACGACTACATCTTCATCATACGACAAGAAAATTCTTTCGCCAACTGCCAAATGTTTTGTGTATTTAAATTCAAAAGGTAAGTCGGATTCTATATCGATTATGGCTACTGTATTATCTCCCCAATGCGTTACACATATGTATTTGTTATCTGGCGAAGCGGCAATCATTTTTGGCAAAGGTCCTGTAGGCATTACGCGGACAATTTTATCTGTTTCGGTATCAATAATTGCTAAAGCAGATGGAAACTGCGCATTGTTATCCCAATCTCTGCGGTAATACGTTACCCATAAGTATTTTCCGTTGTGTGAAAGACACGATTCAACTGGCTTTCCTGAAAAGTAATTGTAGTTTTCTTGACCTTCTTTTTGTTTATAATCGAAAATGGTGAACTCATTGTTTAGAAAAAGTCTCTTGTCATCCGCATTGAATTTGTGCTTGATGTCGCTCAACTTTTTATGTGTTTGTGTATCGAAAACATGAGTGGTATATCCCTCCAATGAATTCACGTAGTATTTCATTCCATCACCTGAAAAGATTACAGATTTAGGAGAACTTATTGCCGCATCGAAGTGATCGTGTGTGGCCAAATCATCATTGTTGAAGGATTGAGTACGTGCGACCAGCTTCATTTTCACATCGGTTGCTCCGATATCTGAAACCGTACCAATTGGATTTCTTCCCATTTCCGATCTTTCCTGGGCATAAATAATAGAACCCGTATAGTACGTTATCGTAAACGCGAAAAGAAATCTTAAGTAGTTCATAAAATGAATGTATTAGTCAAACGTTTTAAACGAATTCTGACTCATTTTCAGCAAACGTTCGTATTGTTCCGGCGATAAATCAGTATGGTAATAGTGAATGGGATTCACCTTTTCTCCGTTTTTCTCCACTTCGTAATGTAAATGTGGTCCAGTTGACTTTCCAGATGTTCCAACTAATCCGATTAAATCGCCTCGTTTTACTTTGTCGCCGACTTTTATTTTGAATGCACTCAAGTGGGCATATCGTGTTTTGTAGCCGTAACCATGATTAATGACAATACAATTTCCGTATCCCCAACCATTTCTTTCTGTTGCTTCAACAGTTCCATCTCCTGTTGCAAAGACTTCTGTTCCGTTCGCAGCGGTAAAATCCATTCCTGTATGCATTCTAGAGGTTTTATAGATTGGGTCAATTCTCCAACCGTATCCAGATGCCATTCTTTTTAAATCATCATTTCTAACTGGCTGAATAGCTGGAATACTCGCCAAAACCTTTTCTTTATCTCGTGCAAGAATCAACAATTCTTTGAAACTCAAGCGTTGGGCATTCAGCCTTTTCTCAGCGGCGTCAAGACTTTCAGCCGTTTTAATCAACAGTTTAGAATTTGTTAGACCGGCCAAATCAGTATATTTATCGCTTCCTCCAGAACCCATCATTCGGAGTTCTTCAGGAAATTTATCAGCATACAATGCTACTCGGTATAAATCTTCATCGCGTTTTTCAACATCCGTTAACACTTTATGCACGAGTGATAAATCAGCTTGCATACGATTCATTTCTTTCTTGTAAATAGCAATTTCTTTTGTCAAACTTCTCGTTTGCGGAGCTTGCATTTTATTTGTAAAGAGAAAGGATAGAGCCAAACCAATGAGAATACTAGGTGCAACAAGAAGGAAAATCTTGAGCACTTTAATGGTCCAATGCACGCGCACCTCCACGTAGTCGAGTGTTTTGGGATTGTATTTATACTTGGCTTTAGACATAAAGAAAGGTAAATATAAGGAATTGTGATAGCATGGGGAAAATGGAGCGTATTAAAAAACCTGCATGAAAAGTATAACGTAATGGTTTTTATTTAGTTACTAAGTATTTTGAATTGGAATTCAAGGGTCATTTTTTTCAGGATAAACTTCAAAAAATCGCGAAAATCAAAATTCGAAACTTTTAAACTTAGAAAAGTTTCTAACTCCTATTGATTTTTAGTAAGTCATAAGTCTGTTAATCACCACTAACTTTCATTCCCTTCTTAAAATATTCCACTTGAATCTCCTTTAAAAAGTAATACTTCTCACCCACTTGATATCGTTTATCATTAAAGCCTTCTATAACATCCATCTCCCAAAAGATTCCCCAATACCCCATCAAACCCACTTGTTCAGGATACGTTCGATATTTTGAAAAAACACGTTTTGAAAACCGATCGGTCCTATCATCTTCAATAAAGGCGCAACAAGGAACATCCTCACCATTAATAAAATTCCATTGCCATTGCAAATACACATCCGCAGCGAACACCGCTTTTTGATTCGACGCTCGAACTTCGTGGTTGATGGCTGCGAAAGCTTCTTTCTCAGAAATATCATGGTCAGAAAAGTGAACCCGCATATCTGATGCAGCAAAGCAAACTGCAATAAAAGGAAGCAAGGGCAGCAACATTTTCTTACTCAGAGAATCCTTTGTTTCAGACTTCATCAGCAAAGACAAGAGCACTAATAAAGTCCCTCCGAAAAAATTTATCCAATACCTTGGTCCATATTCTTTGAAAAACGAAAGAAAAACGAGAAAACCAATCAGAGCCAAACCATAAAACAAACGTACATCGCTAAACCCATAATGCGCAAAGGCGG
>DGBF01000060.1:0-441 GCA_002384725.1 Flavobacteriales bacterium UBA4011
GTTAGATACTGTTTCAAAGAATTCTGATTTCTAAATATTTCAAATAAAAATTTAGTCGTATCAACACGAGAACTGAGCAGAGCTTCTTTTCTTGCAGCCGACCAGCGTTTGTCACCTACGTTCTCTCCACAGAGGTTTATAACATATTCTGTTTTGTCGATTTTGGAATTATCTATTGTTCCATTTTGAACATCCCACTTTATATGATTCGGTTTTTTTGGCGAACGAGATAAAATAAACACCTCATGCTGTTCGGCCAACAAGGCTTTTTCAAGCGCTTGTCCCAATAATCCTGTTCCTCCTGCAATAACGATTTTTGCCATATTAGATGAACAATATAGTTACATTAAAGTTCGAAGAGAAATCGACCGTTGACCCATTCGGAATCCAACATTGCGTTATTCTTGGCGTAGAAATCCAAGGCCAATTGATTCCATTCTA
>DGBF01000060.1:557-1060 GCA_002384725.1 Flavobacteriales bacterium UBA4011
TAAGATGTATAGTATAAGGCAAAGCCATGAACTGTCCCTTTTTCTGCCGCAACTATGGCTTCACAAATTGGATCTACAAATAAATCATGATGTAAAATTTCAACGGTATTGGTCACTTGTTCCGGCGCCTTTTCATACAAGGCCAGTTCCTTGATTAAATCAAATATTCTAGAAACGTCGTTTGGCTCTGCAGGTCTAACTACCATTATTGAATTCCTCCTAAATTGAAGCGAAGACGCAAACCTGTGCTTAAATTTCCGGTTGGATAAGAACTGGCAATCTTCGGTGTGTTGATTACATGATCGTAATAGAATTGGATTGTTAAGTTCTTGTTCAAGTTATAATCTGCAGACGTCTTGATAGACATTACCCGCTGTCCAGCCGTTGCTTGATTGGTATTCTCAACAATTTTACGAATTACAGTTAAGTTATCGCGCAAAGAGAAATCGAAACGAATATTTACATCACTTGCTTTCACCTTCTTAATCGGCAATTTCACTTGA
>DGBF01000060.1:1107-15437 GCA_002384725.1 Flavobacteriales bacterium UBA4011
ACCTTCTTTATCGGCAATTTCACTTGAGTGAATTTGTATCCAGAACCGATTACGTATTCTTTACCGCTCACCTCTGTCAATTGATTATTGTTCAAAGAAAGTGTCAAACTTCTATCGCGTTTAATTTCAAATTTGGTCAATAAGCCTTGATCTTTCCCTTTGCTTTTGATAATCCAGGTGGCATCAATACCAAACAATGGATTGAATCGCTCCGACATCGTAACATTCTGGATTTGATTCTGAGCAATGAAATTGTCGTTCAAATCTCGAGCAGTAGGATTGTTATTCGCATCAAACTTGGCGTTCAAGTTGGTTTGAATACCAGAAATACTTGTCGTTGAAGAGTATCCATTTCGAATAACGAAATTTCGAACAAACTTCTTCATGAAAGGAAACTTGGTCAAACCGTTGTAATTTATAGTCCAATTTGGGAGTGGAATATTTTTCAAAGGATTTACACTCTGCTCATTCACATCCTTGTTGGCGTAAGTAGCTAAAAACGCACCCATTACAACTTCTTGTTGCGAATTTCCATATCCATCATAGTATCCGTTTGCCAGCAAAGTTGAGTTTGAATTCTTTGACCCCAGGATCTCCGAAACGGCTTTCATATTATCCCTCATCTGATTAAATACTGACGACGCATATGTACTTTTGTCAAATCTCGTGAAAGCCGTACCAATAGTCATATTTGTATAGGTAAGAGTAGACATATCCACACGACTTTGAGATTCATGACGCGATAAACTATCATTCCAACGGTAAAAATCACTTGAACTTGTATTGTACGTTCTATTCAATGATAATTCTATGGTGAAGTCTTTGAACGGTTCCAAACTTGCTCGAGCAGAGAAATTTGTATTGTGCGTAACGATGTGCTGTTGATTCAGATTTTCATTTCTGACCAACCAATTACTATTTGCGCTGGAGGTGGCAATGTCGTAACCCGTTTCTCGACCGAACAAATTATACCCTTGCTGTCCAAACACGAATCCGGCTAAGGTGCCATTGGCGTTGCTGCCCATTCCTAAAACACTCGATTCTTGGTTATAGCCTGGCAACAATGTTCCATCATTCTGCACATACGAGGCAGAAGCATTTCGCAAGGCCATTACCATACGCAAACCAAAACCAAGAACTGAATTTACTTTTTTGTTTTTGTTTTTAATTTGGCGTGCTTTTCTTTCTGCTCTTCGCACTTCCCGTTTGTATTTTCTATACTCCCGCTTCGTCATTCCTGCCGTATCCATTTCTGGAATTGCAATAACAGGTTCTTTCGGTGTGGCACTGGCTCTTTTACCGCCTGTAGCACGCGAACGACCAGTTGATGTCCCGTTTACCCTTTTTAAGAAGGCACTTTTGTTGTACAAGCTAGTCATGTTGATCTGACCTGTTGCATTGAAGTTTCGGTTATTTTGAATAATGTTTCCATATTCAGATTGACCTAATGGACCTCTTTGCCAGTTGTACGATCCGCCATATTTAGCATTTCCAGAGATGTAATCCAATCCTGGTATTTTATCAAAAGGGAAATTATACGACAATTCATAATTGTGTGCGTAGTTGGTCGACGTTCCGAAGGTTTGCATTTGCGTCCAAACAGATTGTTTGAACTCATCGAAACCTTCTCCATCTTTTCTATCTACTCGGCCATTTGCTTCATCAAATAGAGCTTGGTTATTTGCATCGAATCTCAATTTCAAGTTCTTCGTGATGTCGTAACCCACATTATACGTCCTGTTCCACAAGAATTGTTTCACATAAACAGGCGTAAATTCGAATTCGGAGCCAAGGTTGTTTTTAACTTGTCTCTCGTTATAATTTCGGGTTACATTATTCGTAAAGGCTAAGTTCTTTGGGGTTAAATAGAAATTAGTTTCTCTAATAATTTTCCACCAATTCGACTTTTGCATGAACTTCACCTTTTTGAAAGGTTCGATTGGTTTTGCTTTGAAAGAATACGCATAATTCAAAGCCCCCGTCCATATTTTCGTTCTGTCATATTTGATATTGAAATCGCGTTTCAGAATCTCAGAATACGAATAGCTCGCTGACCAATTCGAAATACTGAAAGGGTTCGCTTTTCCTCCAGGCTTTAATTCTTTCCGAACATTCGTGAAATTATACGATTTTCTTTCTGTAAAATCTTGTCCATTCTGAGCTTTGTCTTTTCTTTCGTCAGTCCCGTAATCACTTAGCTTAATGTCTGGATTATAAGGGTCGTACTCTGGATTAATAATTCCCAATGAATAACCATAGAAGAACGGTAAAGACACTCTTGATTTTTTACCGAAGAATTGTCCCAATTGAATGTTTGTGTTTAAATCGAAACCAATTTTCTGATTTCTTTGACGCTCTTGCACTCTGCTTTCAACACTTCCCCAATTGATTCCACTATAGTTCCCAGACATGGCCACATTGGCAAAATCGGCCAATTGAACTTGCATTTGTGCTGTTGCTGCAGAACCTCCTTCACTTACGAAGTCTGTCAAGCGCATTTCGTTTACCCAAATAATTGCACATTTTGATTGTCCATCATCTGGTGTCCAAGCTTGATTCGTTTTTTGATCTGGATTCCGAATCCCAATCATCATCGTGCGAATACCTTGAAGATTCGGGCTTCCTTTTACTTTTAATCTTCGTTCTGGATTTTCAGGATCCACGACCTCATATTCTACCGTATTCGAAATACTTACATTTCCATCTGTAATGGCTTTATTCCTGGATTTTTTTACGTCGAGTAAATTATCAAAAATAATTTCAATGTTGTTTTCTTCCGGCCATACTTTGGTGTCAACCGTTTCACCCCAATCGGTTAATTTCAGCGGCATTTCGTACTCATAATAATTATCTACGAAATCGGTTCCTAAACGAACGAAAACGGTCAGGTCCTTATCTTTAAGCGGAATTGTTTTATTCACTTCTTCCGCGTGAACAAATAATTTCATTTTCTTGTAGGTACGCACATCAAATTGAACATTACGATATGCCGCTCTAGCATCGCCATCTTTTAAGTTGCAAACATCCAATAATAAGGACTGCTCATTCAATTGACGTTGATTGGTTTGAGAAGGATCAACCTCACGAATAATTCCCGGTGGAATAACATAATTAACGGGCTCTCTATCTGAATTTTCTTCAATATTCACAGCACCAACATTGAAGGTCGTTAAGTTGGCATCCGTTTGTTGGGTTTCACCTGGCTTGGTCAAATCCAATAAGTATCTTCTCCACTCACCACGCACCAATTCTAAACGGGCGAAACGAAGCACTACCTCTTCATCAAAATCTTTCAAGAACATTCGCATAAATCGAATAGATCTAAAATCTTGAATTCCGTTGACCCGTTTTTGGTATTCTGTTATCGGAATTCTAAACTGAATCCATCTTTCTTGTTTGTTCTCCGTACCAACAGATATAGTTTGAATATTGGTGATGAAGTTCTGACCTTCTACAAGATCGTTCTTCGTTAAATCCACTTTGTATTGGAAATAACTTTCCGTTTCACTTAAACTGTTGTCTTGGTTAATGTCTTCATTGTCTGGATTCTGGCTTCCAATAGTTGGGTAACCTTCATTATTCAATAAGGCCGATTGCTCAGGAGTTGGCGAATTGCCTTCCATGTTATTGAATTTCTTGTACCGTTGAAGAATGTTTAATTCTAAAGCGTCATAATCTTCATCACGATAATAGTTGTAATTGTCATTGGATGGATCGGCAAGAATGGCAGATTTAGCCTCTGCATTCAAAAATGGGTTTGTTTGCACCCAAGTCACATAATCCGCGTAAGCTGCTGCTTCTTCTTCGTTTTTCCATCCATCGATACCAACATCTTGATTGGCTCTAGATTCTGGGTTGTTATCGAAGGCATTCACAACAATTTGTTGGGTAGAAACTTTCGACCAAACAGTTGTATCCAAATCATCTGTAACTGAAGCTCCAGTCGGTGGTAATCCATTTTCAAAGCTCTTACGCGAATCATTCAAAGCATCTTCTGAAATGTTTCCTAAATTGAAATATAAAGTTCCTCCCGAATGTGATGTGGTTGGGTCGACGTTTTCTGCATCTTCATTAAAAGGATCCAACATCCAAAACTGAATAAATTCAACATTGGCTTGCTCAAAATCATTGGTCGTTAATGCTCGCGAAATCCCCGCCCAACGATTTGAAGGATTATTAAATGCACCATCTGGATTTACAGTTGCCGTTGTATCATAATTGTACATCGCCCGTTCCTTCGGGTAATACGCTAAATCTAAAATAGATGCATTGGTAATTTGACCCAAGCCCAATTGTAAATTCGGCCAAATTTCTGTTTGTTGCACCAAACGCATTCGACTATCCGATAATGATTCGGGATTATCTTTTAAGTGCTGCGGCGTTAAACTATTGGCTTGATAAAATAATGGATCGATGTAATACCAAGCCAATTTTGAGCGGTTAAATCCTGAACGTAAATCTTTGAAATCTGCCTCAGGAAATAAGTCGGTTTGACCTTGTGGGACACTTGCATATCGCCAAGCTGTTGGGGAACGCAAATCAATTGTTGACTGTGAGCCTTCAAAATCGTCAATGTAACTCGTTCCTTCTTTGTTGATTGCTTTTGGTTGCCCTGGAATCAAATGGGCGAATTCTCCTGTGAAGGATAAGGTAGATTTTTCTCGAGTAGAAATAACGGGTAAGAAATCGACTAATTTGGTCAAGAAAGGTAATTCAGTTTTAAATTGAATATCAGCACCGATGATATTGTTCTTAAACGGTTCACTTCCGAAATCTACTTTTTGCGTGATGGGTCTTTCCAACATGCGCATCCAAGTAGCTCCGATATTCAAATTCTTGCTAAATCGATAGTTGTACCTCGAGCCAACCAAGGACCTCGCTTGAAAACCAAAGACCGAATTACTTTCAATGGAAATTTTAATTGGTGTACCTGATTCAAGGATTCCAGAGTTCAAAATCTTCACTCGACCTAAATTATAATCGACCGTATAATCCACCCCTTCTACCAATTGTATTCCGCCAGCAGTTACGCTCACCGCCCCTTCCGGAACATTTAAGGCATTCAATGGAATATCTGAACTAATCGAAGATTGGAATTCCCCTTCTAACGAAAATCTATTTTTACTTGGTATTTGTTGAGCGGCCGTTTTGGTTGAATCATATAATTCGTTAAATGCAATGCGATCAATAAATACATCGGGCATATTTTCAGCTTGCAATTTCCCTTTTAAAGTTTTACCAAAAGGTTCAATTGTTGTGAAGTAAACCCGTCCATTTCTGGTGTTGATTGTTCCGCCATTTTCCGCCCTATTCCCATTATAGGTAATTGGAATAAAATCAAAAACACCATCGCTGAAGGGTTGCTGATTCAGATTGATGCGGTCCATTTCTAGTGTGGTAACCAAAGGTTGTTTTTCCAAATCACCGAAAGGGAAAAAGGGAACATTCAAGGAGGTTTCTGGGTTATTGTACAACAAATTCAAACGGAAACCATTTTGGTCTACTTGATACGCGCCAATGGCATAAACGTTTTTCATCATCAAGTCCCATACTTTGTTTTTGGGACTCGTAATTGTTGGTTTCAATAACTTAACAAGTAATGCAGCTTGGCCTACGATACCATCCGTAGACAACTCTCCGACTTGATATGTGTTGCCTCGGTAGGTGTACTCATAGGCAACGCCTAAAACTTCATCGTTGTTCAAAGGAATGTTCAATGAAATGTATCCCAATTGAGCATTGTAGGTAAATTCTTGTTGGGTCAATTTTCGAGCATTTTCCACCTTTTCATAATGAACAGCTTGATTAAACGGTCCCGGTGAAGCGACAGCGTTACTCAAAACAGTAACGGCATTATTAAATCCCCGAATCAACGGTTGAGCAGAGGCCCAAGCATAAAGTCCGTTTGCCCCATTTTGAGGTAAATCCGTTCCTGCTAATGCCCCTGGATTTCCTTCTAAATTTTCTTGTTTTGCCTCCCCCATATCGGAAAAGGCCAGTATGTTTCTTGTGTTTTCAGTGTTGTTCGTCCGGTTGGTTAACCAAACTTCTATTCTCGTAATATTGATGGTCGAAGAAACTATAGGTGCTGTTGACATCGCCTCATCGTAATGGTCACGGTGATACATGTTTAGGAAATAGTGACGATTCACCTCATAATTATCCGCAGACAATTGGAAGGGTTGAATTTGCGCCTTTCCTTCAATGTTGATTTCTTGTCTTTTCCCTTTGGATGAAGCAGCGATTAAATCGACTGTTGCTCTACCAAACTTCAATTGTGTATGTGCTCCAAATAAAGTTTGAGACCCTTGAATTAAGGTCGTCGGAAGCGGCAAAGACACATTCCCGAGTGAAATTTTCTGAACGATTTGGTCCTCGTTTCCTGTATATTCTAGTTTGGAAACATTATCGAAATCAAAGGCTGCAGCTGTGTTGTAACTCGTTCCAATTTTAAACTTCGTTCCGATTTGTCCAACCAAATTTAATTGTATCTGCTGCTGGAAATCAAATCGAGTAATTCTTCTTTGCTTAACAGGAAGAATGGGATTATCGTATCGCGAAGAGTTCACTCCGAATGACAATTCAACCGATCCTTGGGGACGAATTGTGATTTGGTCTGACCCGAAGAAATTCTCAAATGCTTTGCTGTTGATTTTTATTGGATACTCCAGAGGTTGTCCCTCTTTGGTCTGTTCATCGATTTTCTCCTTCCAGTTTTCCGACATGGCCTTGCGCCTCTCATATTCCAGGTATTCTTCCAAAGTCATCATGGAAGGATTTCGATAATCTAAATTATTTCCAATCTTTTCACGGAAAACATATTGCCCAGTAATCGGGTCGTACACAATCGTCTTTTCTATAGAGCTTGGATCACCCAAATCAAAACTTTGTGGTTGATTGGTTGTTGGATCTAAAGGATTGGTGATGGGATATATCAAGTTTGTGTCTTGCGAGAACACAAAACCGCTTAAAAGAAAAGCGACTAATGAGAGAGCGTTTTTAGAACTCAATAAAAATTTGATACCCATTTGTAATTTAGACTTTATAGTATTTTCAGGGCTCCTTTGATTAATTGCTCTACGGAAGCGTCGGATTCGTTAACTTTATCCAAAGCTTTATCCGCTGATTTTTTGTCAAAACCGAGAGAAACCAACGCACTTAACGCCTCAAAACGAGCAGTATTGTCTGATCCAGAATTATTTTCAGTCGAAAATGCCATTTTTAACATTTTGTCCTTCAAATCAATTATTACTCGCTGTGCTGTTTTAGCTCCTATGCCCTTGATGCTCTGAATAGTACGCACATCTTCACCTTGTATAGCTTGAGCTATTTCACCTGTTTGTAGAGAAGACAACATTATCATGGCCGTATTCGGGCCAATACCTGAAACGCTTATCAAATGATTGAACATTTCTCTTTCATCCGTAGTCATGAAACCGTATAACAACTGCGCATCTTCGCGAACAATCATCTTGGTGAAGATTCGGATATTCTCATCACTTGAAATCAATGAATACGAATTCAAACTAATTTTCACCTCATAACCAACACCACCACAATCAATAATTAATGCGGTTGGTGATTTCTCAATCAAACGTCCATTCAGTTGTGCTATCATACTTTATTTGTTTTGGGCATCGACTACTGCGACTTTTACCATGTTGATTATTTCTCGCACAGAAGCTCCAAGCTGGAGAACGTGCGCTGATTTATTCAAACCGACTAATACGGGTCCAATTGCATCACCTTCCGTTATTTCTTGCAACAATTTATAGGATATATTTCCTGCCGCAAGATTGGGGAAAATCAAGGTGTTTACTTCTTTGTTGGTCAATAAAGAGAAAGGAAATTTTTCTTGGAGCAGATCATTATTTAAGGCAAAATTGGCTTGTATCTCTCCATCAACCACTAAACTTGGGTGTTTTTCATGAAGAATATTTGTCGCTTTCGACATTTTCTTCGAATCCTTACCAGGCGATGAACCAAAATTTGAATAACTAAGCAGTGCAATCCTCGGCGTGACTTTGAACTTACGCACCATTTTAGCTACGTTGTTTGTCAACTCCGCAATTTGCTCAGCCGTTGGGTCAACATTGATGGTTGTATCCGCCAAAAACAAAGGTCCTTTTTTCGTAATCAAGATGTACATTCCAGCGATGGTAGTCACATCCTTTTGAAGACCAATAGTTTGAATAAATGGTTTTACAACTTCTCTGTAGTTTCTTGTCAATCCAGATATTACAGCATCCGCATCACCTTGTTCTACCATCATAGCGCCAAAGTGATTTCGTTCGCGCATTAATTGGATAGCCTCGTATTCCGTGACGCCCTTCCTCTTGCGTGCGTTGAAAAAGGCTTTTCCGAATTGATTTCTTTTCTCCTCTTCCTCTTCCGATTTAGGATCTACGATTTCTACCTCACCAAATTCAAGAGAATACTCTTGAATTAACTTCTCTATTAACGACCGCTTCCCAAGGAGTACTGGTATACAAATTCCTTCTTCTTGCGCGGTTTGAGCCGCTTTCAGTGTTTTAATATTGTCTGCTTCTGCAAAAACAACTCGCTTTGGATTGCTTTGTGCTTTTTCGGAGATATTTCGAAGTATTTTATTGTCGAGACCTAACCTTTTCTTTAGATTACTCTCGTATTCATCCCAATCTTTAATAGGTTGTTTGGCCACTCCGGAATCCATCGCGGCTTTGGCAACAGCGGGAGCAACATAATAAATCAACCTTGGGTCCAGCGGCTTTGGAATAATTTGATCTTTTCCGAAAAGAATATTCTTCTCGCCGTAGGCTTCAATTACCTCTTCTGGGATAGTCTCTTTTGCCAATGCTGCTAGTGCTTTTACAGCTGCCAACTTCATTGCTTCATTGATAGTGGTGGCTCTAACATCCAATGCTCCGCGAAAAATATATGGAAAACCCAAAACATTGTTTACTTGGTTAGGATGGTCGGATCGTCCCGTCGCCATGATGATATCTTTTCTAGTCGACATAGCATCTTTGTACGAAATCTCTGGTTCTGGATTCGCTAAAGCAAAAACAATAGGATCTTTCGCCATGGCTTTCACCATTTCTTTGGATACGATACCCCCTTTAGAAAGACCTACAAATACATCGGCTTTTTTGAAAGAATCTTTAAACTCAATATCTTTTTTGTGCTTCGAATAGGGCAACTTACTTGCGTCTAAGCCTGCGCGTCCTTCCCATATCAAACCTTTGGAATCATACATGAAGATATTTGTCACTTTTGCCCCCAAAGCAATATATAATTTTGCACAAGACATGGCTGCTGCACCAGCTCCAGAGATAACAATTCTCACCTTGTCCATCTTCTTCTTCGCCAATTCCAAAGCGTTTATCAAAGCTGCAGCAGAAATTATGGCCGTACCGTGTTGGTCATCGTGCATAATCGGAATGTCCAATTCGGCCTTTAGTCGTTCTTCTATTTCGAAAGCCTCGGGTGCCTTAATATCTTCTAGATTGATTCCTCCAAAAGTTGGCGCGATAGCCTTGACCGTTTGAATGAATAACTCAGGATCGGTTGCATCCACTTCAATATCGAAAACATCAATATCTGCGAATATTTTGAAAAGAAGTCCTTTTCCTTCCATAACGGGTTTCGATGCTTCAGGTCCAATGTTTCCTAGACCAAGTACAGCGGTTCCGTTTGATATTACCGCAACTAAATTTCCTTTTGAGGTGTATTTATATACATCGTCTTTGTTTTCAGCAATCTTTAAACATGGTTCGGCAACGCCCGGTGAATAGGCCAAAGATAAATCTCGTTGCGACGAATAAGGTTTTGTTGGAACAACCTCAATTTTACCCGGTTTCCCCGAAGAGTGATAATCTAATGCATCTTGTTTTTTTATTTTCGCCATGTCCGATTTTTGGAAGGGTTAAAGGTAAGAAATTATTGAGAAACATTGGGGCAAAAAAATAGGGTCTTATTCCGATAGTTATCGGAACAAGACCCTAAAATATTATATAGTATTAAGTCCTACTTATCGAACTACTACTCTTGCTGTTTTGCTAATTCCGTTAGTCGAAATTGTTACAAGGTAAACCCCAGATGCTAAATCAGAAACAGGAAGTTTAACCACTTGTGATCCAGCTGCATTCTCCAATGAAGTAGAAGAAACTGTAACACCAGCAATATTTGAAATAGAAACTGTGTAAGCTCCACCTTTACCATCAAATACAACATTAACGATGTCAGATGTTGGGTTAGGGAAAATAGCTAAGTTAGCTACCAACTCTTCTGCCAATCCTGCTGAACTACCATCTGCAATTGAGATAGATTTCGCATTCATAATTTCACCAGTTGTATTGTTAATCAAGAAAAAGGGTTGTAACTTAAATGCGCATGGAGCTTATTCTTGTAATGCTAAAAAGTTAAACTATGATAAAAAAACAAAAGTTGGTTGTTTTTTCGGGTGCTGGAATGAGCGCCGAAAGTGGTATTAATACTTTTCGAGATACGGGAGGATTATGGGAAAAATATCGAATTGAAGATGTTGCCGCGCCTCAAGCTTGGAGCGCAGATCCAGAGAAAGTTCAACATTTTTACAACCAAAGAAGAAAACAAATTCTTGAGGCATCACCGAATTCGGCCCATATACAAACGGCAGAATTCGAAAAATTCTATGAGACAACTGTCATCACGCAAAACATTGACGATTTACATGAAAGAGCAGGGTCCTCGAGAGTATTGCATTTACATGGTAACATTCGACAAGCCAAAAGTTCAGGTCCAAATCAAGAACGAAAACTCTACCCAATTGAGGGCTGGGAACTGAGCCTAACTGACACATGCGACGAAGGTTTCCCGTTGCGCCCGCATGTGGTTTGGTTTGGCGAAGAAGTTCCTATGCTGGATACGGCAGCGGAAATTATTTCCAAAACAGATATTCTTATTGTAATTGGCACCTCAATGAATGTTTATCCTGCGGCAGGGCTAGTGCATGCAGCCCCAAGCCAAAGTGCAAAAATAATTATCGACCCACATGCCGATGAATTGAACGTTCCATCAGAATTTCAAGTGCTAAAAATGGGTGCTGGTGACGGATTAAAATATTGGTGCAAACAAATGGAGAACCTGTTATAGCTCTCGGGTGAAATGTAATTAAATATCTTTATTTTTTCTTCTTCAAAGCATCTTTAACAAAATTCTCAATTGCAGCTGTCATCGATGGTGCATTGGGAAGTGGAGCTGAAATGTCGACTTTTAACTTGTGGTTTAATACAGCGTTTGCTGTTGTAGGTCCAAAAGCTGCAATTAAGGTGTTATTTTGTTTAAAGTCTGGAAAATTCTTTACCAATGATTCTATTCCTCCTGGACTGAAAAAGACAAGAATATCGTAATATACGTCTTCCAAATCAGAAAGATCAGAAGCCACCGTTCTNNCGCGACATTGTGCTCTTCCAAAGTTGCTGGAATTTTATCTCTTAGAATATCCGTACAAGGCAACAAGAACTTTTCACTCTTGTGCTTTTTCATGACATCCATTAGGTCCTCTATCGTTTGTTTACCAAAGAAAATTTTTCTTTTCCTATAGGTCACATATTTTTGAAGATAAAAAGCCACAGCTTCCGAAATACAAAAGTATTTCATGGAATCAGGCACATCAAATCTTATTTCTTTTGCTATTCTGAAGAAATGATCTGCGGCCGTTTTAGAAGTTAGAATAATCGCAGTATGTTCAGGAATATTAATCTTTTGCGTTCTAAATTCCGCAGCATCTATACCCTCTATTTGTATAAAAGATCGAAAATCTATTTTTAGTTTATATTTCTCGGCTAAATCAAAATACGGCGATTTATCACCTTCTGGTTTAGGTTGAGATACGAGTATAGTTTTTATAGACAAAATCCTTACTTTTTAATTGAACATTATTTAAACATCCATTTATACAGAAACCATGCTAAAATACTAATAGGCAGGATTTCAAGCGTGCAAAGGTACAACAAAATATAATACCACTCTACTCCCTCTCTCAACAAAAATAGAGAAGACCGTATTATCCTTTTAAAACTCAAAAGAAAAAAGAGGGAAAATAGCAACAATACCAAAATGTAGGAGTAGGATGGATTAAGTACCCAGATCAGATTCAGAAGAAAAAAAATAAGTCCAACGAATTGGGGAAGTGCCCATGTAGTCTTAAGCGGCACTTGATAAATGGATTTTAACCCTGTTAAAAAGGCAACAAAAGACATGGCTATAAATGCCAGCATGAAAAAGCCTAGCGATATTCCCAAAGCGTAACCGATTGAGATTAAACTCTCCTCTTGTTTGTCACTAATAATTAAATAGATACTGTGCGCAAGAGTGATAACAAAGTTAAAAGCAAGAAACCAAGCGGAGGAGCCCAGCAATGGCCAACCTTCCCTTTTTTGAGATTCTATTTTGCCAGGCTGAAAGAAAATCTTTAGCAAAACCCTAAAGCTTTGCGTATTGCCCGCTTTTGAAAACACGATCAACAATAAGGAAACAAGGAGAAAAAAGAGTTGAAATGTACCGAAACTTACCCCCTTTGGTCCCAATTCCATAGCCTGCCATGTGGCATCTTGTGTCCCAAAGAAAGAACTTTGAAGTATGGGAAACATTCTGCTCATTCTTTTGTTGTTAATTGATAGTTACTTTTTAAGCCTTGATAGGACTAAATTATTCCTAACTTTGGCGAAATTACAAAGATAAAATTGAATGGCAACTGATCAATACACGCACCCCGATTATTATGCAATGGACGACTTCTTAACGGATGAGCAAAAGCTTGTGCGTGATGCTGCCCGTGCTTGGGTGAAAAAAGAAGTTTCACCTATAATTGAAGAGAATTACGAAAACTGCACGTTTCCCAAACACTTATTAAAGGGATTGGGCGAAATTGGCGCATTTGGTCCTTATATACCAGAGGAATATGGAGGTCCAGGATTAGATCAAATTTCGTACGGAATTATCATGCAAGAATTAGAACGTTGTGACTCCGGTTTGCGCTCTACTGCCTCCGTTCAAAGTTCATTGGTGATGTATCCAATCTGGAAATACGGAAACGAAGAACAACGCATGAAGTATTTGCCCAAATTAGGAACGGGTGAAATGATCGGTTGTTTCGGTTTGACTGAACCCGACCATGGATCCAATCCGGGTGGTATGACTACCAATTTCAAAGACGACGGTGATCACGTTATCTTGAACGGTGCAAAAATGTGGATTTCGAATGCCCCATTTGCTGATATCGCTGTTGTTTGGGCAAAAAACGAAGAAGGACGAATTCATGGCTTAGTCGTTGAACGAGGAATGGAAGGATTTTCCACTCCAGAAATGCACGGTAAACATTCACTTCGCGCTTCAGCAACTGGAGAGTTGATTTTTGTAAATGTACGCGTCCCAAAAGCAAACATTTTACCAAACAAATCTGGTCTTGGCGCACCTTTAGGGTGCCTCGATTCAGCTCGTTTTGGCATCGCTTGGGGAGCTCTTGGTGCAGCAATGGATTGTTACGATCAAGCTTTACGCTACTCGAAAGAAAGAACACAATTTGGTGTTCCAATCGGTGGGTTTCAATTGATACAAAAGAAATTAGCTGAAATGATTACTGAAATCACGAAAGCTCAATTGTTGACTTTTAGATTGGGTCAATTGCGCAACGAAGGAAGAGCTACTTCTGCTCAAATTTCGATGGCGAAAAGAAATAACGTAGAAATAGCCTTGGACATCGCTCGCGAAGCACGTCAAATTCACGGCGCAATGGGGATCACAAACGAATATTCGATTATGCGTCACATGGCGAATTTGGAGTCTGTTTTGACTTACGAAGGAACACACGACATTCACTTGTTAATCACAGGAATGGACATTACGGGGATTCCAGCATTTACGAGAGAGATGCCTGAATTGTAGGATAACGGGCTTTGACAAGCTTCTCCCTTGGGGCTGAATTAAACCGTTTCCCGAATATCTTTCATATTCAATTGCAAAGTCGTTTTCCCATTCCAAGTATTGCTTTCCAGGGTATAAATTATATCTGCAGGAATTCCGCTGGCTAAGAAATCTACTTTATCGGCCAAATTGAAACCAATTGCTTCTAAAGTGAAATTAGTGTCTGGTTGCATTAGGGTCAATTTTAAGTGCTTTTCTTTCAAAACTCGGGTCGACACCGCAAAGACATTCTTCGTCATGAAAACGGGCTTCATGTTCCCCGGGCCGTGCGGCTCGAGTTGATCCAAAACCCTTTTCAAACGAGGTAGAGACTGCAATGATTCTCCAGAATTAAAAATATCGTTAAACTGAATTTCTATATCAACGGTTTCGGTTGGACTTAAATC
>DGBF01000060.1:15621-15841 GCA_002384725.1 Flavobacteriales bacterium UBA4011
TTCGGTTGGACTTAAATCTTCTGTATTCAATCCTTTGGCGACAATTCCTTCGAAACGATTTGTAAATTCAGTTATATTTTCCTTTTTGATAGTGAGACCAGCCGCATGTGTATGTCCTCCAAATTTTTCAATTAAATCTGAACAATTTATCAAGGATTCATGAATATCAAAATCGTTTACGGTGCGGGCTGAACCCGTCAACAAACCATTGCTTTCGGCG
>DGBF01000072.1 GCA_002384725.1 Flavobacteriales bacterium UBA4011
CTCCCCCAGGAACAACAGGATACTTTTTAGTAGGTACGGCTTGCGGTGCTTCAATTGGAGCAGTGTCTGATACAACTTGGATTACAAGAGTGAATGCAACTGTAACAGCAAGTTCTATTTCTGACACATGTTCAGCTAGTCTTGGCTCTGTTACTGCTGCTCCAGGAGCTGGAACTGCACCATTTGTATACTCATGGTCAGGATTACCTGCAACAACTGCAACTGTGAATAATGTATTAACAGGTTCATACCTCGTTACAATGACAGATGATATGGGTTGTAACGCAACGGCTACTGTGTTGGTTCCAAATGTTTCAGTTGTTTCTTCGGGCACTATGACTGTGGTAAGTTGTCCGGGAGGTACAAACGGCACCGCTACGGCGACAATGAATCCTTCAGGACCAGGTACAACTTATTTATGGGATGATGCTATGGCACAGACAACACAAACCGCTACTGGATTAACAGCAGGAACATATACTTGTGCCATTACGGATGGATCATGTGTTGATATAGTGACAGTTGTTGTTACAGAAATACCAGCTATGCAGGCAACAGTTATCAACCTTCAGGATGTGAATTGTCATGCTTCGAATACAGGTGTTATTGCCTTAAATGTTATCAACGGAACTGCTCCGTATAATTATGCATGGACGGGGTCAATTTCAACAGTATCTAGTGCTACTGATTTATATGTTGGTCCACACACAATTACTATAACCGATTTCAATAGTTGTGTTATCACTGTCGATACCGTTCTTAGTGAGCCACCTGCATTGTACATTGACAGTATTTCCTTGGATTCAATGATTTGTTCAGAGTCGAGCATTATTATTGGTGCAGTTGGAGCTGGAGGATCGACTCCATACACATACACATGGTACGAAAACGGAACGCAATTTTCAACCAATCAATATGTATCAGTTGACCCAGTGAATTCTGGAACGACATATACTTTGGTTCTAGGAGAAATTTGCGGTAGTCCAACGGATACGGATTCATTATTGATTACCTTTCCTCAAGACATTATACCAAGTTCAAATCCAATCCCTTTTCAAGCATGTGCTCCAGACACCTTTACGTTTGTGAATACTTCAGTCAATGGAGCTGACATTATGTCAACGGTCTATGATTTCAGTAATGGTGTTACGCAAATAGTTGCTGGAATGGACACAGTCCTTCAAGATTTCCAAATTGCGGGAATGTATGATTTAACGATGACAATTACTTCAAATTACGGATGTATTTACATTGGAACTTTCCCAGGCATAGTTTCAGCGTTACAAAGACCAACAGCTAAATTTAGCATGACAACAAATCCGACGACAATATTTGAAACGGAAATTGGAATGATAGATCAATCAATCGGTGCCGCTCAATGGTATTGGGTTGCTCCTGAATCACTTGAAGGAACTTCAACTGAACAAAACCCAAGATTTAACTTCCCACAGAAGGAAGGAAATTACGCCGTTTTCTTATTGGTCACATCGCCTGAAGGTTGCACAGACACCACTCGAAATTTCATTGAAGTTCAAAATGATTTTGTATTATATGCAGCAAACACCTTCACTCCAGATGGTGACCAATTCAACCAAAACTGGCGAGTTGTTACGGACGGTTTAGATCCAAATGATTTTGAACTAGAAGTATTCAACCGATGGGGACAAGTAATTTGGCTTTCGAAAGATCCTCTTGCAGAATGGGATGGAACGTATGCCGGTAAAATTGTACCAGATGGAATTTACAACTGGAAATTAAGAACCAAAAAAACGGGTACAGACGAGCCTAGAATATTCACCGGAAGTGTGATGATCATGCGCTAACCTATACTTTATTCAAACACAAAAAGAGGAGTTCCATTACGGATCTCCTCTTTTTTTAGGCACGCCGTTTGTATCATTCTGGCTATATTTGAAAAAATGAAGAAAATGAAGAAAATTTTTATAATATCTGGAATCATTGCAACAAGCTTGGTTTCTTGTGATGTACTGAACGACGCAGCGAACGTTATACTAACTGACGATGGATCGACTAGCACGCCAGCACTTACCAATTCTGAGGTTATTTCTGGATTGAAAGAAGCATTGAGTGTTGGAATTATAAACTCTGTGAATTTAACCTCAGTTACAGACGGTTTTTTAGGAAACACTGAAATTCGTTTACCCTTCCCTCCTGACGCCATTAAGTTGAGGGAAAAAGCTATCGATTGGGGATTACAAGGTCAAGTAGATAAAATTGAAACGACTTTGAATCGTGCAGCTGAAGAAGCGACGAAAGAAGCAACACCAATTTTCATCAACGCAATTACAAACATGAGTGTTTCTGACGGATTTGCCATTTTAAAAGGAGGAAACGGAGCAGCAACAAAATTTTTAAAGGACAATACATCTGCTCAATTGATGACAGCTTTTGTACCAAAAGTTCAAGAAGCGATTGAAAAAGTAAAATTGACGGAATACTGGAATCAGGTTGCAGCGAAATACAATACAGCGATGACGGTGACTGGAGGTCAGAAAGTAGAAACAGACCTGAATGCTTTTGTAACGCAACGGGCTATCGACGGGCTATTTACAATGGTGGGAAAAGAAGAAAATAAAATTCGTTTGGATCCAGCAGCGCGCGTTACTGATTTGTTGGCCAAAGTTTTTGGAAGTGTTAAACCTTAAAAAAAAATGACATTTCAATCTTCTGAATTAGTTTTAAATAAAAAAGGACAGGTCTATCATTTAGGGTTGTCAGCAGAAGATATTTCCGATAAAATTATTTTAGTAGGTGACCAAGACCGTGTGGAATTGGTCACCTCTTTTTTTGATACAATAGAGCACAAATCTCGACATCGAGAATTTCTTTCTCATACTGGAACATACAAGGGCAAACGATTGACCGTTCTATCTACTGGAATTGGCACTGATAATATCGATATTGTTGTGAACGAATTGGATATACTTGCCAATATAGATTTGAAATCGAAGCAGATAATTTCAGATCGAAAATCATTGGAACTTGTTCGCATAGGTACATGTGGTATTCTACAATCAGATATTCCCATACATCAATTCATCCTTAGCTCACATTCGCTTGGCTTAGACAACGTGGCGCATTACTACTCCATACAGTTTACAGAACACGAATCTAAACTACTTCAAGAAATTGTCGATTTCGTTCCTTTTCCTGATAAAATTGAACCTTATTTAATTTCGGCCAATCATGCCTTAACAAGTCGATTTCATTCAGAATTGACCAAGAAAGGAATAACCCTTACTGCAAGTGGATTTTACGGTCCACAAGGCAGAAGTATTCGTTTACCGCTGAAAAACCAATGGAGAGAATCATTAGAAGACTCCTCTTTTCAAGATATTCCCGTGATGAATTTCGAGATGGAAAGCTCGGCACTATTTGCTTTGGGCAGATCATTGGGACATTCGTGCACCACTATTTGTTTAGGTATTGCTAACCGACCAACTGGTGATTTTTCGAAGGATTACTCGAAAGACATGAATGAGTTGATTGAATACGTATTGAAAAGGTTTTAAGAAATCGCTTTCAACATTGAAACCAATTTCCGTTCATCGATTTTCATTCTATCTGTAGAGAATTTACTTTTTTCAGCTTGCATTTTTGAGGCAGCCGAAAAATGTATCGCGCTCGGTTGAACGGTTTGAGCGATGTTCAAAATGTTTGAAGCATTGACTCCGCCCCCGGGCATTAGCTCTAGCTTCTCTCTAAAAACCTCTTTTATTTCGGCATAATTTGCCAATCCTTTTTCAACATTGGCGGCTCGTCCCGAGGTTAAAACTCTTTTGAATTTAAAGTATTTTAAAATTTCGACGCCATCTTTCCATTCTGCCATTTCATCAAAAGCGCGGTGAAAAGTCAACTCTTTCCCTCTCGTCAATTTGCTTATTTCACCCAAGAATGTCGTATCAATTTCTTTATTTTCCTTCAAGGCACCCACCACAAATCCTTTTACGGGAAGATCGTTCAAACCATGAATTTCAGCCAAAATCGTTTCTTTTTCAAAGCCGTCATAACAAAAACCGCCCGCACGTGGACGAATGAGGACGTGTGTTTCAAGATGCTGTTGAAGTGCCAAAAGAACTAAGCCGTTGGATGGAGTTGTGCCGCCTTGCTCTAGATTGACGCACAGCTCTATTCTGTCGAAATTGTATTTCTTTGCTAAGGTTATCCCTAATTTATCTGTAACACACAGTTCTAACTTCATAATTATTATTCTTATGTTCT
>DGBF01000091.1:0-210 GCA_002384725.1 Flavobacteriales bacterium UBA4011
AAGAAATTTCCATCAATACGGCACTTGGTCGTATGCGATATGCACTCATCAACATGCGTAAGATCATGAAAGAAAATAATATCGCATTAGATTTCGCCTAGAAATTTAAATTAAAACACAAAAAACGAGTCGTTCCGATAACATTTGGAAGGACTGGTTTTTTGTGATCATTTTTTTCGAAAAGTCATGAAGAAGTTCGAACATGCTCGA
>DGBF01000091.1:444-2827 GCA_002384725.1 Flavobacteriales bacterium UBA4011
AGTCATGAAAAAGGTCGTAACTGGCGATGATGATGCTTGTGTTTATATCCCATCAACACCATGTTCAGTAGCAGTTGGACCATGTGCAGCACAATTAGTCAATCCAACAAATTGGGGTTGCAAGATGGCGGAATTGATTTCCCAACTGGTATTCTATTAGGTCCAACGGTTGCTCTTCTTCACATCCAACCCATCTCCTTCACCGCCGAATTATCAGAAGACAATACAGTTCTTTTAAATTGGCTCACCACCTCGGAATTAAACAACGCACGGCAAACGACAATTGGGAAATAATCTTGCGTGTCACTGGAGCAGGAAATTCTCAACCTGTTTTGGCCTATTCAGCTCAAGATAGATCGCTTAGAACTGAACAAACCTATTTTCGACTTTCACAAACGGATTTTGATGGAAAAAAAGAAGTTTTCAATATTGTTTCTGTGGCGCTTGAATCGGAAATCAAAGGAATAAAGGTTTTTCCAAATCCAACTTCAGATGTCATGTCAATTCAGAAAAATGGATTGAATCAGAACGATATTTTCGTTTTTGATGCGCTCGGCAGGAATGTGACGGAAAAAGTTACGAAAAGCAAGTTGAACAATCAATTCACAATAGTTTCTGTCAATCAATTGGGAAAAGGAAAATATATGATTCGCATTGGATCTGAAAACGCCTTTTTTGTCGTTCAATAACAACCAACTATTACTTCATGAAAGTATACATCAAAATATTTGCGCCCATTTGTAAGGCCTGAGCTCTCTTCAAAGGAGAGTCATTGTGCACAGCAGAGTCTTCCCATCCATCGCCTAAATCGGCTTCATAGGTATACAAACAAATCACACGTCCATTTTCAATAATGGCGAAAGCTTGTGCTCGTTTGTCGTCGTGCTCGTGAATTTTTGGTAAACCATTAAAATCATATTTCTGATGAAAAATAGGATGATTGGGTGGTAATTCGATCAACTCCTTGTTTGGGAAAAGTTTTTTGATTTCAACGCGAATGAATTCATCCATGCCGTAATTGTCGTCGATGTGCAGAAATCCACCAGAGTACAAATACGTTCGTAGGTTGTCCGCTTCAGCTTGAGAAAAAACAACATTCCCGTGCCCCGTCATGTGAACAAAAGGGTAGAGGAACAAATCTGCCGAGGCAACATCTACGTATGGAACACTCTTCGCTATTTTCGTCCCTAGGTTTGAATTGCAAAAGATAACCAAGTTGGGCAAAGAAGTTGGGTTGGCGTAGTAATCGCCGCCGCCGTTGTATTTCAAAAAAGCAACTTGATATGAATCTTGTGCTTGCGCCTGAATTCCAAAAACGATGAAAAAAATGAATAAAAACTTAGTAATTGACATGTCTTTCTTTCTTTTCATCGTAAATATCGTCAAAAGTCACCAGTATTCCAGTTTCTTCTACATTTCCAAAATCCGGATTAACCGCAGTGCCGAAAGTTTTCATTGTTGGAGAAAGATTCATGTAGATATTCACCAATGGTGGAACAAACTCGCCTCGTTCTCTTAAATAGCTGTTCAAGATTTTAAAATCTTCTTTAAAGTCTTCGCCAGAAAATAATTGCGTGTAACTCATTTGAGCATGTGCAATCAAAAGAGGTTGATAGGGTCGCATCAATTCCTCTTTATCTGGGAAATACAAATGCATGAAATACAATAGAATATTCCGACATTCTTGATTATATTTAGGATACATGGTTACTTTTCCAAAGAAATACTTAAGATGACTGCCCGTTCTTACAATCGCTCCAAGTCCGTCCCAAATATTGTCCAAAGCAAAAAGTCCTTTACGGGGATTGACCGAAGGTTGAAAATTCGGTTGCACCCATGAGCGTCCTAATTCGATCGTATGAGGAAGATAATCAGTAATAAATTTTTCAGAAAAACGGAAATAATGTGCCGTTGAAAGATGAATTTGTTCAGGCAAGTCTTTCAAGGCATCCGCGCACTCTATAAAACGATATCCACCGACAATTTCTTCATCTTCCGGCGACCAAACAATCAATTGGTCATAGCAAATTTCATCTGTGTCAAAATGATCGAGATCCACGGATTTTCCCGTACCTCCGCCAGCATGACGAAAAGTAACCTCGCGCAAGCGGCCTATTTCTTGAATTACATTCGGTGAATTGTGAATGTTTACGCAATAGATTTCGTTTTCACCTTTTCGGGTTGTACGAAGAAATCGATCAGCATTCAATTCCTTTTTCAGAATTTCTCGATCAATCGGATCAATAATTTTTTGTTCGTCCATTTTATTTTTTCTCCAATTCGTACAATCGTTGTTTCACAAATTCGGCTTGTTTTCTATCGTTAGTGTCTGGTAAATCACTGGAAGAAATTGGTTTACCAATCGTCATAATTATGGTTGAGT
>DGBF01000126.1:0-202 GCA_002384725.1 Flavobacteriales bacterium UBA4011
CTTGTTCCACGGTAATAGCGCCCGATAGTGAGTCCACTCCACACGCTGAACCTGTTGTGTACACTGTATAATTGTAAACTCCCGGAGCAGATGCCGTACCAGTAATTGTGAATACGTTCGGTGTAAAAGACCCTGTTATACCAAGTGGTAATCCGACAACAACAGCACCCGTTGCACTGCCACCAACCGTATAGGTAATATC
>DGBF01000126.1:446-3887 GCA_002384725.1 Flavobacteriales bacterium UBA4011
GTAATTGGTTGTCTGTTCCTACTACGTCCAAAGTTAAAGTTGGCGCTGAATTTACTGTAATTGTTCCTAAAGCACTGTCATTGGGACAAGTTCCCCCCAAGGTAGTTACGGTATAAATAAACACCCCTGAAACGGTCGGTGTTCCAGAAATAGTAAATGTGTTGCCTGAATATACCCCCGTAATGCCTGGTGGTAAATTTGACACACTAGCACCTGTTGCAGAAATGCCCGTAGAATAAACAATATTTGTTATCGGTGTATTATTGCAGACGGTTTGATTATTGAGACCCGAAGCCAATTGTATGCCTGAATCAACATTTATTACTCCTGACAAGGTAACCGGTGTACAAGGACCTCCTGTTGTTGAAACAGTGTATGTGAAAGGCCCTGATGGAAAGGTGGGTGTACCACTGATTGTCAATGACCCTCCAGAAAATGAACCATTTACACCAATTGGTAATCCAGAAACTATTGCTCCAGTAGCAGTACCTCCAATTGAGTACACAATATTAGAAATTGGTGTATTTACACAAACAGTTTGATTTGTTGATCCTGATGTTAAACTTAATGTTGGGCTGCCAGCTACGGTTATAGTTCCGTTGACAGTAATTGGGGCACAGTTGGCTCCTGATGTTGTAAATGAATATGGGAAAGTTCCTGGCGTGGTCGGTGTTCCAGAATAAGTCACCATTCCGCCGCTTGAAGCGGGGGCAAATAAAGCTGTAACCCCTGAAGGGAGTGGCGGGACGGACGAAAAATTTACTGACGTTGCACCAGAAATGTCGTAAGTAATATTGTTTAACGGTGTTCCACTACACACCGTTTGATTGTTTGTACCCGCCGCAGAAGTTAAATTCGCAGAAGCAGAGGCCAACACTGTAATGTAACCTACTTTCGTTTCGGTATCGCTGATGAGACCATTCGCAATCGTAAGAACGACATCGTAAGTTCCAGGATTATTGTAAGTAATAATCGGGTTAGTCAAAATCGAAGTTTGACCTGCTCCGCCATCAACAAAAGTCCAAGAATAAGTGGAGGCTCCAACCGATAAATCGGTAAACTGGACCGATCCGCCAACACAAATAGTGGTGGGAGAACCAAAGAAATCTGCGCTTTGTCCAAATGATAATGAACCAGACAAGCAAAGGAAAGTAAACAGTAAAAATCTTAAGACCATGATGAATAATTTATATAAATTCTCTTGTAATACGTTCAGTTCGCTAATAAAGTTTCATTTGGTTTCTCATTTTGTGAAAAAAATATTCTTTATAACTACTCACTTTTGGGTAGCCGCCTACTTAATTAGCTAATTAGCAATCTTTTAGCCTCATTTACTCCAAATTTAATACCCAAACCTTTTGTGTACTACTCCTTTTTAATCTTTCCGTCATTGCCGAATCTTGTTGGTCAGTATAGAAAACGACTACTTGATTCATTTTCAATTGAGAATCGTACAAAATTTTCGTATTATAGTCGCCATTTGCTTCGCTTTTCTTTTTCCATTTTTGAGCATTATTTTTAGATGCAAAAGAGCCAATTACCACATAATATCCTTTGCTGGCCTGCTTCCCTGCTTCATCCGTAAAGTGAATTGCTTTAGCTTTTCGCATTGGTCCTGTTGTTGATGCTGTTGCTGAACTTGAATTATCCGTGCCATTCGTTGGGGCATTTCCTGTGCCTGAATTATTACCTCCAGTGTTATATGCGCCAGATTTCAAAAGCTCGTTTTGTTCCTCTACTTTTCCTTCCAATTCTTTTACTTTTTCTTCAAGTTCATTAATCTTAACTTCCTTTTCCTCTTGGGTTTCTTCTAATTCTTCTATCGCTTCTTCTTGCGCTATATTATGGTTTCCTATGGTTTTTAAATCTCTTTCCATTTTTTCTTTCCACTCCTTGTCAACCGCTTTATTCCCAAATTGGTATGAAAGTATCAATTCAGAAGATTTTTTGGAGAAGTCATTGACTCTCCCCATCGAGAAATCATGTGCATAACCAACCCCAAATCCTTTGTGACGAAGTCCGGCACTGACGGAAACTGCATAGTTGCTGTGGTATGTCACACCAATCCAGCCGTATTTTTTAATGTCTAAAACTGCATTGGCATCCCATTGGATAGGTGCTCCTTTTACATATCGAACGACAAGTAAAGGATAAGCAACAACCGTTTTTTTCTCATTCAAGTTAAAATTCAATTTGATAGAACCACGAATATGTCTGACTGCATTCATGTTTAATATGTCACCGTTATTTGCAACGAACTTTGGGTCATTGGCCAAAAGTTGAGGAATGGCTGCGCCCAATTCTAAAAACTTCGCATGTAAAACTACACCAGCCTCCACATTGAAAGCAATTTGGTTTTGTCGCAAGCTTCCGAATAAAACCGGGTCCATTGTGTTGTTCACTTTCGCATTGTCTAAATCGATGGAGTAGTTTTTAACCCCAGCACCTAACCCAAAATTCAACGAAGACTCTTCACCCAGTTTTGCTTTGTACACATAATTGACCATCCCACTGGTCAAAGCAAAAATATCTGTGCGGTCCTGAAAAGCTATAAATGACAATCCCATTTTTCCTTGAGCCCCTTGGCCTTCCACAGAAACGTAGCTGCTTTGCGGTGCCCCTTGTAAACCAGTCAACATACTTCTATGTGAAGCTACAATTTTTGTTGATTCCTCGAAACCAGAATAGGCAGGATTCAAGGTTAACATGTTTTGATGGTATTGACTACTTAAAGACAATTGCTGACTATAAACTTCATGAGCACACACCAATAATCCTACTAAAAAACTGATTCTAATAACTTTCATCATGTGCATCATCATTCGTTTCTTAAAATGCTAACCGCCCCTTTGTAGATCTTTTCTCCAGCATCGAGATCCATTAAATAATAGTAAGTCGCCTCTGGCAAAGGATCCCCGTTAAAAGTTCCATCCCAAGTGTTTTGATAATCAAAATCTTCAAATACAATTTGTCCTTCTCGATTAATGATCATTACATATACATCATCATATTGGTCCAAGTCATTAATAACCCATGTATCGTTATAACCATCCGCATTTGGGGTGAATAAATTTGGAATAAACAACTCTAAAGAGTCCAATGGCGGCTGAACTACTATGACGGTATCTTGCAAAACTGTAATATTCCCAACCAACGAATTTATTGGGCAAACGCCACTTGTAGCTGTTATCGAATACGGAAAGGCTCCTGCATTTGATGGACTTCCGGTAATAATTACGGAATCACCAGATACATTGGTTGTCACCCCTGCAGGCAACCCCGTCACGACAGGGCTATTCGCTGTTCCTGACAATAAATAAACAATGGTCAAAATGGCCGAATTTTGATTGACGGTTTGAACATTCGTTCCTATGGCAGAAACCAAAGATAGGCCTGCGGATGACTGAACATTAATCAATCCAAATACAGTATCAGCATTGC
>DGBF01000126.1:4108-4417 GCA_002384725.1 Flavobacteriales bacterium UBA4011
CCAAGAGTGGTTGCCGTTCCCGTGATAAACAATGAATCATTCTGAACCGAATAGATTACACCTCCTGGTAAATTGACAACATTCGCTCCCGTGGCTCCACCACTAAATACATAAACAATCTGAACGATGCCAGAATTGACGCAAACAGTCTGGGTATCCGTTACGGCTGGCGAAACGAGTGCAATTTGGGGATCGAAAACACTTACAGAGCCGTTCAAAGTTGCATCTGGACAAAACCCTCCAGAGCCGAAAACTGAATAATTTGTCATTCCCATTGTCGACGGGTTTCCTGTGATTATCAAAGAATCC
>DGBF01000152.1 GCA_002384725.1 Flavobacteriales bacterium UBA4011
GAAAAACCTTTTATTTAACAGCCAATAAAATTCATCCTGGAAATCGCGAATTTTATGTGTTTGATCCTATAAAAAAGTCATGGAAAAGCTTTTTAACAGAGGATGGTAATTATGACGTTTCATTATCACCCAATGAACGTGATCTGGCGGTGATTTATTCTTCAAAAAACGCTCCACCTGAGTTGTATATTTCAGGGAATAAATCGCCAGAAAAATTAGCTCAAATCACCTTTTCACAATCACAAGAATTTCAAAAATATAACTGGAGAAATCCAGAAGTGATCACTTTTTTAGGAGAGGATAAAAAGAAGATTTACGCGCGATTATACGAACCTAAAAAAGAGGTCAAAACTGGAGCGGCCGTCATCTTTGTTCACGGCGCCGGATACCTCCAAAACGCACACAATTACTGGAGTTCATACTACCGAGAATTTATGTTTCACAATCTTTTAGCGGACAATGGGTATACCGTTTTGGATATCGATTTTCGGGCAAGCGAAGGTTATGGTCGCGATCATAGAACAGCCATTTACCGACACATGGGAAGTTGGGATTTAGAAGATCAAATAACGGGGAAAAACCTCCTTGTGGACAGCCTCGGAATTGACGGAAATAGAGTTGGGATTTACGGTGGATCTTACGGTGGATTTATCACCCTTATGGCCCTTCTAAACCGACCCCAAGAATTTGCTTGTGGAGCTGCCCTTCGATCGGTTACAGATTGGATGCATTACAATCACGAATACACGAGTAATATTTTGAATTATCCTGATACGGATTCATTGGCTTATTGGCGATCTTCGCCGATTAATTTTGCTGAAAATCTGGAGAAACCACTTCTCATGCTCCATGGAATGGTAGATGATAATGTTCAATTTCAAGATGTTGTCCGTCTTAGTCAACGTTTTATTGAACTTGAAAAAAAGGATTGGAATATCGCCATCTATCCTATTGAAGCTCATGGCTTTGTGAAATGGTATTCTTGGGCAGATGAATATAGAAGAATCTTTGAATTATTTCAAGAAGAATTGAATAAAAATTAAGCTTAAAATTTAACATTTCAAAAAGGAAACCTTTTGAGATAATCACTCGTATAATACAAACGAGTGCATTACTCCTGAAAAAAAAGTTGGGTAGTAATTTGATTCTCAACATATTTGCGTTGATTGCTTGTTGGTACAAAGAAATGAAACTTAAATCTTTGCACGAATGTTGAATTACTAATCTCCAATTCCTTGCCGATTTGGCATACTAAACCAATTGACCCTTTGACCAGAAGTGTCTGCATAATATTGCTAAGCCTTTTTTCCTTTCTCCATGTTTTTGGGCAGTAGGACGCTGGTATTTCGTCTATTATTTCTCCTTCCATTGGTTGTAATGTAGGTAGCCCGACCAAGGCAATAAACGTTATAGTACGTAATTATTCTGCAGCACCTGTTTCCCCAAATCAAATTACGGTGCGTTACCAAATAAATAGTGGACCTAATTGTTTCTCAGCTGATTTCTAACTTTCTTGCTGGTAATGCAATATTCAATATCTGTTTGACAGTATCTGATGTTTACGCAGGGTATGTTTGTGAATCGACGTATTGTGATATCATTCCATTGGATGAAGAATTCAGTATTTACGTACCGAATGCATTTACACCAAATGATAATGAGCACAACAATGAGTTCCGAGCTATCGTCTTAGGTTAACGAACGAATTTATTTGAAATGTAGATTTACAACAGATGGGGTGAAATGGTCTACGAAACAAGAGATCGCCTAGTCGGTTGGGATGGAACTTATATATGGTAAATCCGATTGAAAGCGAAAAATTTAGATGACGTGAAAACGTATACAAGACACGTTATCATTCTTCGATAAAAGTTAGCTTATTTTAATTGAACATATTTGGCTTTCGCTTCGTTCCTAGAACAAGCATTGAAATGCCACCACTCAGTTTGAATGTTGCGAAAGTTTTGACTCGTCATTACCTTTCGCAACATTTTTCGATTTGCGACTTGCGCTTCTGTCAATTCCCCATACTTTAAAAATTGACTTTCGTATTTTGGATAGGCGATTTTACGGATGTCATCATAACCAGCTCCCATATCTAAGGGCTTTCCTTTCCCATCACAAATAGTAAGATCAACGGCCGCTCCATAATTGTGTATACTTCCGTTCACAGGATTGCTAACAAAATTGACTCTTTGATTTACCGGAATACTATCTAAGGCTAGCCACATCTTCCATTGCACACTCACCGGTCTCACGCCATCGTATACGAGTAAATGATAATCTTTATTCAAAGTCGACAAATACTCCTGACATTTCCCCAATCTTTCGGCCACATCTTTTTGTAAATAGGCTCTTCGGATAGTATCGTACAAGACCATTTTCATGAAGTTATCGCTTGAGGCATACTTTAAGTCAACGTAAATATTTGAATTTACGCTAAGGATATCAACTAAAGTATTCCATGCAGAAGACCGTTTCGGGTCTGTTTGAAAATCTTGGTCTGCATCCTTATTTTTTGTCATTAACGAATCCGACTTAAACGCG
>DGBF01000015.1 GCA_002384725.1 Flavobacteriales bacterium UBA4011
ACGCAATCGTATTTCTAAATTATTGGATACAATCCATAAAGATTTGCAAAACAACCAACATCATGTCGATCAAGTTTTAATTCCTGCCGACCAAGTAGAAATGTTGCTACCAGTTCAAATTGGTGATTATACCGATTTTTATTCGAGCGAACAACATGCGTTTAACGTTGGTTGTTTGTTCCGTGATCCAGAAAACGCATTGATGCCCAACTGGAAACACATTCCTGTAGGCTATCATGGAAGATCTAGTTCTATTTTACCTTCAGGAATAGATTTTCATAGACCAAAAGGGCAAAAAAAACCACCCACTGCTGATGTTCCCGTATATGGAGAAAGTAATTTATTGGATTTTGAATTAGAGACAGCCTTCTTTACCTACGATGGAAAACCGTTGGGTGAAAGCATTACAACAGAAGAGGCGGACGAATATATCTTTGGGATGACCTTGTTAAATGACTGGAGCGCAAGAGATATACAAGGTTGGGAATATGTTCCCTTGGGTCCATTCTTGGGAAAAAACTTCGCATCTCACGTATCGTGTTGGATAGTCACTTTGGATGCATTGGAACCCTTTAGAACGTCCGGCCCTATCCAAAATCCAAAAGTTTTACCTTATTTAGAATATTCAGGAAACAAGCATGTCGATATCAATTTAGAAGTAGCCATTCAGCCGGAAGGAAGTGAGGAAACTGTCGTGTCAAATTCCAACTACAAATACATGTATTGGAATATGAATCAGCAATTGGCTCATCATACGGTGAATGGTTGTAACATACGATCAGGCGATTGTATGGGATCTGGAACTATTTCAGGACCCAAAGAAAGTGAGTTCGGGTCAATGCTCGAATTGTCGTGGAAGGGAACTAAAACAATCCCAATGAAAGATGGTACGGAAAGAAAATTCATCAACGATATGGACACCGTAATTATGAGAGGCTATGCTGAAAAAGATGGAGTAAGAATCGGATTTGGTGAAGTGAAAGCGAAAGTTTTGCCCGCTAATTAATAAAATAAACATGGCTGATAAGGCACACGAATTCAATATTGATTTTGATCAAGAACGGAAAGAAATATTAAATGCTTTTCGTGGCTTGTTGCGTTCAAGTAACACTCGGACCAAAGAAGACACAAAAAAAATAAGAAAAGCTTTTGATGTTGCCCTTGACGCCCATAAAGATATGCGCCGTAAATCTGGCGAACCGTATATTTATCATCCTATTACTGTTGCCCGAATTTGTTCTGAAGAAATTGGATTAGGGGCCACGGCAATTATTTGCGCTTTGCTTCACGATACTGTTGAAGACACGCATATTACCCTAGAGGATGTCGAAGATTTATTTGGAACAAAAGTCCGAATGATTATCGATGGATTGACGAAGATTCCAGAGGTTTTTGACGAAAATGCGTCCATCCAAGCGGAGAATTTCCGCAAGATGATTTTGACCATTTCGGATGATATTCGTGTTGTTCTCATTAAACTGGCCGATCGCTTGCACAACATGCGAACACTTTCGAGTATGGCGCCGGATAAACAATTGAAGATTACCTCTGAAACACGATTTTTATATGCACCTCTCGCCCATCGTTTGGGATTGTATTCCATCAAAAGTGAATTGGAAGATTTATCGCTTCGCTGCACGGAACCAGATGTTTACAAGCAAATTGAAAACAGTCTAAAATCGACAAAAGATGTCCGAAATCGATTCATACGCCGATTTACAGCACCAATAAAAGAAGCACTTACGGCTCAGGGTTATAAATTTGAAATCAAAGCAAGAACAAAATCAATTTCTTCCATTTGGCGAAAAATGACGTCGAAAGAAGTACCATTTGAAGAGGTTTTTGATTTGTTTGCCATTCGAATTATAGTAGATTCTGAACCACACCTAGAGAAATCCGATTGTTGGCGTCTGTATTCTATTGTTACCGATTTTTATCAACCGAGCCCAGACCGTCTGCGTGATTGGATTTCTACACCCCGCGCAAATGGTTACGAATCTTTGCACACCACCGTAATGTCTGAATCGGGCAAATGGGTGGAAGTTCAAATTCGTTCCCGACGAATGGATGAAGTGGCGGAGAAAGGTTTGGCAGCGCACTACAAATACAAAGAGAACAACAATAACGAGAGCAAGTTTGATCGTTGGATTGCCGAAATAAGAGACCTCATCGAAAGTCCCAATGGAAATGCCTTGGACTTTGTGGATGAATTTAAACTCAACCTCTTCGCAGAAGAAATTTATGTCTTTACTCCGAAAGGCGAATTGCGTGTTCTACCCGTTGGTTCTACTATTCTCGATTTTGCCTACGATATACATACCGACATTGGCGATCGATGCATCGGCGCAAAAGTGAACAATCGATTGGTTCCTCTTTCGCATGAATTACAGAGTGGCGATCAATTGGAAATTATCACTTCATCGAAACAGAGACCGAATGATGATTGGTTGCGCTTCGTCACCACGGCGAGAGCAAAGCAGAAAATTCGTTCTTCCTTGAACGACGAGCGCAAAATAATTGCACAAGACGGAAAAGAGATTCTTGAACGTAAATTCAAACAACATAATCTACGCTGGAATACGAAAAACATTACCGTTGTAGAACGATTTTACAATCAAAATACGGCAACGGAACTATATGTAAAGATTGCAAAAGGTAAAATCGACCTATCGAAATTACGTGAAATTGAAAGTGAAAATGGGATTCTGATTCCCATAAAGATGATTAAAATTCCGCCGAAGAAAAAGAAAATCAATGGACAACCTTTGGAGCCAGTTAATCTAAAAAAAGATACCCTTGTCATCGGTGACAATTTTGGTGATTTTGATTATACTTTGTCCAAATGTTGCAACCCAATTCCGGGCGACCGTGTTTTTGGTTTTCTAACGATAAATGATGGAATAAAAATTCACCGAAACAACTGTCCAAATGCGGAAAACATGCAGTCGAAAATGGCTTATCGATGCATAAAAGCGAGATGGAAAGGTGAGAAATTAACGGAACGCGTTTCCGTTTTGCGATTGAGGGGATTTGATAGCGTTGGATTGGTGAACAAATTGACAGAAATTGTATCGAATCAATTGAACGTTAACATGAAATCCATTTCATTTGAAACCGACGACGGAATTTTCGAAGGAAAATTGAAAGTACTTGTGTACGATACGAAACACTTGCGTGAATTGATGTCCAAATTTGAAATGGTAGAAGGTGTGCAGCGCGTCGAACGATGGACAGATTCTACGGAAGAGGATGTGGAGGATACTGTTTCTTAATAATGGACAATTGACAATTAACAATTTTTCCGTTAGACAATAAATTTGATTTTGAGCTACGAATTATTGAAATTAAAATTCTTAAAATTTCTTTTAGTCTAACTTGAAGTCTATAGAAATCAAAGTCATTCAAATATGAAGTTTCGTATAATAGCTCTAAGCAATATTCTGTTTCGTTCGCCTTCTTCAACTATATAGCTAGTTTGTGGATAAAGTCTTTTTTTCGTTCAAAATGAGAAATCTGAAGTTAGAAGTCAGAAATCCCACACTTCATATTTCTTATTTCTTACTTCATATTTGTTATTTTCACCCCGATGTTAGACACGACGAAGTATTTCCCTAAATTATTACTTGCTTTAAACGAAGAAGAAAAAGAAGAGAAATCCAGATATTCACTTGAGAATGGTCAATCTTTAAAAGAACTCAAGCGATTAGGACTGGCGATGCATCCCATAAAAATCAACCGAAAAAGTTTTGGTTTTGCCGATTATCCTGAAGTCAGCTTCCACTATCCTTTCCCATTCGATGGTAATGGCTTTCGAGGATCTTCACCTATAGAATTATTTTGTCAAGGAGAAGAAAGTATTAAGGGAGTTTTGCTTCAATTTGAAGGAAAGAAAGGCGAAATACGTTTGTTTGCTCCTGATTTTCCCGATTGGCTAGAAGATGGTGATGCAGGAATTAAACTAGCGCCAGATATTCGAACGATCAGCATCATGCGGAAAGCGCTCGAAATGGCGAAAGAATTGGGTGCCGAATATATCAAACCCAAAGAAACATCTGAACCCATTTTTATTGCTTCTTGGTTCAACGAAAACTTGAATGCCGGCCAAAAAGAAGCGGTAAAAAACATGCTTTTGAATCCAGAGGTTGCCTTAGTCCACGGTCCGCCAGGAACAGGAAAAACAACGACATTAATTGAAGCCATTCGCCAATGGACCGCCAAAGGAAAACGAGTTTTAGTTTCCGCTCCAAGCAATGCCGCAGTCGATCATTTAGCGAGCTGCTTACCCGAAGAAATTGATGCACTCCGTATCGGAAATTCGGTAAAAGTTCGTGATGAATTGATGCCTTTAACGCCCGAAGGAAAATGGTCGGGTAGTTCAGAATTGAAAACGCTCAAAAAGCTTAAAATTCGTTCGGAACAATTGCGGAAAATGGCACTTCAATACAAACGCAATTTCGGGAAGGCAGAACGAGAACAACGATCTTTGTTATTCAAAGAAGTGAACAACATTCGAAAGGATATTAAAACACTTAAGCGAGACACAGAGCTAGTGTGGCACGAGAAAGCTCAAGTGATCGTCGGCACTCCTGTGGCAATTGTAGACCAAACATATGATTATAATTCCTTCGATGTTTTGATTATTGACGAAGCTGCACAATGTCTAGAACCATTGGCTTGGGCACTTTTCCCTTTTGCCAATAAAATTGTTTTGGCAGGCGATCCGTATCAACTTCCGCCAACCATTCTTTCCGACGAAGCAAGCAAATTAGGGTTGAATATTTCTACCCTCGAACGTTTTCTTCCTGCTGGATTCCCAATTTACTTTCTACCACTTCAATACCGAATGCCCAAGAATATTGCCGATTTTTCAAGTCGCTATTTTTACGAAAACAGATTGGAATCGTTCAAAGAAAAACAAGAAAACGCCATACTTTTTTACGACACAGCAGGCGCCGGATATGAAGAACAAAGAGGCGATGAAGGAATTAGTTTGAAAAATGATGGCGAAGCTGAAGCTGTTTTAAAAATCATCGAGCAAGAAAAAATTCCTGTCCATAAAATCACAGTTATTTCACCTTATTCTGGACAAGTTGCAAGACTAAAGGAAGTTTTGGACAAATCCATTAGTTGTTCAACTATCGATAGTTACCAAGGACAAGAAAAAGAAGTAATTATTATTTCATTGGTTCGAAGCAATCTAGATCAAAACATAGGTTTTTTGTCCGATTATAGGAGAATGAATGTAGCGATGACGAGAGCCCAGGAGCGATTAATCATTATTGGTGACTCTGCAACTCTAGGAAATGATCCATTCTACTCTTCTTTTTTGGATTATGTGGAGAAGGAAAATGCTTATCGAAGTGTCTGGGAGTTGCTATAAAGTTTGATTTGTGCTGTTATTTTGTGAATTACTAAACATTGAGGTTTTTATTCGGTCATAAAGCAAACCCAACGCCGATTTCTACGTTCTAATTTCGAGGAGTTTCCGTAATTTTATGACTCTTGAAGTATAATCGTTCAAATATGACAAATTTATTTACTCGAATTCTATTAATAATTGGGTTAGTTCCAATACTATCCTTCGGACAAAACCCAGGAAATATTGGAGTAGGAAACCTTACTGGATGGTTCAAACCAGATGCATTGCCTTTGGGAAATGTGACGGCCTGGACAACAACACTTTCGACAATAGGGCCTGTTACGGTAACTGATGCAACGGCGCCTTATCCTCAAGCAACAAATACTCCAGCAGGAAACGTTTCGAATTACAATACAACCTTATTTTTTAACGGGAATACGCTAGCGGCACTTCAAGCACTCACCAATACGTCGAGTTTGAATTTCATGCAGAACAACTCTGGTGCTGCGAATAATGGTACTTTTTTCTGCGCGTATTATTTCCCAGGAGGCGGTTTGACAAACAATCACATGATGCTTTGGAATAATTCTCCAAATGCAATCCAATATAGAAATTTAGGTGCCGTTGGGCGAATGGCCATAGGTATATCACCATCCAACAGTACGAATGCGAATAGAGATTGGACAGAAAGTAATTTGCCGACTGTGATTTCTCTGCGAGGAAATAGAAGTACAGCTGCCTCTTTGAATGTTTTCGATAATGACTTATTGACAACAACAAATCCTACGTCGCAATCCTCTGGTCCCACAGGAATATACATGGGAGTTTTTCCAGGTAATACAAATTCGCCTTACAATGGTTATATACACGAATACATTTTTTACAATACCAGTTTAACAGCTGCTCAAATGAGACGTGTTCACTCCTATTTGTCCATAAAGTACGGTGTGACTTTAGATGCCGCAGGTGGCGGAGTCCAGGGAGATTATACTTCTACAACGGATGCGGTGCTTTGGGATGCTAGTGTAACTCCGGCATATCATAACAATGTAATAGGAATTGGTCGTGATGATAATCAGGCCCTTATGCAAAAACAATCGCATGCTTTTGATGATAATTATCGCTTGTATATAGGCGCTTTGTCTGCGAATAATGTTTCAAATGCCGCGACAATCAATACCAACATTTCCTATGTTCTAATGGGACAAAATACGGATGCAGCATGTGGTACTTTAGCCTCTAATGCTGAATCTCCTGAAACTGTGAGCAGTCGAATTGCAAAAGAATGGAAAGTCACAAATACCAATTTCGGACAAACCTTCAATTGGGATGTCAAAATAGATACTTGTCAGTTAGTCGGTTCAACCGTCGGTCCTGTAGTTGCAGCAAATTTGACACTCTTAGTTGATGGCGATGGTGATTTCACGAATGCAACAGCTGTAACAAATGCTAGTGGTCCTATCACTATTTCATATGCCAATGGTATTGTAACTGTTACTGGAATTTCCAATTTACAAGTTCCAAATAATTCAACGCGATATTTGACTTTGGGGTACAACACGACCGACATTACTTTTTCACAAAACGATACAATTTGTGTTGGCGATTCTTCACAAATTACAGTCAACATGAATATTCCTGGGCCGACGAATGTTCAATATTCTGATGGGACGACAACCTACACGTTAACCAATATTTCTAATGGATACACTTTTTATGTTGCACCAACGGTAACAGCGACATATACTGTTTTAAATCAAAGTAATTTTATGAATTGTTGCGGTGGAAGTTCACCTTATTCTGTGACAATTTTGGTCAATCCATTACCCATTATTATGGCAAATACTAGTCAAAATCCAATATGTTTGGGCGATTCTACTCAATTAACCGGTGGAGGTACTTTAACATACGTTTGGGACAACGGAGTTACTAATGGCAGCTGGGTTTCACCAATTGTCAATACAACGTATCAGGTGACCGGCACTGACATAAACGGTTGTGTAGATTCAAATACAGTGACAATCAACGTAACGACTAATCCTATTGTTGGAGCAACGGCAGACACCAACATGATGTGTTTTGGAGATTCTGTTTTATTGAATGGAACTGGAGCGACAACGTATGTTTGGAACAATGGAGCTATTGATAACGCCTACATTTCGCCAGCGGTTACAACTACATACACCGTAACGGGTTCTGTCGGATCTTGCGCAGATACAGCGAGTATTTTAATTACAGTAAACCAATTACCGATTGTTCTAGCGAATGTGACGGACAATCCAATTTGTTTGAATGATTCTACTGCCTTATTTGGAAGTGGAGCAGTAACTTATGCATGGGATAACGGTGTTGTCGATAATACCTACTTCTTTCCATCCACCACCCTTTTGTATACAGTGACGGGCAGTGACGCTAACAATTGCGAAAACACGGATACAATTACCTTTGTCTTAAATGCTTTACCAGCTGTTGTTGCGAATGCGACGAGCCTTATTTTATGCGAAGGCGATTCAACACAATTGACCGGTTCTGGTGCCAATACGTATGTTTGGGACAATGGAGTAATGGACGGCGATTGGGCAATTCCTTTGGCGACGACGACGTATGAATTGATCGGAACAGATGTAAATGGATGTATAGATACGACGACGATTAGTATCACAGTCAACCCGAATCCAGATGTTACAATTACAGCATCCACAACAGAGCTTTGCATCGGAGATCCGGTTACTTTAAACGGAAATGGTGCCAACACATATGTTTGGAACAACGGAGTTACTGACAACGTGGCTTTCAATCCAACGTTAACGAATACGTATTTCGTAACGGGGACAAATGGTTTTGGATGTGTTGATACGGCAAGTGTTCAAGTGGTGGTGAATAATTTACCGAACGTTACAGCCAATGCGAGTTCACTTGGTGTTTGTGAAGGCGATCCATTGACCTTGAATGGAGGTGGTGGACAATCGTATATTTGGGATAATGCTGTTACCAATGGTGTGACTTTCATACCAGCAGATGCAGCTTTATATGCGGTTACAGGCACGGATGCTAATGGTTGTATGAACACAGCAAGTGTCTTTGTCGATTTCTATCCTGCTTTCACTTTATCACTCGGTCCGGATACGATTGTTTGTCCACAAGAGCCAATTGCTTTGTTTGCAAACGATGTTTTTAGTTTCTATCAATGGAGCAATGGTTCTAATTTCCCGAGTATAACCATTAACACCGACGGCATATACACGCTGACTGTAAACGATATAAATGGTTGTGTATACACCGACGATATTAATGTAGAATTAGCCGAAGATTGTTTTGTTACGCTCTTCATTCCGAATGCTTTCACACCCAATAATGATGAGCACAATCGCTATTTCAGAACGACTGGATCGTATATCAAATTCTTCCATATGGAAATCTACGACCGTTGGGGAGAATTGGTTTATGTTACGGATGATATTGACGCGCATTGGGACGGAACGTACGGTGGCAAAATCTGTCCGCAAGGCTTATATACTTATGTTGTAAAATATGCGCATGATTTGAATACGGATGAGAAACTTACAAAATCTGGTCATATTAATTTGATGCGTTAGATTCATTTTTTTGAAATTAATTGTAATACAATTCGCTCCAAAGTTCGCGATCCGATTCTTAGAATTTGTTCCATTCGTGATTCGAAATTCACAAAGAATCGATTAATACGCACTTTTCGGTAATTCCATAAAAAAAAGTTGTCTAACGAGCAACATGGGCTTAACGAATTTTTCTAATTCTCAATCGAAAATTTTAATAGCCATAATTGACGGTAATGGAATGGTCCGAAGGAACCTCTAAAAATGAATACAAAATCGAATTCCCTCCTCCCCCTTTGCAACAGTTGGAGATAAAATCGCTTTCACCGCCCAACCTTTGTTCAAGAATTCCTGTTCATTTCGTTTCGTTTCTTCAACATTACCAATCCGCATAACTTGTATGGGCGAATTGACTTCAGAAACAAAGGTATTTTCCGGAAACTGAGATCTGAATTCACTTATGTTCCTTTGCAACTGCCGTTGACGTTGAGGTATACTATCGTGTCCTACCCTTTCCTGAATTTGAGAATAACTTTCCTTTGGAAGAGCCGTCGTATAAATAAATGATCGTGCGAAATTGATCAAGAATTGTTTTATTTGGTTAGAACAAAGCACTGCAGCTCCGTGATATCCGTAAGCTTTTCCAAAAGTGATGATTCGCGCAAAAACCGAACTAGAGTCAGGTAAAGAATCGACTAATCCTCGTCCATGTTCGCCAAAAACTCCACAGGCATGTGCTTCGTCGACAATAAGATTAGCGTTCGTCAATTTACAAATTGCTAAAATATTTCCAAGAGGCGATATGTCTCCGGCCATGGAATATAAAGACTCAACAACAACAAAAACAGTTCCTTCCGCTTTTAAAATTTTCTTCTTTAAATCTTCGGTATTATTATGCCCAAACGAAAACGAACTCGCAAAACTCAAACGAACTCCATCTCGAACACTCGCATGAATTTTTTCGTCATACAAAACCGTATCGCCTTTTTGCGGAACGGAACTAAAAAAGCCAAGATTGGCATCGTAACCTGAATTGAAAACAAGTGCCGCTTCTGTTTTGAACCAATCGGCCAGAAAAGATTCGCACTCTTCCGCTTCCTTGGAATTACCTGAAATTAATCGCGAACCGGTACTTCCTACTTTCGTCTTTAAACTAATTTCTAGCGCAGACATTCCAAGATAATCATTCGAGAAAAAATCCAATTTATTCTCCAATCGAAAAAGGGAACGCATGGTCCCCTCTTCTTCTCGTTTCTTTAATTTATCTTGCCATTTAGCTGACATATCTCTTAATTAGTAACACTCACCTTTCGTGGTACGAAATCTGAATTCTTCGGTTTAGTTTTCGCTGCTGCCAATTCTGCCGCTCTTTCCGCTTCCTTTTGTTTACGAGCAATTATTTTCTCGTCGGGATGCGTTACTGGTTTTTCTCCTTCTTGAAAAGCTTCTTTTGGCATCAATCCTAGGATGTCGAACATCTCTTTATCAGCATTGAAATCCGGATTCGGCGTAGTCAATAATTTATCACCAGCAAAAATAGAACTTGCTCCGCCCATAAAACACAACGCTTGCGCTTCCATTGACATTTTCGTTCTTCCAGCAGACAATCGAACAACTGACTCCGGAAAAGCAACACGTGTTGTCGCTACCATTCGAATCATTTCCCATTGTTCGATCGGTTTCTGATCTTCTAAAGGCGTTCCTTCGACCGCGACCAAAGCATTAATCGGAATAGACTCTGGCGGATTCTCCATTTCCATATAGCTCATCAAAAGTCCAACTCGATCTTCTATCGCTTCACCCATTCCAATGATACCACCTGAACAAACCGAAATACCTGCTTTTCTTGCATTTTCGATTGTCTCCAATCTATTTTCATATTCACGAGTGGAAATAACATCCTTATAAAACTCTTTGGACGAATCTAGGTTGTGATTATAGGCGAAAAGTCCAGCGTTTTTCAAACGTTTAGCTTGATCTTCGTTCAACATACCAAGTGTACAACACACTTCCATGTCTAAATCGTTGACACCTTGCACCATTTCCACAACAGAATCGAAATCCTTATTGTCACGCACTTCACGCCACGCTGCGCCCATACACAAACGAGATGAACCATTAGCTTTCGCATTTTTGGCTTGTTCCAATACCGACTCGAC
>DGBF01000043.1:0-184 GCA_002384725.1 Flavobacteriales bacterium UBA4011
ACCGTCCTTTTGACGAGCACGCTAGTTATTTATCCGCCAGAGGTTGTTCATTTAACATTTTTTTGAACCGATTAAAAAGCAAGATGTACCAAAGAGAAACAAATCATTCCTCCATGACTATAAAAAAAATAATACTTTTTACCGGACTTTTTATATCGTCCCTCACGTTCTCACAAACCAAAAC
>DGBF01000043.1:496-927 GCA_002384725.1 Flavobacteriales bacterium UBA4011
ATGGGTTCGGAATTCTGAATTGAAAAAAGTCATTTTTATAAATGACACACTTGCCGCAATGGTGACGGAAGAAACTTGTTACAATGAATACAGTTACCAGCAAGAAGAAACCGAAAAATGGCGAGCGGGAACGGATACAGTTATCCGACATCCTTTGTTTTCATCTGAATTGACGGTCGACAGCATGCGCAAAATATTACATGCCGATTATTACTTTGCCAACGATATGAAAGATGTTGAATTTGTTGGTTTTGGAGAACGAAACCCGAAGTCACCCAAAGAAATTCGACAAGAAAATGCCAAAGAACAAATAATAGATCTAGGTTTAAAAAATGATAAAAAATCGAAGTTTGGAAAATATACTTTATTGAGTTTAATCCTTGCCTCTTCTTTGGGCATCGGACTGATCAAATTACGATAATGAAGAAAGG
>DGBF01000043.1:1027-12101 GCA_002384725.1 Flavobacteriales bacterium UBA4011
CGATAATGAAGAAAGGCGTAGAACCACTTTTTTTTCTGTGGACGTGGACAACTGTTTTTCTGTTTTGCCCTTTTCAAGTGCCAATTCTGGAATGGAAAAACAATTTTCTCCTCCCTTTTTGGAACGCAGTATTTGGATTGTTTTCAGTTCGTGAAATTCTAATCTTCTCTGATAGCCGAGGATTCTTCCTCATCATCACGATATTATTGGCTGTTTCTATGCTGTCCTTCATCATTTTTAGAAAATTCATCCGAGATTATAAAGTTCGTGTTTTCGAAATTCTCCATTATTTTCTTTTGGCCTGTGTGTTTATCATTTTCGTAAAGTATGGGTTGGATAAACTAATGATGCAACAGTTTCCATCTCCTGAAAGCAATCTGATGTTTACTGAATTGGGGAATTTAGATAAAGACATTCTATTCTGGACAACCATGGGCACGTCCCGACTTTTCAATTGGATAACAGGAGGAATTGAAGTATTTGCCGCTTTGTTCTTATTGTTCAAACGAACCCGAAGAATGGGTTTAATCGCTTTGCTTTTGTTTACGATTTATATTGTCATTCTCAATTTCTCGTTTAATATCGGTGTAAAATTGTTCTCGCTTATTTTATTGGGAACTCTCCTCACTTTGAATTGGAATACCTTGACTTTTCTCTTTCGATTCTTTTTGAGCTTTGGCGAAGAAGACGATCAACCTGTGGAGAAAAAAGTCTATTTACCGATATTGAAAGTGGTACTTGGCGCATCCTTAATTGTCCTATTGGTTCAAATGAATACTAGTTCGAAAACAGTCAACAACCTCCAAGGCGCTTACACTTCCATTCAATCCGAAACTCTCGATTATATTTTCATCAACCAGCAAAACTATTGGATAGAACAATCAAAAACCGGAGAAAGACAAAGTTTTGAAATAATCGGACAAGGCAAAACCGAGTTGAAACTGAGGGACGATTTCGGTGCTACGAAAATAATTCAATTCCACAAAAACGACGAAAACAATTATCGATTTCAAGATACAAATGGGAAATATTTTACTTTTAAGAAAATGGATTTAAGCAAAGTAAATATTCTACATGACGAAACACAACTGATTGTTCGCTGATCAGATTTTTCTTCCTTTCCAAGAATTCTTCGCCGTGAAAGCGCCGAGTTCGCCTTTGAGTAAAGTCATGACTATCGTTGCGCCCCAATCTCCAATTATAGTTTGATACCAAGCAAAAGAATAATAACTCAATTGGAAAAGAAAGGGCAACAATCCAAACAAAGTGTACGAAACTACTTTTGGTCGTTCTGTCGCTGAAAATGGCATCATTCTACCAATAGAATTACCAAGCGCGCTCGGTGCGAGAAATCCAGAAAACATTCCAGCGAAAAACTATTTTTGATTTGCTTCTTACTAAAATTTCCAATCGACAGAGTGGAAATTTTCTATTTCTTGAACTCCAAGTACCAATTTAAAAAAAAAACGAGTACAAGTGCAGTGATAAAAGCGAAGTAATTGTTCGGTAAAGACCAGTTGAACTCTTGCCATCTGAATTTTTTTAGTTGAAAATACAGAATTAAAAGAATGGCAAACAAGAGAAGGCTTTGTCCGATCTTGAACAATATCCCTTCTTTTTTTATAGCTTTGAGTTCCAAACGTATTGAATGGTTGAAGATAAAATAATTCTTGGAATTGACCCTGGCACAACTGTTCTCGGTTACGGTTTCATTCATATTCAGGGAAAAAAAATTAAGATGATTAATTTTGGCGTTATTCACCTGAACAAATTGCCAACGCAAAATGACAAGTTGAAACGGATATTCGAAAGACTGGATGGATTGATAGCAGAATTCAAACCAGATGAGATGGCATTAGAAGCACCTTTTTTCGGAAAGAATGTACAATCTATGCTAAAACTGGGACGTGCGCAAGGTGTGGCTATTGCCACTGCCATCAAATACAACTTGCCGTACGAAGAATACAGCCCCAGAAGGATTAAACAAGCTATCACGGGCAACGGAGCCTCTTCGAAAGAACAAGTTGCGGCCATGCTTCAAAACATCCTTAAATTAGAGGAAATTCCAAAATATTTAGATGCTACAGATGGTTTGGCTGCAGCGCTTTGTCATCATTATTCGAAAGGTATTGGGGAAAACAACAAAACCAAAGGCAACAATTGGAGTTCGTTTATAAAGAATAATCCAGATCGTAAGATTCGATAATCCATTATTTTTTGGACATAAAAAAACCGTATCGGCAAAGCCGACACGGTTTTCTATTTTAAAGACGAATCTTTATTTCTTGATAATCATACGATTTGTCAACGTATTTCCTTCAGAAGAGATGTTTAAGTAATAAACACCTACTGCTTCAGTAGATAAGTCAATTGTTTCAGTATGTACACCATTTGTTGTATTCAATGAACGAACAAGCAATTTCTGCCCCAATGCGTTGGTTACAACGATATCAAGGTTCATTGCATAGTTTACATCCATTTCCAATTGGAATTCTCCAGTTGAAGGATTTGGATATACATTGATTGTTCCAAAATCAGCTACTTCTTCTAAACCAGCAACTGAAAGTGTAATCGTATCTGTGAACACATTTGTTCCACAATCATTTGTTACAGTCAAAGTTACAGTGTAAACACCTGTTGAACCATACACATGGTTAGGGTCCGCTTGCGTTGAAGTTGATCCATCACCAAAGTCCCACAAGTATGTTGTTGTACCTGCACTTGAAGAAGTGTTACTAAATACACCTGTTAAATAACTAGATGTTGAAGTAAATCCAGCAGTTGGAGCTGTGTTCATCGTAAGATTCACCGTCTCTGATCCTGTACCACAAGCATCAGTGATTGCCAATGTGTAGGCACCTCCTGTTGTTGCATAAACTGAATCAGTTGTTGCAGTTGAACCACCTGACCATTGATAAGTATCAGCCATTTGTGATCCGTATAACAATACTGAATCACCTTCACAGAATACCAAGTCATTCGCTACAACGTAGTTGGAATAATTCAAAGCTGATTGATTCACAACGATTGCATCTGTTCCTGATCCACAAGCACTGTTAATAGAAACCGTGTATGTTCCTGGAGTAGTTACCCAAATGAAAGCAGTTGTATCTCCAGTTGACCAAAGGATAGTATCCGTTGGAGAACCTGCAGAAATCATAATGCTATCACCTGCACAAACCAATGCATCAGGTCCAAGGAAAGATCCTGTCAAACCAGAGAATTCATCTGCTCCCATATCTGGAGTAGTTGCACTTCTCATTTGACCATCGATATCCATTGTGATAGAAGCAATTGGTGTTCCTTGGTTACCGATTGTATCATTACAAACGTGTAAGTCCTGTGAACTAAAGAACATTGGATTGTTATCTATACTATTCGCATCAAATGCGGAAGCATTTTGCCAATCTGCCATTGTTTGTTGGATACCATTGTAGTAACCAATGTTACCCGCTGGAGAATACAATACATTGTGATCACACTGAGCTACTGCAAATGCATTACCTAAGTATATTGCGTATCCACCAGTGTAGTTGGCAAAGATGTTATTCTTAACATTATTCCCACCGCCACTCGCTGGGTAGTATGCACGTGATGCAGTACCTCCTGCTGATACCAACAAAGTATTATGGTTAACGTCCATGTACCCAATATTCGACATGTACAAACCATAACATGAACTAGTGCTACCAGGATAACCAACAGAGACCATATTGTTTTCTACTAATCCAGTTATTGCAGGTGTACCACCTCCATTGAACCAGTAAATACCATAAACAAAGCCACTTGTTCCCGTTCCATGAATATTGTTTCCAATAATCTGAGGTCCTTTGTTTAAGTAGGAACCATAAATAGCATAACGGAAATTGTAAGCAGCAACACCATCAATTGTGTTATCTTTTACGATAATCCCATCTTGGTAGTATAAACGCATACCATAGTAGTAATTGTCCTTAAAGTGGTTTCCTTCGATAACTGTTCCTTCTTCAGCTGAAGTAGTTCCACCACCGTACCAGTACATTCCGTAACTACCACCTTGAATTGTATTGTTGATGAAGTGGTTACCATTGTCATTTGTGTTATTTGAATAGATCATAGCTGAGTTTGTTCCTGTGTTACCACCATTAACAGCTAACATGTTACAACCTTCGAAACGGTTGCTATCACATCCAGCACCAAAATTCAATACTCGAGAGTACGTTGTACCTGTGTTTTCAAGCGTCATGTTCTCGATGATATAATAATCACCGCCATTCATGTTAATAACAAAGTTATCTGCAGTACCTGAACCAGCTTGAGTCAAAGTTACCAAAGAAGCATCTCCGTTTTCAGAACGGAAGGTTACAGTATTTACTGCATCCATACTTGAGACATCATTTAATGTGATTTGCTCTGTATAAACACCATCTCTAACGTCAAATACAACTGGTCCACATGTTCCATAAGTATCCAACTCAGCAATTGCTGAAGCAAAATCAACAAAATCAGGAGTAACACCACCAATAGTATAGCTACCATTCAAACCTGAAAGCAAGTTAGCAATCGTAGAAGTGTCATTATATGCACCAGCGCTGTTTTCAACAACACCATTTGGTAAAACCGTGAAGGCAACTAATGAACTACCTGAAGCCAAAGCTACCAATCCTAACGTTACCGTATCTGTTCCAAAAGTTGGTAAACTTCCGGTCCAAGAAACTGGTGTTTGAGGCGTGCCGTTAAATGCCCAATTAATTGTAGCTGATGTCAATGTATCTGTACCATTATTTTTAATTGCAACTCTTACAGAATCACCGAAGTTACATGTTGGCAACAATGGTGAAACAAATTCACTTATACCAGCATCATCAACTAAAGGAGCTTGAATATTAACCAAATAATCTTCAGTACCACCCCAAGTGTAACTACCACAGGGTGAAACAAGCGAAGCACTTGTGGTTTCTCTTGTTACAACTCTCATTCCAGTAATACCGACAAGTGCAGTCATAGGAACAACGATGTTAAAGTATTCTGTATGAGGACCAGCAACTGGTGTAGATGTTACATATGCAACCTCTGCTGGATCAGCGAAAGTTCCATCCTGATCATAATCTATGAACACCTTTGTCATGGAATTATAATTCCCACCACAAGTCCCTGGACTTACAGATGACGCAACCGAAAACCCTTGCACCAAAATTGGAGCTGGAAGTGCTGTGTAATTTTCATATTGATTAGCAATACTTCCAGGTCCACCAAGTGATCCACAGCCAGAAGGGTTGTTTAAAGTTCCTACTTGAACACCGTGTAAATCAGTATCACCGCTAGAGCTAGCTGAACTTTGACAATAACAGTTAAAGAAGGTATTCATTGCTACACTCACTGGAGTAGAAGTAGCTGGTGTACCCGAAGCACAAGTTACTATACATTGATAGCTAGTTGTTGTAGCTTGATTCCCAGAATATGTGCTGTTTGTTGCACCAGCGATATTCGTCCAAGTAGATCCACCGTTGGTAGAGTTTTGCCATTGGTACGTTGTACCTGTACCTGTCGTTGCTCCACTAAGTGAAAAACTTACGGGTTGACCAACACAAGCCAGTGCTGGATTTGCAGCAGTAGTTCCGCCAGCAGCAGGGTTTTGACAATTATTGGAAGGTCCAACAGTTTGAATAGTTGTTACTTGACAACCTGATGCGGTTGCACATGACGCATTAACAGTCCAGTGCGCATAGTATGTACCATTTGCAGGTGGAGTAAAAGTCAAAGGTGAAGGACCAAAAGCCACCGCTGGGCCTGTTGCCGAACCTTGTCGTATAGTAACGTAGCCTGATGTCGATGCAATCGCCGCAGTATATACGGTCGAAGAAAGCATTCCGTAAATAACCGAATACTCTGATAGATACTGACAAGTTGTTATAGTAACTGTTGTACCGTTCACTGTCGACACGGTTGCTGAGCCATATTGGTATGGGTTCGAACATTGGGCAGAAATACTCTCTACACTCAAAACGCTCAAAATCAGAAGCAGCAATAGTTTTGCTCTCTGTTTAATTCGTAATATTTTTTTCATAGTTTTTATAAATTATTATTAATTCGAGCACAATCTACTACAAAATTGTCGCAAAAAAAAACAAAAACTAAAAAAAATATTTGTTAGCATTTCAAACAATCTGCGATTACTAGCAAATTGGATTACAGAATTATTCTTCCAATTGGACCTTTAAAAAGGTCAATTCATCAAGAATTTTAGAATAAATACGTTTGATTTTTTCTTGATCAGTTGCATAATACTCAAACGAGCGTGTAAATTGATCTTCGGTCACTTTGTGCTCTTTAAAAACTTTAGCACTTGAAGAATCCATTATTTTAAAGTACTTGTTCATTTGCTTGTAGGTGATACTAATATGTCCTTCAATAAGCATCATATCTCTCATGATTTCGGTTATTTTTCGTTCCTCAATAAGATCATCAGGTGCATCTGATTTTTGAATACCGTTATGACAAGCAACCAACAAAATGAAACTAAAGCAAAGAAAAACTATATTTTTCATGATCGATTAAATAGCAAACGATGTCCGCTTGTAAGGTTATTTATTTGACCATTGTTGTAAACCATATTACCATTAACGAAAGTACTGTCGATAGAATGTGAAAAAGAAACCCCTTCAAAAGGAGACCAACCGCACTTGTATAGCAAATTTTCTTTGGTTACTGTGGTAGATTTATTTGGATCAACGATGACTAAATCAGCGAAATATCCTTCACGAACATAACCTCTGTTCTCTACAGCAAAAAGCTGTGCAGGAGCATGTGCCATTTTTTCAATGACACGTTCTTTAGAAATCTTGCCTTCTTTTGCTTTTTCAAACATGGCGATTAACGCGTGCTGAACAAGTGGGCCTCCAGATGGTGCTTGAAAATACTTACCCGCTTTTTCTTCTAAAGTATGAGGTGCATGATCCGTCGCGATAACGTCAATGGCATTGGCAAGGACACCTTGCCAAATTCCTTCTCTGTCCCTAGCCGTTTTTACCGCAGGATTCCATTTAATGAACACCCCTTTTTCGTCGTAATCTTTATCCGAAAACCACAAATGATGTACACAGGCTTCAGCGGTAATTTTCTTTTGACTCAATGGAGTATGCGCATCAAACAAACCAACTTCTTTGGCTGTCGAAATGTGCAATATGTGAAGTCTGGTTCCGTGTTTTTTAGCCAGGGCCACTGCTCTACTCGAGCTCAAGTAACAAGCTTCCTCCGAACGAATCAATGGATGGGCTGACATAGGTACATCTTCACCGTATTTCTGTTTGAAAAGCTCTATATTTTCGCGAATAGTAGATTCATCTTCGCAATGCGTTGCAATAAGCATGTTCACTTTGGAGAACAATCCGTTCAAGGCCAATTCGTTGTCTACCAGCATATTTCCGGTCGACGAACCCATGAAGATTTTAACTCCACAAACATTTTTATCGTTTGTTTTCAGAACTTCTTCTAAGTTATCGTTTGAAGCACCCATGAAAAAAGAGTAATTGGTAATGGACTTTTTGCTGGCAATGACATATTTGTCTTCAAGTAATTCTTGTGTCAAAGCATTGGGAACAGTATTGGGCATTTCCATGAAAGACGTAATCCCTCCTGCTACTGCTGCTCTTGATTCGGTGAAAATTTCACCTTTATGCGTTAAACCGGGCTCTCTGAAGTGAACTTGATCATCAATGCATCCCGGAACAATGTATTTTCCTTCGCAATTTATTTCTGTTTCGGTTCCAGTTCCATGAATATTCTGAGCCATTTTCTCAATTCGATCATTGACAATAAGTACATCTGAAGAAAAAGTCTTTCCTTCATTGATGACCATTCCGTTCTTCAATAAATATCTCATAATTGTGTCATTCGCATTTTCAATACACCAAAGATGGCTTCCTTGAAGATACTACCACTCATTTTGGATTTTCCCCGTTCGCGATCCTTAAAAGTGATTGGAATCTCTTTTACTTTGAAACCTTTCTTGATCATCTTGTACTTCATCCCAATTTGAAAAGCGTATCCTTTAAATACATGTGAATCCAAACTAATCTGCGCCAAAGCACTATTTCGGTAACATTTGAACCCAGCCGTTGTATCTTTTATGGATATCCAAAGCACCATGCGTACATAGACGCTGGCATAAAAAGACATTAACTTTCTACCCAAGGGCCAATTTTCTACATTTCCTCCTTTCACATAGCGTGACCCGATAACCAAATCCATCTTATCATTTTCGGCCGGATCAACCAATCGTGAAAGATCATCTGGATTATGTGAAAAATCGCAGTCCATTTCTATCGTATATTCATATTCATGACTCAAAGACCACTTGAAGCCAGCGATGTAGGCAGTTCCTAATCCTAGCTTTCCTTCTCTTTCGAGTAAGTGAACTCTTTCAGGATTCATTATTTGAAACTCCTTGACTTTAGCTGCTGTTCCGTCTGGAGAGTTATCGTCAATTATTAAAACGTGAAATTTCTCTGGATACGAAAGCACCTTGTCGAGCATCAATGAAATATTCTCAATTTCATTATAGGTTGGTATTATGACAAGTGTTTTTGGCAATTGTTTTTTTATTTGAAGTTCTAAAAATACTCAAAATTCACGCAATAAATTTCAAGGAAAATGAAATCCAATACAAATATGTCATTTCAGTTTCATCGTTTTAAGAGTATGAAACTCTTATTCATTGTATTTCGTCACGAAAGAAAAAACATAGAACTGCTGGTTAATTAAGAAAACAAAACCATAGTGGTAGGGTCATCGGCTATTCGTAATAACAATTGTTTGGGTTTTGGCATAAATGGACCTGAATATGACGTTTTAGGCAGTAAAGACAACAATTGTTACCCAACACTAAATGATTGTCTTTTTTAGTAACTCGTTTTCGTACTTTTGACGAATGAAAGTCATTTTAGGGATTTTTCTGCTTTTTACCTCCTTCTGTTTCGGACAGACGGTTAAAAACATTGACTTTCTAGACAATTGGCACCAAGATTCTATTCTCACGGCCTCCACCAAAATACGCTACAATGAATGTTGGGGATTCGAGATGTACGGATCTGAATTTGCTGTTCTGGGCAGCACAGAAGGAACCCATATTTTTGAAATTTCATCCGTAGATAAATTTATTCCTCGTGGTTTTGTGGAAGGTCGATTTTCATCGGCACAAGTCGTTCATCGCGATTATAAAGTTTACCAAAACTACCTTTATGCAGTTTGTGATGAAGGCATAAGTAGTCTGCAGATTATTGACCTCAGCTATTTACCAGATTCTATTCATCTTGTTTATGATGAAACAAATATAATAGGTACTGCGCACAACTTGTTTATTGATGAACCCAATCAATTGCTGTATGCATTTTCTGTTTTATCTTTTGTGAATGACGTTCCTCAGACCTACAAAACGATGCAAGTGTTTTCGCTCGCTGACCCTTTAATTCCATTGTTGATTTTCACCGGACCAAATGACGTAAACCACGTTCATGATGGTTTTGTTAAAAACAATATCGCCATACTAAATTGTGGGTTTGATGGTTTGCGTTGTTACGATTTCAGCAATCCATCGTCACCCGTTTTTCTCCAAAACATGCCTTTTTACCAAGATCAAGGGTACAATCATCAAGGTTGGTTAAATCCAAAAGGTGACACCTATATTTTTGCGGATGAAACGGCCGGAAAAAAACTTAAAAAATGTTCTGTCAATTCAAATGGCGAAATTGAAATTGAATCCTATTTTGGAGTCGGAATTGCCGAAGGTAGTGTTCCGCATAATATTATGTTAGACGATCAATTTGCGTATGTTGCGTACTATAATTTTGGTCTTCGTGTATTTGACTACACAAAAACACCTGTGGAACAAGTTGCTGAATATGACACCTACCCCGACAATTTAAATTACAAAATGAATGGCGCTTGGGGTATATACAGCAAATTACCTTCTGGACGAATAATTGTCAGCGACCGCTCTTACGGTTTATTTCTATTTGATTTCAATAGAAAAATATTTGAAAACAGAAACGACGAAACCATTCAAGTATACCCAAATCCTGTATCGTCAGGAAATGAATTAATCTTCTTTTTAAACTCCAGTTTTGTTGGAGCTATTGAATATGATCTGGTTGACGCACTTGGCAATATTGTAGTTTCTGGATCTAAAAGCGATTTCAATTATGTCAATGTTCCCATTAATTCAGCACAGGGATATTATGTATTGAGAGTGCGTTATGAGCGAAACTTGGAGATTAACGAGATCAGTACGCCTATAATTGTGCATTAAAAAAAGCTTCGTTAATCACACCAAACTCAAATCCACGGCCTGCTACGTATTGAATCACCTTTTGTTTTCGCTTCCAATCGTCTTTTTCCTTTTCCAGAAGTCGCCATTTCTTTTCCACCAAACGTTGCGCAGTGGCAACATATTCATCGTAATCTATAGTCGCGAGTGCTGCTGTTATAACAACCTTGTCGATTCTTTTTTGGAGAAGATGTGCGTAAATCTTTTGCTTACCCCAACTTTTTATCCTGAATTTTCCAGACACGAAGGAGTCAGCAAAACGCTCGTCGTCTAGAAATTTATCTTCGGTAAGTTCAGTGATTAGTTTGTCGACTTGAGATGCATCTAAGCCGTAAGAAAATAGTTTTTGTTTGGTTTCGTCAACTGACCGATCACGATACCCGCACCAATTTTCGATTTTGAATTTCGAATCTTCAAAAGAAAAAAAACGCTCTGATTGATTCATCAGAGCGCTATTTCTTCGTTTTCTTTATTTACAAATGAATACTGCAATAAATTATTTGCGGTGATGGATTGAACTTTAACCCACGTCTTGTATTTGAAGAACCACTTCATTTGTCTTGAATTGAAAAGTCCGCTTGTAAAATAAGAAGCCAAATAAGGATGCACTTTTAAAGTAAGTCCCTTTTCTTTCTTATCCTCCAGTAGATATTTCATTTTACTTTCAATTTCTTCAGCGTAAAGGATAGAAGCTTGCACTTCACCTGTTCCATTGCACGTCGGACATTTCTCTGCCGTTTTGATATCTGTTTCCGGACGCACTCTTTGACG
>DGBF01000043.1:12277-13220 GCA_002384725.1 Flavobacteriales bacterium UBA4011
AACAATTTGTTGTTTTCACGTGTATGCATATCGATGAAATCAATGGCGATAATACCACCCATATCTCTCAATTGCAGCACTCGTGCAATTTCTTCAGCCGCTTCAACATTCGTGGCTAATGCATTGCTTTCCTGTCCGTCAGCACCCTTCCGGTTTCCACTATTGACATCTACAACATGCATAGCTTCGGTGTGTTCGATAATCAGATATCCGCCAGAAGGCAATGGAACTTTTTGACCAAAAAGCATTTTAATTTGCTTGTTCACGCCAAATTTCTCAAAGATATTTACGCGATTGTCATGGAATTTCACGATTTTCTCTCGCCCAGGAGCGATATCAGCCACGAAAGATGAAATGTCTTCGCTTAATGCTTTGTCGTTTACATGTACATGAGTAAAATCCGCATTGAGCAGATCGCGCAACATGGAAGACGTTTTATTCATTTCACCCAAAACACGTTTCGGCGGAGATGAATTCCTCAAGTTTCCATGCATTGTTTTCCACTTCTCGGTCAAGTTTTTCAAATCTTGATCCAAAAGCTCAACTTTCTTGTTTTCAGCAACTGTGCGAATAATCACCCCGAAATTTTTCGGTTTGATATCATTCATTAAATCTTTCAAACGCTTGCGCTCCTCAGCATCTTTAATTTTCTGAGAAATCGAAACTTTATTTGAAAAAGGCACAAGTACAAGGTATCTACCAGCCAAGGTGATTTCAGCACAAAGACGAGGTCCCTTGCTTGAAATTGGCTCTTTAGCTACCTGAATAAGAATATTCTGTGATGCCGAAACGACATCACTAATTTTGCCGTCTTTATCAATATCCTTTTCGGGCTTGAAATAAAGAAGATCGGCTACATTTTGCTTGCCTTTTAGTGATTCCTTAGTAAACTTATTGAGTGATTGGTATTGTGGTCCTAAGTCAAGATAATGAAGGAATGCAT
>DGBF01000043.1:13311-13624 GCA_002384725.1 Flavobacteriales bacterium UBA4011
CAAGATAATGAAGGAATGCATCCTTTTCATACCCGACATCCACAAACGCAGCATTTAGGCTGGGCACGACTTTGCGCACCTTTCCTAAATATATATCCCCAACAGCAAAGTCGGGCGCCCCCGTTTGCTCTTGAATTTCAATAAGCTTTCCGTCTTTCAACAATGCAAGCCAAACCCCGTTCTCACGGGAGTCAACTACTAGTTCTAAACTCACGAAATCTTAATTTAAACGTTAGAAAAAAAAGCTCAGCTTAAGCTGAGCTACAATTACAGAAGATTATTTCTTCTTCTTGTGTCTGTTTTTTCTAAGTCT
>DGBF01000043.1:13828-14013 GCA_002384725.1 Flavobacteriales bacterium UBA4011
TGTGTCTGTTTTTTCTAAGTCTTTTCTTACGCTTGTGAGTCGACATTTTATGTCTTTTTCTCTTTTTACCGCTTGGCATAATTCTATATATTTAATAATTAAATTCGATTCTAAAAGTCTGTTAACCAGACAAAAAAAACACTCCCACTCAAAAACGAGAGTGCAAAAATAATAAATTAAAACGA
>DGBF01000043.1:14263-18921 GCA_002384725.1 Flavobacteriales bacterium UBA4011
TTAAAAGCTGGAATGTTGTGTGCTGGGATCAATATTGTCGTGTTCTTTGAAATATTTCTTCCCGTCTTAGCTGCTCTCTCTTTAACAATAAAGCTGCCGAAACCTCTCAAATAAACATTTTCCCCTTTCGCCATTGAAGACTTGATGTTTGACATCATAGATTCAACAGTTCTTAAAACTTCATTTTTTTCTAATCCTGTTTCTGCTGCAATTTTATTAACAATATCCGCTTTAGTCATTTCTTAATTCTTTAAATTGTAATTATCCTTGTAAAATTCATCGCAAAAATATCAATACTTCGTGATAAATTGCAACGAAAAGAATACATTTTTTTATAAAATTTGAATATGTCAGAAAATATCAACGTGTTAATTATCAATTGGTATGATGAAAACAAAAGAGATTTACCATGGAGAAGGACCATCATTCCCTACTTTATTTGGTTGTCTGAAATCATTCTGCAACAAACCAGAGTTCAACAAGGACTTTCTTATTATGAAAAGTTCATTCGCCACTATCCGACAATTTCTGATTTGGCAAGGGCAAACGAACAGGAAGTTCTAAACGATTGGCAAGGTTTGGGTTATTATTCTCGCGCTCGAAATCTGCATAAAGCAGCCAAAATTGTTCATGAGGAACACAATGGAGAGTTTCCAAAAACGTATCAAGAAATCATCAAACTCCCAGGAATTGGTGATTATACCGCTTCTGCCATTTCCTCTTTTGCATTTTCTGAACCTCAAGCTGTTCTTGATGGGAATGTATTCAGAGTCTTAAGTCGACTTTTCAATATAGCAACACCCATCGATTCAACATTGGGTAAAAAAGATTTTCGAACACTTGCTCAGGCGTTTTTATTTATAGAAAATCCAGCTACACATAATCAAGCAATGATGGAGTTTGGAGCAATTTTGTGTACACCTAAAAACCCGAATTGCGAGAATTGTCCAGTTCGAATTCATTGTGAAGCATACAAAGCAAAAACACATCTAAATTTACCAGTAAAAAGCAAGAAAACGAAAGTTCGAGAAAGAAACATGAAATTCCTTCTTTGTAGTTCTGACGGTCATTTCTTGGTGCAAAAACGTTTAAAAAAAGACATTTGGCAACATCTGTATCAATTACCTTTAATCGATGAAGAAATACTAAAACACATCGATATTCAATCCAAATTTGAAGAAAAAATTGGTTCGCCTTTGGTTGATTTTGTAAAACAAGAAGAAATAACCCATTTATTGAGTCACCAAAAACTGACCTTGGAATTTTACACCGCCAAAAATTCTCGTTTAAAAAATTTGAAAAACTTCGAGCGAATTTCAATAGCACAAGTTTCTGACCACCCTTTTCCAAGACCATTGATTGATTTTTTACATAAAACGTTTCATCTTGATGAATAATTTAAGTTCAACGAACCAAACCAATTCTTATATTTGTAAAAAGGCTGTTTTTACATGGCGGGAAGCGTAAACAAAGTAATTTTAATTGGAAATTTAGGCAAAGACCCAGAGGTCAGAAGACTCGAGTCAGGTGCTGTTGTGGCCAATTTCTCAATTGCTACATCAGAATCTTATACAGACAAAAAAACGGGCGAAAAGCGAGAATCCACGGATTGGCACGACATTGTTGTCTGGCGTGGCTTAGCCGAAGTAGTTGAGAAATATGTTCGCAAAGGAATGAAAGTGTATGTTGAAGGGCGCTTGAAAAAACGTCAATGGCAGGACAAAGACGGTCAAACTCGATACACTACTGAAGTTTTAGCAGACAATCTCACCATATTATCTAGGCCTGAGAACAGTGAACGCCTCAGTAATCAACCAAATTATTCAAACGAAGGTGCGCCACCTAAACCGGACAAGCTAGACGATTTGTTAAACGATCAAAATGATGATTTACCTTTTTAATCACGAATGATTGAAGCTCTCCTAAGCACTCAAATCGACCCGCTGGTCAGCCCCCTGCATTCGGGATTCTTTTTGGACAATGTCTATTCTATCATCATTGTATTGATTTTAATCTTATGTTCAGCCATTATTTCTGGCTCCGAAGCGGCCTATTTTTCTCTATCACCTGCGGAAAAAGACTCGCTTAGTAATGATGAAACGAAGAAAGGTCAGGCAGCGCACAGATTATTAAAGAAACCCCAAGATCTTTTGGCCACTATATTGATCACCAATAATTTTGTTAATGTTGGAATTGTTATTTTGTCAAGTGCCATTGTTCATACCGCAATTCCAGATTCGGGAAATGAAACTTTGCGGTTAATCGTAGAGGTTGTGGGAATAACACTTGTATTGCTGCTTTTGGGAGAAGTAATCCCTAAAATTTACGCCACAAAAAACGCCTTATATTATGCTAAACAAGTTTCAGGCGTATTAAAAATACTGAGATCCATCCCGCCTATTTCATGGATAAAAATGCTTTTGTTGAATGGTTCAAATATGATCAACAAACGCTTTAAAAAGAAAAGTGTAAAGATTTCTACCGATGAATTGGAGCAGGCATTGGCTTTGACCCGAGACATGGATACCACGGACGAAGACCACAAAATTTTGGAGGGAATTGTCAAATTCGGAAATACGGATGTGAAACAAATCATGCAACCCAGGTTGGAAGTTGTAGGTATTGAAAAGGAATTCGTATTTAAAAAAGTAATGGAAGTCATTTTAGAATCCGGTTATTCTCGAATTCCAGTGTATGAAAATTCATTCGACAACGTTATTGGGATTCTTTACATCAAAGACATATTGCCTTTCTTAGGTCAAAAGGAAAAAGATGTAAAATGGTTGGAACTGCTCCGTAAACCTTTTTTCGTTCCAGAAAACAAGAAGATTGATGATTTACTGAAAGAATTTCAAGAAATGAAAATGCACATGGCCGTTGTCGTTGACGAATATGGCGGTGCAGATGGAATTGTTACACTTGAAGATATTCTGGAAGAAATAGTTGGTGATATAACCGACGAATTTGATGATGACGAAATTATCTATACCAAAATCAACGATGATACGTTTAGAATCGAAGGACGCACTAGTCTTGTGGATTTGTATAAAGTTTTAGAAATTGATGGAAAAGATTTCGAGTCCAACAAAGGAGAAGCAGAAACTTTGAGCGGATTTATGGTTGAAAATGCGGGACGAATCCTAAAGAACAAAGAAAATATTGTAGTTGGTGATATTAAGTTAATCGTTGAATCTTCTGACAAAAGAAGAATAAAAATGGTCAAAGTAATCTTACCTCCAAAGATCGTTAAGAAATGAAAAGAGTAGTATGTATTATTTTAATTGCTCTGGCAGCGCTTCAATCATGTGACGGCAATGAATTGTTGATACCAAAACCTCCAACGTATTTAAAAGCCGAACTGCCTCCCCATAAATATGTGAAATTTGAGGATAGATGTCCTTATACATTCGAATTGGCTGAAATATACAAAACGAAAGAAGTAAGTTCGGATAATTGTCACAAGGATATAGATTTGGGCAAAGTGAATGGTGTTATCAATTTTTCTTATATCGACATGGAAGAATCGTTGGCGAAATATGTGAATTTTTCCAATGATAAAATTGATGAACATAAACTCAAAGCCACTTCGATATTAGATCAGAATATCATCCGCAAAGACAAAAAAGTATTTGGCACTTTCTTCGAGTTAAAAGGTGACGTTGCCACACCGTTTCAGTTCTATTTAACAGATTCCACTGACCGATTTGTGAGCGGAGTTGTATATTTAAACAGCGTTCCAAATTATGATTCACTACGACCAACTTTAGAATACCTCAAAGTCGACTTGCTGCAAATGCTCAATACTTTCGAATGGAAATGAAAAGGTCATTGATTCTCGCCTTGGGAAGTAATCTTGGAAACCGAGAAGAACTGATTAACCGAGCATATGAATTAATTGAGACCTCCATCGGCACGATTAAAATCAAGAGTTCTTTATACGAAAACGAGGCAGTTGGATTTCAAAGTGAAAACCTTTTTATCAATAGCTGCATAGAAGTGGAAACGATTTTAGCACCTTTAGAAATATTAAAATGCACGCAAAGCATTGAAAAAGATTTAGGACGTCAAGAAAAATCAACTAATACAGGATACGAATCTAGAAAAATTGACATCGACATCATTCTTTTAGATGCTGTCGTACACTCCTCTAAAACACTTACTGTACCTCATAAACTGTTTAAAAATAGACTGTTTGTTCTTATTCCACTTTTAGAAATTGCGAAACACAGAATAGACCCGATAACTCAATTGACTATTACTCAATTAGTTGAATTAAACAGTCCGAAGTAACCATTAAAATCATTGAAATTTTAACGTTTATTTTTGAAAAGTGTGTTTTACAAGTTGCTCAAGTTAATTTTTTCTTATTTTTGTAGTAATTAAATCTTGAAATTAAACTTATAATGAAGAAACATACTCTAGTTGGTTTGGCTTTTGTAGCAGCAGGTACACTTGTAACAAGTTGTGACCTTTTGAAAGACTTGAAGTACGACGTAACACCAAGTCCTCTTGAAATGCACGGAGATTCCGTTCGTGTAAAAGTAGATGTAACATTTCCGATTAAAGGAATTAAGAAAAAGGCCAGCGCTGAGATTCAGCCGATGTTAGGTGAAACTGCTTTAAAGCCAATCAATGTTCAAGGTGAAAAAGCTACTGGA
>DGBF01000002.1:0-179 GCA_002384725.1 Flavobacteriales bacterium UBA4011
GCCAATCCGTTAGGAATTTCTTGCACAGCATATGAAAACTCACAGCCTAAACTCTTTCCATCACCCAATAATTTCTCAAAATGAGGTAAATCGTGGGGTGTAGAAATAATTAGAATTTCTCGTATTCCAGCGCTCATCAAAATAGAGAGCGGATAATAGATCATTGGTTTGTCGTAAAT
>DGBF01000002.1:259-3428 GCA_002384725.1 Flavobacteriales bacterium UBA4011
CGTAAATAGGCATCAATTGCTTACTCACGGCTAACGTTAAAGGATGTAAACGAGTTCCAGACCCGCCTGCGAGAATTATTCCTTTCATTCTATTGGTTTTGATTGTAATTCTTGAACCTGCAGATCGTCTAGGTCTAAATCTGTTTCTTCGTCATATACATCAAAGTACGGTTCTTCAAATAATTTTGTGGTAATTCTTCTTTCTAATGACATCAATAAACTAGGCAACACGACTAGGTTGGTCACCATGGCTACGAGCAAGGTTAAAGAAATGAGTAATCCCAATGCTTTTGTTCCACCAAATTCAGATAAGGTAAATACAGAGAATCCGCAGAATAACACGATTGATGTATAGAACATGCCAATTCCAGCTTCGTGAATCGCTTTTGTGACACATTTTTTCAAATCATGAGGATACAGTTTGAGCTCTTGGCGATATTTTGCTAAATAGTGAATGGTGTCATCCACCGAAATACCGAAGGCAATACTAAAGACCAATAGTGTCGACGGTTTGAGCGCTATTCCAAACCAACCCATTATTCCACCTGTGAATAGCAAAGGAATAATATTTGGAATTAAGGAAACCAAAACCATTCGCCAAGAACGGAAAAGAATGGACATTAAAATAGCAATACCGATGATGGCAAACAGTAAACTGGTGAATAGGTTAATCACAAGATATTGCGTTCCTTCCGAAGCCACAACGGCCGTTCCCGTGAGCACAACATCGTAATAATCGTTATCAATTGCCGTTCGCAGATTCTTTTTAAACCCTGTTTCACGGTAATACTTTTGTACCGATTTTGGGTCTAAATCAAAATCATATTGCTTGTCTTGATCTCCTTTGGAAAGTAGCGCCGTCAAGTTGTTGTGAACTCCCGGATGATTAAAAATAATGCTGTCTAAATAAGCGTCGTCTTTACCCGATTTGGCATACAGTCGTTCAATTTCTTTTCTGTCTGGATTAAATATGGAATCTATCCGAACTTTCATTGAATCGACTTTCTGCGCCACTTCGTATGAACCAATGTCCATCATTTGCGTTCGGATTCTTAAGTGATACGCGCTGGTGTCTACCAATTCTTTCAATGAAAAACCTCCACCGTTGGCGTTGGTCATATTGAAATTGTCCATGTACTTTTTCAAACGCAATTTGTCCTTACTCGATATCAATTTGTACGCATCAGGATTATTGCCGTGAAATGCCATGTTGATCACTTTCACGAAGTCCACAATAGAAATGGACTTTCCGAATAGCGAATCTTTGGAATACATGTCCTGAACACTTTCCACCTTTTTCATGGTTTCGTTCGAAAACAGTCGTCCTTTCGATTTATAATCCACCATTATCTCAAACGGTATAGATCCTCCAAACGTATTTTGAATAAACTCGATGTCCTCCAATATTTTATTTCCTTCTGGCAAATCACTCGTGATATTACCTGTAGCTTGAATTTTCAGTAATCCTATGAAACTTAAAATTACCACGCCAATTACAGAAATATAAACGATCGGTCTTTTGAATTGAACAATGTGCGTTATTTTCTTGATGAAACCAACGGCAAGCTTTCGGTCTAAATGCTTTAAATGGCGTTCTTTCGGATCCTTTGAAAAAGAAATAAAAATGGGTAAAATGGTTATTGAAAGGAAGAATACGGCTAAAATATTTATAGAAGCAACGATACCAAACTCAGTCAGTTTTTCTGAATTGGTAAGGATAAAGGTGGAGAATCCCATCGCAGTGGTGAAATTCGTCAAGAAGGTTGCTGTTCCAATTTTTCGAATAACGCGAGATAGTGCTTTTACTTTGTTTCCATGTTCCCGAATTTCCTGATGGTACTTGGTCATGAGGAAAATACAATTCGGTATACCAATGACGATCATCAATGGAGGAATCAAGGCCATTAAAATGGAAATATTGAAGCCCATTAAACCAATAGAACCCATTGACCAAATTACAGCTATGGAAACGACGATATTACAAAGTATAACGACTCGAATTGATCGAAAGAACAACCAAAGTAGTAGTGAAGTGACGAAGATGGAAAGACCAATGAAGACGTACATTTCATTGATTACTTTTTTACCAATGATCACTCTTAAATGGGGTAGTCCAGCATAATGAATATGACCAAGCTCTGTTTCGAATGCAGCTGCAACTTTTTCGATTTCGATTACAACTTCAGCCTTTTTTTGATTGGCCAGAAAATTTTCGTCTATTCCTATCATCATGATAGAAACGCTCTCTTTGTCATTGTACAGGATTCCCTCGTAAATGGGGTTGTTCCGAATTTCTTTTTTTATTTCATCAATACTTTTTTCCTTAAAAGTGATATCTGAAAAGATTCGTTTGGCCTCAAATTTGTTTTCCGCTTGATTGTTTTGAATGGTAAAAAGCGTAGCTTCAGAAATGATGGATTCAACACCATCATATTGAAGTATGGAATCGCCCAATTCTTTCCATTTTAGAAAATGTTCTTCAGTGTAGAGTTGATCGTTGTCTATGGCCAAAACTAGGGAACTGCCGTCTTCTCCGAATAATTCTTTGAATTTTAAATAAGCGCTTTGAGCAGGCGACTCCTTGGGCAACATGTTCCCGTATTTGTTGTCGATTTTAAGTCCTGTTAAAGCAAAATACCCGAAAAAAACCGTCAATAAGGTAATGATACCTAAGATGAACAATCGGTTTCTAAGAATGAGATTAGCAATTCGTTGCCACATTAGGGTCTATTTTCTTTATGGTTTGAAGGAGTTAAAAGTACTCAATTCGTTCGTTTCAAACAAGGTTTATTCTATTTCAAATCTTCAGCTAACCACTTAAAAAATTCCCGTTGCCAAAGCATACCGTTTTGTGGTTTTTGAATCCAATGTCCTTCTGTCGGAAAATACAAATATCGACTCTTCAAACCCATCAACTGCGCGGCTTGAAAAGCTTGCATTCCTTCACCTTCTGGCACTCGAAAATCCATCCCACCATGGATAACTAACAATGGGGTCGTCCATTTGTTTACCATTTTATGAGGACTATTTTTTTCGTACAAATATTTGTTCTTTGGGTCCCAATATGGTCCGCCGATGTCCCAATTCGCGAAAAACAACTCTTCTGTTGTCCCGTACCAACTTTCCAAATTGAACAATCCACAATGTGCGATGAATGTTTTGAAACGGT
>DGBF01000003.1:0-252 GCA_002384725.1 Flavobacteriales bacterium UBA4011
CCATCTTAGCGATGAATTTATTTGGATCTGTGTCTTCTAAATATTGGTTTTCTTTTGGAAGTGTATCCAAAATATCCAAGTATTCTTCTTCTGATAGGAAGTCCAATCGAGTCAATTCAGAACCATCTGCATTTACTGCGACACCTGTCTGAATAACGACATAACGCTCGTAGTAAATAATTTGATCTAATTTCTTCGTTGGTAATCCCAACAAATAACCGATTTTATTGGGTAAAGAACGGAAGTACCAGA
>DGBF01000003.1:355-963 GCA_002384725.1 Flavobacteriales bacterium UBA4011
AAGAACGGAAGTACCAGATATGTGCAACAGGAACCACTAATGAAATGTGTCCCATACGCTCACGACGTACTTTCTTCTCTGTAACTTCTACACCACAGCGGTCACAAACGATTCCTTTGTATCGGATTCTCTTGTATTTTCCACAGTGACATTCATAATCTTTTACGGGGCCAAAAATACGCTCGCAAAACAAACCATCTCTTTCTGGTTTGTAAGTACGATAGTTAATTGTCTCCGGCTTCAACACCTCGCCGCTTGAATTCTCCAAAATCATTTCTGGAGACGCCAATGAGATAGTTATTCTATTGAAACTGCTTTGTTTACTTGGTAATTCTTTTCTGTAAGCCATATTCTTGCTTTTCTAAAAATTCAACAACTTTCGTTTAGTCTAATGTTATGTTCAAACAAAGACCTCTCAATTCATGCAACAATACGTTGAAAGATTCTGGAATTCCTGGTTCAGGAATATTGTCTCCTTTAACGATTGCCTCGTAGGCTTTTGCACGACCTATTACGTCATCCGACTTAACCGTCAAGATTTCTTGTAGGATATTGGCTGCACCAAATGCTTCCAATGCCCAAACCTCCATCTCACCAAAACGCTGACC
>DGBF01000003.1:1087-4122 GCA_002384725.1 Flavobacteriales bacterium UBA4011
CCAAACTGAGCTTTACCACCCAATGGTTGTTGCGTAATCAATGAATAAGGTCCGATAGAACGTGCGTGCATTTTGTCGTCAACCATATGCGATAATTTCAACATATAAATGACTCCAACTGTTGCTGTTTGATCGAAACGTTCACCTGTTCCACCATCGTATAAGTATGTTTTACCTGAAGTTGGTACTCCAGCTTTTTCTGTCCAATCATCAATCTCTGAAGGATGTGCTCCATCAAAAATTGGCGTCGCGAACTTAACGCCCAATTTCTCGCCAGCCCAACCAAGAACTGTCTCATAAATTTGACCCAAGTTCATACGAGAAGGCACCCCTAGTGGATTCAAAACGATATCTACGGGTGTTCCATCTTCCAAGAAAGGCATGTCTTCAGCACGAACGATATTGGCAACAATACCTTTATTTCCGTGACGTCCCGCCATTTTATCTCCAACCTTCAATTTACGTTTCTTAGCCACGTAAACTTTCGCCATTTTGATAATTCCCGCAGGCAATTCATCTCCAACTGAAATGTGGAATTTCTTACGTTTGTAAGTACCCAACATATCATTTGCTTTGATATTGAAGTTGTGAATCACACGACCAATTAATTTATTCAATTCATCCTTTGCAGTCCAGCTTGTAGGATTAACGATACTGAAATCGATAGCCATTAAGTTTTTCGTTGAGAATTTCATTCCTTTTTTGATGATTTCCTCTTTGAAATTATTGAATACTCCTCCTGATTTTGTATCACCAACAATTGCAATCAATTTTTCAACTAGAACCTCTTTCAATTTCGCGAAATCCTTTTCGTAATCTCCATCCAATGACTCCAAAACTGGTTTGTCATGTGCTTTCGATTTTCTATCTTTGATTGCTCTTGAGAACAATTTTTTCTGAACGACAACACCTCTCAATGAAGGACCTGCTTTCAATGACGCATCTTTCACATCACCAGCTTTGTCTCCAAAGATGGCACGCAAAAGTTTCTCTTCTGGAGAAGGATCTGTTTCACCTTTTGGTGTAATCTTACCAATTAGAATGTCTCCTTCTTTGATTTCAGCTCCAACTCGGATCAAACCATGTTCGTCCAAATCTTTTGTCGCTTCTTCTGAAACATTAGGAATATCAGAAGTCAATTCTTCCATTCCTCTTTTCGTTTCACGAACATCTAAAGAGTATTCATCAATGTGGATAGACGTAAAGATATCGTCACGCACTACACGTTCAGAAATTACAATCGCATCCTCAAAGTTATAACCTTTCCAAGGCATGAAAGCCACTTTTAAGTTTTGGCCCAAGGCCAACTCACCACTTTCAGTAGCATATCCTTCACAAAGAACTTGTCCTTTTTCAACTCTATCGCCATGTTGAACGATAGGTTTCAAGTTGATACATGTTCCTTGATTCGTTTTAGCGAATTTAGTCAAAGTGTATGTTTTCAACTCTGTATCGAAACTTACCAATTTATCTTCTTTTGACCAGTCGTAACGAATTGCAATATTATTTGCATCTACGTATTCTACTGTTCCCGGTCCTTCTGCATTAATCAATACACGAGAATCTCTTGCAACTAATCTTTCGATTCCAGTTCCCACAATTGGAGAATGAGGTTTCAAAAGAGGAACTGCTTGACGCTGCATATTCGATCCCATCAGGGCACGATTGGCATCATCATGCTCCAAGAAAGGAATTGATGAAGCGGCAATTGATGCAATTTGATTGGCACCAACATCCATTAATGTTACAGCTTTAGGAGCTACAACTGGGAATTCAGATCCGAATCTTGCTTTAACAACTTCTGTTAAGAATTTACCTTTATCATCTACCTGCGCATTCGCTTGGGCGATCATCTGACCATTCTCTTCTTCCGCCGTTCTATATAGTGGTTCTTTATCCAATCCAACTTTACCATTTTCAACCAAACGGTATGGAGTTTCGATAAATCCAAGTTTATTCACTTTTGCAAATACACACAAAGAAGAAATCAAACCAATGTTCGGTCCCTCTGGTGTTTCAATCGTACAAAGACGACCGTAGTGTGTGTAGTGAACATCACGCACCTCAAATCCTGCTCTTTCTCTGGATAATCCACCAGGTCCTAGTGCTGACAAACGACGTTTGTGTGTTACCTCAGAAAGTGGATTCGTTTGATCCATGAACTGAGAAAGCTGATTCGTTCCGAAGAATGAATTAATAACCGATGACAGTGTTTTCGCATTAATCAAATCGATTGGTGTAAAGACCTCGTTGTCACGAACGTTCATACGCTCACGGATTGTACGTGCCATACGTGCCAAACCAACACCGAATTGAGAATACAATTGTTCACCAACTGTTCTCACACGACGATTTGACAAGTGGTCAATATCATCAACATCTGCCTTAGAGTTAATCAACTCGATCAAATATTTAATGATCTTAATGATATCACCCTTCGTCAAGACTCTTGAAGTCTCTTCAGAATCAATGTTTAATTTTTTGTTCAATCGGAAACGTCCAACTTCACCTAAATCATAACGTGTATCAGAGAAGAATAATTTCTCAAATACATTTTTCGCTGTATCATAATCAGGCGGCTCAGCATTTCTAAGTTGACGATAAATGTGTTCAACCGCTTCTTTTTCTGAGTTCGACGTATCTTTTTGTAAAGTGTTGTAGATAATCGTGAAATCTGCGCTATTGATATTCTCTTTGTGAAGAATAATTGTTTTTGCACCAGAATCAACGATTAAGTCAATGTGTTCTGCTTCGATAGCAATTTCACGATCTAAAAGAACTTCATTTCTTTCGATAGAAACAACCTCTCCAGTATCTTCATCCACGAAATCTTCCACCCATGTTTTCAAAACACGTGCAGCTAATTTACGACCAACTACTTTTTTCAAGTTCGCTTTCGTTGCTTTAATTTCGTCAGCCAAATCAAAGATTCCAAGGATATCTTTATCCGACTCGTATCCGATTGCACGGAAAAGTGTTGTTACTGGTAATTTTTTCTTACGGTCGATATACGCATACATTACGTTATTGATATC
>DGBF01000003.1:4291-4519 GCA_002384725.1 Flavobacteriales bacterium UBA4011
CATACATTACGTTATTGATATCCGTTGCGAACTCAATCCAAGAACCTTTAAATGGAATAACTCGCGCAGAATACAATTTTGTACCATTTGCGTGACGACTTTGTCCGAAGAATACACCCGGAGAACGGTGCAATTGAGAAACGATAACACGTTCAGCACCATTAACTACGAATGAACCTTTCGGTGTCATATAAGGAATTGTACCCAAATACACATCTTGAACGATGG
>DGBF01000009.1:0-259 GCA_002384725.1 Flavobacteriales bacterium UBA4011
CTTTTCAAACCATCACAACAGAACAATTTGAGAAATTCTTGAATGAACGCCTACTCAATCCTATGCGTATCCGTTTCAATACAAAAGAATGGTTATACGAAGAGGGATTGCCAAAAAACTGTGTGAAGGTTCAGTCAAAGCGATTCGACATGATCCAACAATACGTGGATTTGGTCGTTGATGGAAAAAATATCTTCAATCGAAATTATGTCGATGGCAAAAAACTACAAGTAAAATCGAGAGACCAATTTATTACGCA
>DGBF01000009.1:414-1926 GCA_002384725.1 Flavobacteriales bacterium UBA4011
CGAGAGACCAATTTATTACGCAAGAATGGTTGGCATTTATTAGAGCGTTACCTGATTCGTTGCCACTTCAAACTTATCGCAATCTAGACGCCAGAATGAATTTCAAGAATTGTGGAAATGCCGAAATTATGTTCGAATGGTACATGAAAAACATCGACGCTGGAAACGACAAAGTGTATCCGCAAATGAAACGCTTTTTAACCAAAGTTGGTCGACGAAAATTCGTTGAACCATTGTTCGAAAAACTAAATGAAACGGAGATCAATCGCGCTTGGGCGAATAGGCATTATGCAGATATCCGTGATAATTATCATTTTGTGACAAGAAATACGGTAGATGGAATTTTGAAATTGAAGCCCGCTGTAAAAACAAGTTCAAAATAAGCCAGCTAAAGTTACAAGAACTTCAGTACGAAATAAGCCACTAAGCCGACCGTCAAGCGATTTACCAATCAGTTAACGAGCAATCATCCAATTCGTTATCTAACTAATTCAATTCCGCTAATTTCTCTTCTAGAATAGCAATCTTACCCAAAGCATCTGCTTCTTTCTTTTTCTCAATTGCCACCACTTGCTCAGGCGCACCTGCGATGAATTTTTCATTCTTCAACTTGTTGTGAACGCTTTTCAAAAACCCTTTGGTATAATCTAACTCTTCAGAAAGTTTAGCTATCTCCGCATCAACATCAATCGCATCTCCAAAAGGAATGTAAAACTCATTTCCTCCGGCGATAAAACCGTTTGCTTGTGTTACTTTTTCGGTAACATACTCCAATGAAGATAAATTCCCCATTTTAGAAATCACACTGTCCATTGATTTGTCAATTTCGCCATTCGTTTTCACGAAAAGTTTCATTTTCACTTTGTTGGCAATGTTATTTTTCTTGCGGATATTTCGAATATTTGTAATTACCTCAACAGCTCCTTCAAATGATTTCAAAATAGACGAATCCACTTTTTTCACTTTCGGCCATTCAGCAACGATAATGTCTTCGCCGTCTTTTCTATCTCTGATTAAGTGCCACAATTCTTCGGCAATGAAAGGTGTAAAGGGTTGCGCTAACTTTAATAATTCTTCAAAGAAAACCTTCGTTTGACCTAGAGTTTTAGTATCAATTGGTTGTTTGTAACCTGGCTTGATAATCTCCAAATACCAAGAACAAAAATCATCCCAAACCAATTTGTAGATTGCCATCAAAGCTTCTGAAATCTTGAACTTATCGAACAGATTATTGATTTGAACCAGAGTTTCGTTGAATTTCACATCAAACCATTCAACCGCTATTTTCGACGATTCAGGCTGAGGTAAATCTTTCGACTGCCATGAATCTAGCAAACGATAGGCATTCCAAACTTTATTAGTGAAATTTCTTCCTTGTTCGCACTGTGAAGTATCAAAAGGCAGGTCATTTCCAGCAGGAGAAGAAATCAATACACCCATACGAACACCATCTGCACTATAATCTCCTATTAATTTTAAAGCATCAGGCGAGTTCCCAAGTGATTTACTCAT
>DGBF01000009.1:1939-7939 GCA_002384725.1 Flavobacteriales bacterium UBA4011
ACCATCGGCTCCATATCGGCCGATTAATTCAATTGGATCCGGTGAATTCCCAAGAGATTTAGACATTTTACGGCCCAATTTATCACGAACAATCCCTGTGTAATAGACATTTTTGAAGGGTAATTCACCCAAATATTCATATCCCGCCATGATCATTCGCGCTACCCAAAAGAACATAATCTCAGGAGCTGTTACCAAATCATTTGTTGGATAATAATATTGTATTTCTTTATTTTTAGGATCCGTCAAACCATTAAAAACCGAAATCGGCCACAACCAGCTAGAGAACCAGGTATCCAAAACATCTTCGTCCTGTTTCAGTTCCGTAATCGCAATATTGCGACCACATTTATGCGAAGCGATTTTAGCTGCTTCCTCGATTGATTTTGCAATAACATAATCGTCTTCACCTTCTCCGTAATAGTACGCAGGAATTTGATGTCCCCACCACAATTGACGAGAAATACACCAATCTTTTACATTGTCCAACCAGTGGCGGTAGGTATTCTTGAATTTCTCTGGATGAAACTGAATATTTCCATTCATCACATTTTCCAAAGCTGGAGCCGCCAATTCTTTCATGGCAACAAACCATTGCAAAGACAAACGTGGTTCGATAACAGCATCTGTTCGTTCTGAAAAGCCAACTTTGTTGATATGGTCTTCGGTTTTTACCAAATATCCCTTATCGTACAATTCTTTTTCGATAGCTTTTTTCACTTCAAAACGGTCCATTCCCTCATAATGCGCTCCTTCGGCATTCAAAGTTCCGTTCGCATTGAAAATATCGATGGTTTCTAAGTCGTGCTTTTTTCCTAACTCATAATCGCTCGTATCATGAGCTGGAGTAACTTTCAAACAACCCGTTCCAAATGCAGGATCAACATATTCATCCAAAATAATCGGGATACTTCGGTTCACGATTGGAACAATTGCTGTTTTACCATGCAAATGTTTGAATCTGGAATCTTCTGGGTGAATACAAATTGCACTATCACCCAAAATAGTTTCGGGACGAGTTGTTGCAATTGTCAACCATTCATCTTCAGTTCCTACTACTTTATAGCGAACATAAAACAATTTCGAATTAACTTCTTTGTAGTTTACCTCTTCGTCAGATACGGCAGTCAAAGCTTCAGGATCCCAATTCACCATTCGAACCGAACGATAAATCTTTCCTTTTTTGTGTAAATCCATGAAAACGTTGATTACACTTTCCGAGTAGAGTTTATCCATCGTGAAATGTGTACGCTCCCAATCACAAGACGCACCCAATTTTTTCAATTGTTCCAAGATGATTCCACCGTGCTTGTCCTTCCATTCAAAAGCATGTGACAAGAATTCTTCTCTCGATAAATCGGACTTTTTAATTCCCTCTTTGCGCAGTTTTTGAACTACTTTTGCTTCGGTAGCAATGGAGGCGTGATCCGTTCCAGGAACCCAACAAGCGTTCTTTCCTAACATACGCGCACGACGAACCAATACATCTTGAATCGTATTGTTTAACATGTGTCCCATGTGTAAAACGCCCGTTACATTTGGCGGAGGAATGACGACGGTATAAGCTTCTCTTTCATCCGGTTCTGAATGAAAATAGCCCTTCTGCATCCAATGTGCATACCATTTTTCCTCTGCCTTAAGCGGCTCGTACGTTTTAGGAATCTCCATGTTTTGCTTAAAATTAAGCGACAAAGGTAGTGAAAATGGAGGTGATTTTTAGCCACGAATTACACTAATTTTCACGAATACGTGGTGATCTTTTGTTGTGTCAAATAGATGTTCAACTCTTTCCACTCTGGAATTCTTCTTAAATTTAGCATTCAAATATTCCATCATGTATAAATACTTACTTATTCCTTTCTCTATAATAATACTATCAGGCTGTATGAAAGGCCAAAAGGCTGATTTAGTCATTCACAATGCGATTATTCATATCATGGATGAGAATGAAACTCAATATGAAGCGATTGCAATTAAGGATGGTAAAATATTGGAAGTTGGTCCTGAACGGCAAATATTAAACAAATATTCGTCAGACGAAACGATAGATGCTGAAGGGAAAGAAATGTATCCAGGTTTTACAGATGCGCATGGACATTTGATGCCCTATGCAGATATGAAATTGGGCGCCAATTTGTTTGGTTGTCGAACACTCGAAGAATTATTGGTAAGAACAGAGAAATATGCAGACAAATCGAATCGAAAATTTATAGTTGGACATGGTTGGGACCAATCCATGTGGGGTGGTGACATCTTGCCCACCAATGAGAAACTGAATGAATTATTTCCAAACACACCTGTTTGTCTATATAGAGTTGATGGTCATGCCGTTTTGGTCAACCAAGCTGCTCTAGACAAAGCAAAAATTACAAATAAGTCGATAATTCCTGGAGGACAAGTCACCGTTGAAAATAGAGTGTGCACTGGCCTACTGCTGGACAATGCAATGGATTCTATGTCGGCAGTAATACCGGCATATCCCGAAAAAAATAGGATCAATGCTCTAATGGAAATTCAGGAGGAACTTTTTCAATATGGTATAACAAGTGTTCATGATGCCGGAATTGCCAACAAAGACCTTCCCCTTTTCAAAAAGGTGGCGGAATCGAAGGAACTGAAATTAAATGTGTACGGAATGCTCCGCAATTCAGCCGAAAACAGAACCTTTGTTGAGAAAAATGGTAAAGTAAATTGGGGGAATTTTTACATCTCGAGCTTCAAAATGTTTGCAGATGGCGCTTTGGGGTCTCGAGGAGCCTTGTTGAAGAAACCGTATTCGGATGCGCATAATCATTTGGGAATCCAAACGACAACCCCCGAAGACATGAACAACCTTGCCCATTTTTGCTTGAAGCATGGATACCAATTAAACACACATGCCATCGGCGATTCCTCAAATGCTATATTATTAAACTTGTATGAAAAAGCATATGCGGTGAACCAAGATCACCGATGGAGAATTGAGCATGCCCAAGTTGTTGATCCAGCGGATTTTGAATTGTTTCGAAAATATAACGTATTGCCTTCGGTTCAACCGACACATGCAATAAGCGATATGCGTTGGGTTGAAAATCGTCTGGGTAAAGACAGAATGCAAGGTGCTTACGCATATCAATCAATTCTAAAGGAAACCGGAATAATTGCAATAGGTACCGACTTTCCATTTGATCGTTTAAATCCTTTCTTGACCATTTTTGCAGCAACACAGCGGAAAAACACAGACAATCAGCCGAGCGGCGGATTTCGACTGGAGGATGGCCTTTCCTTAATGGATTGTATTAGAGGAATGACGATATGGGCAGCCATTGCTTCATTTCAAGAGAAGTATTCAGGAACATTAGAAAAAGGGAAAGAAGCGAATTTGATCTTAGTGGAACGCCCTTTAAATTCGGGTAGAAGCTTTAGAGAGAATTTCTCTATGCTAACTGTTATCAAGGGCGAAATCGTTTACCGAATAGACTAGCATAGCCTTAAACGAAAAACACCCATCTCGATAATTCGAAACGGGTGTTCAATATAGTTTTTAAATCTTGACTAAAAAGTCGGACAAGATATCGTTCTAAATTTCTTAGATTTCTTGCGACACTGCACCAAGTACTGCATTGAAATCTCATGCGATCCTGCTGAAATACCGTTGTTCAACCTAGACACAGTTAAGTCATAGCTATATCCTAGACGAAAAGTCGTTGTTTGCACGCCCAAAGTCAAAATGAACGCATCTTTATTTCTAAAGTAAGCTCCTGCTGTAAATTGACTGTATTTCACATACGCTCCAATATTCAATTGTTGAAATCCTTGCTGGTAAGAATACAAAACACTTGGCATGATAGTCGTTACGTTGGAGTATTTTGAACTACCACCTAAAGCAATATTTGCTGAAGCGTGCGCCGTAAATCGCATTGGTAATTTAGACTCACCAACAATTAATGACTCATTTGGGCGATTCAAGTGATTCGCTGCAAAACCGATGTTGAAGTTCTTATTATAAACCACAGCTCCAGCTGAAGCATCGAAAAACCCTTTTGAACCTCCACGAGGCACATCATTTGTAGAATAGATAAAACCTCTTCTAGGGTCAATCATATCACCAAACGTCAATTTATCCCAATCCAGAAATTTTTGAGTGTATGCCGCTTTTGCTCCCAAAAGCCCTGTCCATTTTCTTCCCAAACGTAAGTGGTAAGAATAAACAAGACCCAAAGTTGTAGTATTCAAAGTTTTTGCCTGTACATCATTGGTTAGAATAACGCCAAAACCACCTGAAATATTATCAAAATACTGGTCATATGCAGCTGCATAACTAACGTAGTTACCACTTAAAGCAGGCCATTGATTTCTGTAATTTGCAGCAAATCTTGCGCAACCGTTAGTTCCCGCAAAAGCTGGATTTAAATAGAGGGGGTTAGCGTAAAACTGGGTGAATTCCAAGTCTTGCGCTGACGCCGTCAACGATGTGCAAACAAACACGGCAGAAAAAAGTAATTTTCTCATTTTTATTATTTTAGCATTGTATGGCCGTAACGACCATTGTTCATCAATATTCTTATTGTCAATTGTTGCGAAAATGAGCGTGTTCCAATTAAATTAGAAAGCGTCATATCTGCATTATAGGTCAGCATAAAATGGTTGGTCTTAACTCCTATTGATCCAGCATAATCTCCTGCCGAAGAAATACCGCCTCCAATAGTCATTTTTTTATACCTGAATATTGAGCCGCCCCAAATTTCAGATAAATTTTCCACTTTTTGGCACATTACGTAGGAAGAAAGTGAAAATATTTTTGATTTAGACACAAAATCTGTACCTAAACTTGCAGTATAATGTATTCCTGAACGCTCATTTGGCTCATTTGAGTTATATACATTATTGAAGTGACGTCCTATGTTATCCATTTGGAAACCAACTGAAAACCACTTCGTATTGCTGGATAAAGCTAGCGCAACATCTTTATACCATAGGTCCTTTATTGGATTCTCAGGAGTAGATGAATAAAATATTCTTTCATTTCTTCTTTCCATTTCAATTACTTGACCAGGCACTAAATTTTGCGCATTCAATCTTTTGTCACCCATTTTTAATCGAATAGCAGGTTCGATTGAGAAATTTTTATTCACTGCAAATTTAGGAGAATACGTCAACGCAAGCTGCCCTACATTGTAGGTTCCTTGTTTGTAATAACCATGGCTCATCTGCACTCCTATTCCACCGCGAATACTTCTTACGTAGGTATCATAAGAAAGTTCATTTAACAATTGTTGATTAGAATGACCCGTCCATTGAGCTCTAGATGTCAATTGCAGACGTGGTTTTAATAAATTTCCAGCGGTTGCAGCATTCACATTTAATGTCTGTATGTTTGGTGCGTGATAATATATATCTTTTGAATTCGTCAATGCTATTGGGTTATCCGTCATTCGAATGATTTTTCGAACCGATGATTTTACTTTTGATGAAAATGTCTTGTTGTAATTACTTGAAATCCTTTCACCTCTCGCCATCTGTTGAGCTCTTCTGTCATGAGAATCGGAGTTGAATATAGCTTTATCCTCGTTTTCGATCGAATTTGTTTCTAAAAGTTCAGATTTATCTGAATTTTCAAATGTACTTTGTTCAACGACGGCTATCTCATTTTCACCTGCATCAATTTCCTTATTTTCAGATATAACGTTGTTTTCCAATTCGGGTGCGATTTCTTCAGAAGGATAAGCGTCTTTTTCGTTCTTTGCTATTTCAAATGCTTCTATCCTAGTCGGATTATCAGTTGATATAATTGAACCATCTATCGACTTATTATTCTCAGAAGTAGAAATTCCGTCTGAAACTGGGTTTACCTTAAATTCTAGTGATTTGGCAACAAGGAATTTGTTTGAAACAGGAACATTTATTGAAACTATATTTTCTAATTTTGTCGATTTGAGAGGAGAAGCAGTAGATTTTTCATTCTGCCCGAATGAATTTAAGTTGATGTCCGATGACAACGAAGCAATCTTATATTCTTGT
>DGBF01000009.1:7999-10021 GCA_002384725.1 Flavobacteriales bacterium UBA4011
GATTCGGCTTGAAGTGTTTTTGAATCCGAAGTATTAACGTACGCTCCAAAGAATGTACCAGTAACAAAAACTGTGGTAAGCGCCAAAGTTGATACCAACCAAAAAGGAACCGATTTTCTTTTTCTGCCAATTATTCCAGGGAATTCAACAGGAGTCGCATCCGCCTTTGCCAATTGCCAGGCATCCATGTCCTGTTCAAACTCAGGATTATTGAGCATAAACTTTTCCAATTGAGCAACTTGGGTAGGAGTAAGATTTCCTTCCATGTACTCAAAAAGCCACTTGTCTATATTTTCAAAAGAGGGATTACTCATACTAGCTTACGCGAATCCTTTAACTGTTTTTTAATTTTATTTCGTGCGCGGAACAAATATACTTTCACTTGCGAGTCGCTGATTTCGAGGATATCGCCAATTTCTTGGTAAGAATAACCTTCTAAATCTCTCAAAAGAATGATACTCTTCTGAAGCGGAGGTAAGATACTAATTGCTCTTTCTACCACTTCGTTCGAAACAAATTTAAGGTCTGCACCTTCACCCTTTTCGGGTAATCTGTCTGAATCGTAATCCATTCTCTTTCTTCGTTTGATAAAATTTAGAATCGCATGATAAGCCGTTGTAAACATCCAACTTTTTGCTTTTCCAAATTCAACCGCACTCCGATTGATCCACAATTTTTCAAATACATCTTGAACAATATCTTGAGCATTTTCGCTATCTCGCAAGAACTTTATCCCAAACCCATAAAGGGCATTGGCGTGTTCTTTAACAGCGATGTCGTACTCATTCTTTGTCAAAATATCTTTACACGTTAACAGTTAAACAATCCCTATAAGCTAAAAGTTACAGGTCGAAATAATTTATTCCAGAAAGCAAGTTAAGTAAAAATTAACAATCAGTGAAAATTAATTTCACCCAAGGCAATTAAAATTTTCGAAATACTCCTAACTGTTGTGAATGGACGGTATTTTCCTTATTTTCGCTATTCTATAAAACACAAAGAAAATATGACTCCAACAAGACTCTTCGATCTTCCTTATTATCAATTGGCTAATACTCCGCAAGACGGTATGTTCGTTACAAAAGTAAACGGAACATGGGAAAAAGTTTCAACACGAGAGTTTATTGCTCGTGTAAATGCCTGTTCAAAAGGATTAGTAGGCATGGGAGTAGAGCCAGGTGAAAATGTTGGACTTGTGTCATCCAATCGTTATGAGTGGAATATAATGGACATTGCCATTCAGCAAATTGGGGCGATTGTAGTTCCACTTTATCCTAATATTTCTGAAAGTGATTATATCTACATCTTTAATGATGCGAAATTCAAGCATTGTTTTGTTAGCAATGAAGAACTATTTGAAAAAATAAATGGAATTAAAGATAAAACACCGGACTTTAAAAATCTATACACATTTGATAAAGTAAAAGATGCAGAGCATTGGAGTTCTATTGAAAAGCACGGAACTGATATTGAATCGAAGGTGATAGAGGATAAAATGGCCGCGATTAAAAATGGTGATTTAGCTACTATTATTTATACATCAGGTACCACTGGAAATCCGAAAGGTGTTATGCTTTCTCACAACAATATACTTTCTAATGCCCTGGCATGTGAAGAACCTATTCCCGCATCTAGTACTTCAAAAGTTTTATCCTTTTTACCTGTTTGTCATATTTATGAGCGAATGTTACATTATTTGTACATCAAATTGGGGTGCTCGATTCATTTTGCTGAATCCATGGAAACGATTGGTGACAATATTAGAGAAGTGCAACCCGATGTCTTCACAGCAGTTCCACGATTAATCGAAAAAGTATTCGATAAAATCATGGCAAAAGGTGATGAATTGACCGGAATCAAACGAAAATTATTTTTCTGGGCAGTTGAATTGGCTGAAGAATTTGAAATTGAAGGAAAAAGTGTTGGATATAAAATCAAACATGCTATCGTCAACAAATTAATCTTTTCGAAATGGCGTGAGGCTTTAGGTGGACAAATCATGGCCATTGTATCTGGTGGAGC
>DGBF01000009.1:10031-11166 GCA_002384725.1 Flavobacteriales bacterium UBA4011
AGGTGGTAATGTAAATGCAATTGCATCCGGAAGTGCAGCGCTTCAACCAAGATTAGCGAGAATTTTTATGGCAGCTGGAATTCCAATTCTTGAAGGATATGGTTTAACGGAAACATCGCCAGTTATTTCCGTCAATAGCTTTCAAAGAGGAATCGTTTTTGGCTCAGTTGGTGCTTTGATTGACGATGTAGAAGTCGTAATTGCCGAAGACGGAGAAATCTTAACGAAAGGTCCGAATTTGATGTTAGGATATTACAATTTACCTAACGTTACAGTTGAAGCAATCGACAAAGATGGGTGGTTTCACACAGGTGATATTGGAGAATTCATTCAAGGGAAATACTTAAAAATTACCGATCGTAAAAAAGAGATATTTAAAACTTCTGGCGGAAAATATATCATTCCTCAAGCGATGGAAAATAAATTTAAAGAATCTCGTTTCTTTGAGCAAATCATGGTTATGGGTGAAAGTCAACGATTCCCTTCTGCACTGATCGTTCCGAATTATGCCTTCATTCGTGAATGGAATGATGTAAAACAATACAAATTGGACATTGATACGAATGAAAAATTAATCATAGACGAAAAAGTAATAGCTCGAATTCGAAAAGAAGTCGAACGATACAATGAAGGATTTGGTCAATGGGAAAAAATTAAAGATTTCCGATTGTTACCTGCCGAAATGTCTATTGAAGGTGGTGAATTAACGCCTACTTTGAAATTGAAACGCAAGAAGATTTTGGAGAAATATGCTGATTTATTCAATTCTATTTATGCGTAAGCATAGTGATTGATGGTCTTTAAACATTAATTTTCAGACTGAATAGTACTTATTGATAAGCCGGGTAGTCGTTTTTCTTCTTGCGAATTTGCTTCGGATTGCAGAAAATTGGAATTTTTAAGTGAGCATAAATATCACCAAAGTACACATTTGTGTTACCAAATAAGTTTAGTGCTAAGTATCTCGAGAATTCTCAATCTTGCTGGATGGGCTAAAGCCCTACCTATTTTTGTGTCTTCAATATGATGCCGTGCGCATTGATGTTATACTTGATGGCATGATTGAGTTGGTTTAGTTAATATAATTCTTCACACTTATATTAAGTTAAGCCAAAATATCTTTACGAACCAAATT
>DGBF01000008.1:0-380 GCA_002384725.1 Flavobacteriales bacterium UBA4011
TTGGTGTTGCCGTTGCCGTTGAGGATGGATTGCTTGTTCCTGTTGTGCGTTTTGCAGATTCAAAAGGATTTGCTCAGATAGGTGATGAGGTTCGTGAATTAGCGAAAAAAGCCAAAGATAAAAAACTTCAACCAGCTGAATGGGAAGGGAATACGTTCACTATTTCGAATTTAGGAATGTTTGGAATTGACTCTTTTACTGCGATCGTTAATCCTCCAGATGCATGCATTATGGCAATTGGAGGAATTAAAGAAGTTCCAGTTGTTAGAGAGGGACAAATTGTTCCAGGAAATGTTATGATGGTTACCCTATCATGTGATCACAGAGTTGTAGATGGAGCCACAGGCGCTGCCTTTCTTCAAACTTTCAAAACATACATG
>DGBF01000008.1:524-2917 GCA_002384725.1 Flavobacteriales bacterium UBA4011
GTAAGAAAAACTAGATAATAAAGACAAAGCCGGGTTTCTACTCGGCTTTTTTTATGTAAAAGAATTAATGTTCTTGATGATAAACAGGTGTTTTTTCACCAGCATTTATATCTACCTCTAAAGTGTTTTCAGAAGGAGGGATGGGACATGAGTAACGATGAGAGTATGCGCAATAGGGGTTGTAGCATTGATTAAAGTCGATTTCTAAGACGGTATCTTTTTTATAAATATAAGTGTCAATATAGCGTCCTCCACCATATGTCGTAATCCCTGAAGTCTCGTCCCGAAATGGGATGAAGAAATAGTTTTTAAACCCTTTCTTCTTTCTTAATTCTATATTCTGGTAGACTGTCAATTTACATTCTTGTCCATTGACAAAAAAGGATATGTATCCAAATCTGCGATAAATTGGTTCTCTTTCAGTAGATGTTGGCATTTTAAACTTTTTCCCTTTGTCCTTTTCCCAAGTTGCTTTAACTCGAAAGTTCATATCCACATCAAAGTAATCGACACTTTTGAAATCTTTCAGATCGGCTGATGTTAATATGCCTTCTTCGGCATCTTGCAGGTGTTCTTGCTTGGTTTTTCGTTCTTGTTGAAGAGAATCTATATAATTATCCTGTCCAAAACTTAACGAGGATACAATGATAAAAAGAAGCAATATAGTTCTCATCTTGCGCCAAAAAGTTTACTTCCTATCCGAACCATAGTGCTGCCTTGTTCAATAGCTAGTTCGTAATCTCCGCTCATGCCCATAGAGATTTCTTTAAAATTATCATTGAACTTAAAATAATGACTTTTGATAACGTTGAAGTAACTATCCAAGGTCTGAAATTCATCACGAATTTGGTCTTGGTCATCAACAAAACTAGCCATTCCCATTACACCAACGATGGAGATGTTTCTCATTTCAACAAAAGTCTTTGATTCAAGAATTTCTTGGGCTTCAACAAAAGTTAATCCGTATTTCGAATCTTCTTGCGCAATATGAAATTGCAGAAAACAAGAAATGACTCTATTGTTCTTGATGGCTTCTTTATTGATTTCTTTCAATAATTTCAAGCTATCCACGGCATGAACCAAATGGACGAAAGGGGCAATGTATTTAACCTTGTTTGTTTGCAAATGACCTATTAAATGCCAACGAATATCCTTTGGAAGGTTTTCGTATTTGTCAACCAATTCCTGAACCTTATTTTCACCAAAATCTCTTTGTCCTAGTTTGTATTTCGATTGAATATCTTCCGCTGGTTTGGTTTTCGAAACTGCAACTAGGGTTACGTTTTGCGGTAATTCTTTTATAAATTCAATAAAATCTAAATCTTTCATTCGTTCAAAGAATAAATTGTCAATCCACTGCGCATTTTAGGTTCAACCCAAGTCGATTTGGGAGGCATAATCATATTGTTGTCTGCCACTTTTTTAACCTGATCCATTGACACAGGGTAGAGAAAAAAGGCGATATCAAAACCACCTTTGTACATTGTCTTTTTAACTTTTTCTAGTTTTTCGGCACCCGAAACGAATTCGACGTTTTTATCTGTCTTTAAATCTTTGATTCCTAAAATTGGGGTTAAAACATAATTCGTCAGTATTTCTGCATCAAGTGATTTAACAGGATGATCGGCCTCAACAATTTGGTCTTTGCAAATTAAAGAATACCAATTGTCATTCATCATCATTATAATCTCGTGCTCTTGGTTCGATTTACGTTTTTCTTCCAATAGTTTAACCTCAAAATTCTCTGTTAATGCATTGATGAATTCTTTTTCGCTTAAAACTTCTATGTTCCGCACGATTCGGTTGTATTCAAAAACCTTCAATTTACTCTCGTCAATCAAAAAACTAAGAAAGTAACCGTCCTTTTCGCAAGACCTATTTTTTTCCAACCTTAGTTGATTCAAGGCTACAGAAGATGCACTTCTGTGATGACCGTCGGCAATATAACAGGCATCAATTTCTTTAAAATATTCTGAAATTTGTTGGCTAACATCCGAAGGAAGAATCCAAAGTTCATGCTTTAATCTATCGGTTGTAGTAAATTCGTATTCAGGGCGTTGAGAGGTAGCTTGATCGAGAAGCGTGTCTAAGCCATCAATTTTTTCATGACACAGTAAAACCGGTTCCGCATTGTAACCTACAAGGTCTAAGTACTTAGTGAAAAGCTTTTCTCTTTTTGTTAATGTCGCTTCGTGCTTTTTAACTTTATCTTCATTGTAATCACAAGCGCTTGTTGCTGCAATAATTCCTGTGTATTCATGATTATCGCCAGATTGTCGATAGACATAAATAGATGGAGTTTCATCCGTGATTAAAATTCCTTCGTCGATAAATCTTTGATATTGTTCTTTGACCAGGTTAAGTCTAGACTCCAAATCGAACGCGTTCGTCTT
>DGBF01000129.1:0-184 GCA_002384725.1 Flavobacteriales bacterium UBA4011
ACGGTATTTGTTAATAATTTAACATAAAACACAATTATCAGTCAATACTGAGCAAAAAAGGGCTATTTTTATCACTAAAATATAGGTAATTAAAATTTTCGTATTAAATTCGAGTTCTGTTTAAAATAAGCGGACAACACATTATATTCAACTATATGACTATGAACTTAAGTAAAACCTTAAC
>DGBF01000129.1:505-5403 GCA_002384725.1 Flavobacteriales bacterium UBA4011
TGTGAAGCAGCATATAAGCTTTTGTCTAGAAAAGGAAATCGTGCGAAGTTATTAAAAGGAGACATGGCTTTTAAAACCGCTGAATGTTACCGAATGACAGAGCGTTTTAGAGAAGCAAATGACTGGTACGAAAGATGTAAGTTGTTGGATTATCAGAATGAAGAACCAAAGATATTATTGCACAATGCTGAAATGCTCCAGCAAATGGGCGATTTCAAAAAAGCGATTACCAATTTGGAGGCGTACAAAAAACTTGTGCCAAATGATGTTCTCGCAGATGTGAGAATTCAATCATGTAAAACAGCGAAAGATTATGTTGCGAACAAAACAAAATATGTCGTAACCAACCAAAGAAATATCAATGGAACCACGTTCGATATGGCGCCTGTATTTGGTGATAGAAAAGAATCGAAGTTGTTTTTCTCTTCTGGCCGCGATGGTGGATTAGGTGGAGGAATTGATCCGCGTTCTTGCGAAAACTACATGGATCTGTGGTATTCGCAAATGGACAAAAAAGGAAATTGGGGTGTTCCAACACCACTTGAAGGTGATGGAATCAACACAGAAGACAATGAGGGGACAGTTTGCTTCGACGGCGGAGCAAAAAAAATGTTCTTTACACGTTGTCCGAATGTCAAAAAACAAAATTTAGGTTGTGAAATCTGGATGTCGGAAAGAAAGGGGCGTGACGCTTGGAAAGAGCCAACAAGACTTGAGTTAAAATCGGATGATACCGTTTCTGTTGGTCACCCTTGTGTATCAGACGATGGCAAAACATTAGTTTTTGCATCGGATATGTCGGGCGGTTTCGGTGGACGTGATCTTTGGATTACAGAATACGTTCGTAAAACAAACGCATGGACTGCTCCTAAAAATTTGGGTCCTGAAATCAATACTTCAGGTGATGAGTTGTTTCCAACATTTGGGAAAAATGGAGACTTGTATTTCTCTTCAGATGGCCATCCTGGAATTGGAAACTTAGATGTTTTTAGAGCTGCTAAAGTAGGCGAAGAGTTTAAATGGGAAAATGCACAGAATATGGGTTATCCAATTAATTCTGAAGCTGCAGATTTTGCATTGTACGAATTGGATGAAATTCAAGGTTATTTCACTTCTGAAAGAAAAAGTGAGAACGGTGAGTTCAAGCCGGACATTTACAAATACGAATTGCCTCCAAAGTTGTTTGATTTGTGTGTGATTGCTTCCGAAACAGGAAACAAAGCTGAAAAAATTGAAGGAGCTAGAATCGCAGTGAAAGCCTCGAATGGTGATACATGGGATGGATTTACGAACAAGCTAGGAAAAGTTTGTTGGGAGAAAAAAGGAAATGGAGACCGCTATATCTTGCCGGAAACTTCTTATCAAATCTTTGCATCAAAAGAAGGGTATCATAACAACCCTAGACCCTCTGAATTCACAACAGTAGGTTTAACGCAAGGTCGAACTTTTTACATTGAAATGGGACTGCTGCCAATAAAACCAATTGTACTTCCTGAGGTGCGTTATCCATTGGCTAGTGCTGTTCTGCTTATTGATAACACGATTAACTCAAAGGATTCCTTGAATTTCGTTTATGATTTATTGATTGAATATCCAGGAATGGTATTACGCTTAATGTCGCATACGGATGCACGTGGGACTGCCTCTTCAAATCAGGAATTATCTGAAAGACGAGCTAAATCTTGTATTGATTACCTTGTGAAAGAAAAAGGAATTAACCCAAGACGTTTAATTCCTCGTGGAGATGGTGAGAATGCACCACGCGTTTGGAAAGATCCAGTTTCGGGTGAAATTATTACCTTGACTGAGGAATATATAAATCAATTTAAAACAACTGATAAAACTCGTTTTGAAATGCTTCATCAGTTGAATCGCCGAACAGAAGCTGAAGTTGTTCGAATGGATTTCACCCCTTGATAGAATAGATTTTTTTAAACCTCCGAGAGAAACCTCGGAGGTTTTTTTGTATCTTAATGTAACTAAACCGAAAGATATGAAAGAAGAATACATGCACTTTCTCTGGAGAATGCGCTTTTTACCGACCCGAAATTTCACCCTTCACGATGGGACCGAAATGGAAATTCTAGAATTTGGTGAATACAATGAAAATGAAAGTGGCCCCGATTTTTTTCACGCCAAAATATTGATTGATGGAATTTTATGGTTTGGTCACGTGGAGTTCCATTTGAAAGCTTCAGACTGGTACAAACACAACCATCAATCGGATACTGCATATGATCATGTGATATTACATGTTGTCTGGGAAATGGATCAAGAGGTAATCTGTCAAAACAAATCATTGCCAACATTATTACTGTCCAAATACGTTGTGGACGACCATTCTGTTTCGTTTACGAAAGGAAAGAATCATGAGCAATTGTTGCCCTGTTCATTTGCATTGGATGAAATCGAAGAAATCTACATTGAAAAGGAAAAAGAAAGTGCGCTTCAACATCGGTTGAATAGAAAAACGAGTCATTTTCTTCAAAATCCGAATAATGGTTTTGCTCAAGTTCTGTATGAATTGATTGCAACAGCATTTGGAGCTAAAATAAATAAAGATCCGTTTTGGCAATTAACGAGGGAAGTTCCAATCGTACGTCTCCTTCAAATGCGCAAAAAAAGTAGAGGAGATCTGATAATGTTATCCTCTGGCGTTTACGACAAAACAACTATTCAACTTAAAAAGAATGTAAGATCCTTGGAATCTTTTCAATGGAAAAGAAAAGGATTACATCCAAAAGGGGCGCCAGAAATAAGAGTGAAGCAATTTGCTCTTTTCGTCCAACACTTCGATTTCGACTTCGGTTTTCTTGATTTATCAGCAGAAGATTTATTGGCCTATGTTCGGCAATCCTTCCTTAAAGCTGAAGGGGTCGGATACGCCAAAAGCTTTCAAAACTTAATAATTATTAATTCTTTCGTGCCTTTTCTTTGGTGGTTAGGAGAGAAGAGAGGTGAGAGCCAATGGCAAAATCGAGCTGTCGAACTATTGCAATTGCTACCCAATGAAACAAATCATCTCACCAAATTTCTGAAAAAGGCGGGATTCTCTATCCGAACTGCATATGATTCTCAGGCTCTTTTAGAGCTATATTCTATCCGTTGTTCTGGCAAAAAATGCCTAACTTGCGGCGTCGGAATTAAAATCCTCGGACGATGAGTTGGCTGCAAAAAATTTCAATTTTTTTTGAACTGAGATCCTTTGGTGTTTGCCAGTGGTGGGCGCAAAAATTGGGCATCGAACAATACAAAGTTCGTCGCTCTTTTATTTACACTACTGTCATCGGTTTGGGTTCGCCGCTTGTCCTTTATTTCATCATGGCTTGGATCATTGAACACAAACATTATTTTAAATTTCAACGTAAGCGAAAATCATCAATTTGGGAATTATGAGATGGTATAACTGTAAGTTGATACGTCGACTTTCTTACTTCCTAATACTTCTAGCAATAGTAACTACAGGAGGAACTTTAGGTTATATATGGATAGAGGATTATCTCGTAAATTACGCATTGATATGAAAATTTTAATAACAGGTTCCAATGGATTATTGGGTCAGAAATTAGTCAAACTTTTACTTCAAAAGAATGTTCCGTTCGTGGCAACTTCTTCTGGTGAAAATCGAAACCCGGATTGCCCAAGTGAAAATTATCTCACCATGGATATCACATCAAAAACAGATGTGGAATCAGTCATAATAAATCAAAACCCAGATGCCATAATTCATACTGCCGCCATTACGAATGTTGATCATTGCGAGGAAGATAAAATCAATTGTCACAAAGTCAATGTGATGGGTACTGCTTTTTTGTTTGAAGCATCGAAAAAGACAAATGCTCACTTTCAATTATTGTCAACTGATTTTGTTTTCGATGGTGAAAAAGGGAATTACCGAGAGGTAGACATGGTCAATCCTTTGAGTGTTTATGCCCAATCAAAAGTGGATGCAGAGCGATTATTACAACTTTCAAACTATACGAATTGGTCAATTGTGCGAACGATTATCGTATATGGAACTGGAAATAATCTTTCACGCTCGAATATAGTTTTGTGGGCACGTGAAGCTTTGGCCAAAGGTGATCCATTGAAAATAGTAAACGATCAGTTTCGTGCACCTACTTGGGCCGAAGATTTGGCAAAGGGTTGTTTAGCAATAGTCATAAAGAAACACTTTGGTATCTTCCATCTCTCTGGACCAGAAGCCTATTCAATTCTTGATTTGGTAAAAAAGATAGCAGGATTTTACGATCATCCTACAAGCAATATTATACCAGTTTCTTCATCCACGCTAAATCAAAAGGCCAAGCGTCCACCAAAAACCGGTTTTGACTTAACGAAAGCACGTGTTCTTTTGGATTACAATCCAATTACAATTGAAGAAAGCTTAACCTTGCTCGAGTTAGAATTAGAAGACAAGCAATAAACCAAAGATTTCGAGGTACAGGCTTGTTGCGTTAAAATTTCATTATATTCGAGGAATAAAACGAAAAAACTATGGCAAAAGAGGCATCCTCAGGTTGGGGGTCACGCGTTGGTTTAATTCTAGCAATGGCAGGAAATGCTGTTGGATTAGGTAATTTCTTAAGATTTCCGGTACAAGCAGTCGAAAATGGAGGTGGAGCATTCATCATTCCCTACTTGGTCTGTTTTTTATTGATGGGAATTCCACTTTTGTGGGTTGAATGGGCTACAGGACGTTTTGGAGGTATTCGTGGAAATCATTCCACACCGTTCATTTTCGATTCAATGAATAAAAAGAAAGTCTGGAAATACATCGGTGTTTTCGGGATTTTCACCAACATAGCCGTAGCGTCATATTACTGCTACATCGAGTCTTGGACCATGTCGTATGTCTATCATACCGTAATTGGGACATTTGATGGAATGTCGCAGCA
>DGBF01000134.1 GCA_002384725.1 Flavobacteriales bacterium UBA4011
GCAATTGGTATTGATAAAGAAGGTGAATACAAAAAGGGTAAGTTTTCATTTTTACAAGAAACTTCTTTATCAATACCAATTGCAGATATCGTAAAAAGAACACCAACTGCTACTGCAACCAATGATCCGATTAAGACGAGTTTGCTTTTTTTCATGTTGTATCTATTTAATTTTTTCGTTTGCATATGTTCTTGCGAGCGCCAAAATACATATTTTATTTGTCAATCTTAACAGATTTTGGCTCTATATTCACCTTATGGAACAGTAAAAATAATCGAATTGTTTAAATCCTTAAAATTATTATAGGTCGATTTTTATAAAATCATACAGGTCTATTGGTCAAACATGTGTTTTTCAGCATGATACGAAGATCGAACCAATGGACCACTTTCTACATATTTGAATCCCATTTTTTGACCGATGGTTTTATATTCGGCAAATTTTTCCGGTGTAATGAATTCTGCAATGGGCAAATGTTTAGCACTCGGTTGTAAATATTGTCCCAAAGTAATTACGTCACAATCTACACTGCGCAAATCTTCCATCGTTTCTATAATCTCTTCTTCTGTTTCTCCCAATCCCAACATTATTCCTGATTTTGTTCGCATTCCTGCTTTTTTCAAACGGAAAAGTACTTCTAAACTTCTGTCGTATTTGGCCTGAATTCTAACTTGTTTTGTCAAACGGCGAACGGTTTCTAAATTGTGTGAAACTATTTCTGGAGCCACATCAATTACATTTTGTAAATTTTCCCATTTCCCTGCAAAGTCAGGAATCAATGTTTCCATAGTTGTACCTTGCGATTGCTGGCGAATTGCACGTACAGTTTGTGCCCAAATCAATGAACCACCATCTTTTAAATCGTCTCTGTCTACTGATGTAATAACGGCATGTTTCACTTGCATGATCTGTACGCTTTTCGCCACTTTTCCAGGTTCGAATTCATCCACTTCTTCAGGTCGACCTGTTTGAACTGCGCAAAATCCGCAAGATCGTGTACAAATATTACCTAAAATCATGAATGTAGCCGTTCCTTCACCCCAACATTCGCCCATGTTTGGACAGCTGCCACTTTCGCAAATGGTATGGAGCTTGTGTTCATCAACGAGTGATCTAACTTTCTTATAATTTTCTCCAATAGGTAATTTTACGCGCAACCATTTTGGTTTGTTGATACGAACTCTTCCTTCTGGAGTAATTGTGGTATTTTCCATGTCTATATTTTGTTTTTCCCAAATTGCACGACCGCATATAGGGAAGGGAACACATTTTTATTTTTGCCGATGTAAAATTCGGGAATTTTCTTTAAAAAAGCTTCCAATTGAAACCCTAATTCTACCGCTGAAATTTTACTCTTATTTCGGTTGATGTCGAATTGAATTCCGCTTTTGATATACAATCCAAGTTTTAATTTGCTATCAAATAATCCCAAAAACTCAGAGGAACGACCATATATAAATTCCTCTGGGTGAATGTTTGGATCGTAGCGCTCGTCCCTTGGTTTTACAGATAAATCTTGAACATAGGGCTCTTTTATTTTTAAATACACCGGTTTTATCGCCACACAACTCAAACCAATTTGTTGATTGAAACGTATCGCCACACCCGAAAATCTTTTCTTTTCAAAAAGTTTCTTACTCACGCCATAGGCAAGGTGTCCAGTATACAAAGAATTTATTTTACCGAAGATGTAAGATTTCGAATCTTCATAAAACGGATTGGTCTTTCTGGATTCCTTATGACTTTTCACATGATTTATTGAAACATGAAAACCCTGACGAAAGTTTTCGTTAATCCTTCTTTCGTAGTTGAATTCAAGGCCAAACCCATTGGTAGCTAATTTGGGACCAAGATACCAATGTGTCCTATATATATAGTCAATCTCTTCTTGAGCTGGTATTTGTGACCATGCTGAAGTGCTCAACGCTACAAAAAAGAGTATTTTTACCAATCGAATCAAAATTTCATTGATTTAGAATAACAAAGTTAAGACAATTAGAAGAAAATGGAGACCGTCAAAATAGAATATCTAGGAGGCCTGCGAACGGAATGTGTTCATGTGAAGAGTGGAACTAAAATCATGACGGATGCGCCGACCGACAATAAAGGGAAAGGTGAAAAGTTTTCACCAACTGATTTGGTGGCGACCGCTTATGGAGCCTGCATGGTTTCGTTAATTGGAATTTATTGTCAAGATCATGACCTGAAATATACCCAAGGTTATGTAAGTGTCGAAAAAATAATGGAAAGCAATCCACGTAGAATCGGTCAATTGAACTTCATCATGGATTTGAAAGGAAATGACTGGGACGAAAAAACACAGAAAAAAATTATTCGCGTGTCGAAAACGTGTCCCGTTGCCAAATCAATTGACCCTAACATTATAGTTAATATCGATTTTCAATTTTAGAATTAATGAGAGAAAACACATACGTAAGACAAACACCTTCAGACGTAATTTTCGGAATACGATCGGTAATAGAGGCCATTCGAAGTGAGCGAGAAATCAATAAGATAATGATTCTCAAAGGGATGAAAAAAGAATTGTTTCAAGAGTTAAAAGAGGAATTGGCGAACAAAGATTACTTATTACAATTTGTTCCAGTAGAAAAATTGGATAGAATTACCCAAGAAAATCATCAAGGTGTTATTGCCTACGTGAGTCCAATTAAATATTTGGATGTGGAAGAATTTGTAGACTCCAGATTATTGGTAGAGCAGAAAACGTCTATTCTCGTTTTGGATAGAATTACAGATGTTCGAAATTTTGGTGCAATCGCGCGAACGGCTGAATGTCAGGGAATTGATGCGATTTTAATTCCGTCAAAAGGTTCTGCCCAAGTTACCGCTGATGCTGTGAAAACGTCGGCTGGCGCCTTGAATAGAATTCCAGTTTGTCGTACGAATGATTTGAAAAATAGTCTTTTTTATCTACAACAATCGGGTTTAAGGTTGATCGCTTGTACCGAAAAAGGAAACGTACCTTTGTACGAAGCAAATTTTAGAGGGAATGTCGCCGTGATTTTCGGTTCGGAAGAAGACGGAATTACGAGTGATTTGTTGAATTTGTCTGATATTAAAGCGAGAATCCCAATGCGGGGTGAAATTGCTTCGTTGAATGTTGGAGTATCCGTTGGAATGGCACTTTACGAAAAAACGCGGCAAGAATTATATGGACAAAATGTCAATACTTAATTTTTGGAAAAATCATAAAACATTCTTGCTCCTACTTTTTGTAGGATTGCTTTTACGCTTATTTTTCATTGAATTTCAAGGATTATCGAACGACGAATTGAGCGCTTGGTATCGAACCCGCTTTCCAATGGGACCAGAATTTTGGTCGGCGGGAGTGAGTCAAGGTGATATGCATCCTGCATTTTATCAAGTGCTTTTGTATTACTGGGTGCGACTTTTTGGAGATTCAGAATTCAGTTTACGAGCTACTTCTTTGTTGTTCTTTGCTTTAAATCTGTCTCTTGTCTACCGAATTGCGTGTCGTTTCTATTCGAAGTATGCGGGTTTAATTATTTCAGCCTTTTATGTTTCGCTCGGATTCCTAATCGTAAATACAACAACTGCTCGGCCATATAATAGTGGTGTTTTCTTTTTGCTTTTGGCGTTTTATTTAATCCTCCTTCTGAAAGAAAAACGATCCAATTTCGGTTTATTGAATGTTGTTTGGCTCGTTCTCGCTTTTTTCGGAGCGATGACTTCTCATTATTTTGCATTTCTGAGTGCTGGATTGTTGGGTGCAGTCGGACTTTTTTATGTCGAAAAAGAATCAAGAAAACTACTTGTGGCAGCTGGAGTTATGGCTTTAGGATTGTTTGGCATTCTGCATTTATCGATGACTTTAGAGCAATTGAGTCAGGGTGGTTTGGGGTGGTTAGGGAAACCCAATTTCTTTTGGTTTTTAGAGTTTACTAAATTGCTTTTCCAAAATTCAATTTGGATGTTACTCCTTGGATTTGGCCTAATTTACTTCGTAAAAAAAGGTACTTCACAACCTAATTCTCATCAAGGTTTTTCGATAGTTGTTGCGCTCGTCATATCAATTGTAGCTTATTTCGTTTCTATATTTTATACGCCGATTCTTCGTGAATTGGTTTTTCAGTTCATACTTCCTTTTGCCTTCTTCGGGCTTGTTGGGCCTATGTTTTTGGAGAAAAGTGATAGCTTGAATCAAGCTATTCGAAAATACATGCCTTTGATTATTATGGGTGTATTTTCTTTACATTCTATTTTTATCTATAAATTGTTTGAACCTTTTCATTATGGGGAGTTTAAGAGACTTGCATTGCACCAAAAAGCCTTAGAAAAAGAATATGGGAAACAGACCATAACCTCGGCGTTCAACACCAACAATTTCGATTATTTTAATTATTATTTGAAAGATTCTTCCGCTGATGAGGTAATAAAAGATTGGGCGAGTCCTGATGCGGTCTATGCATTGAATGAAAGAGCAAAGGAGTCGGATAAAGATTTTTTTTCTTACAGTTGGACAAACAATTATCACGTGCCGATGAACCTGGAATGTATCCGTCAAGAATTTCCACATATCGTTTGGCACCAAAATTATTTCAACAGTGGACAATATCTTTTCTCAAAAAAGGGAAAGATTATTTCACCTAGTATTCCAAAGAAACAATTGCTTCGGACCTTAAGAAAAGGAGGTTTTTTTGAAGGCAAAGAATATATCAATGAAACGTTTGTTTCGGTGAAAGAATTGCGCAATGGAATTTTTTGTTCGGATTGGTATTTTACAATAGAAATGAAAGGGAAAATCAGAAACGCGACTTCCTTTTATTTTGTCATTGAAGCGGTAGATAAAAATGGTTTAAGTTTGCAATTGAATGGAAAACCACTTTACTATATGGCATACGATCAGCAGCGTTTAAATGAAAGTTCGGAGTTGAAAAATATGTTTGCCGCTTTTTCGTTTTTTGATGATCTAAAGGATACTGATCAGTTTAAAATATATTGCTGGAGTCCAGAAAAAGGTGCTATTTTGTTACAAGATCTTAAATTATATGCAATTCAATAAAATTCTTCTAACGACATTATTACTGTTCAGTTTTACGACTATTTTTTCACAACTTAAGGGCAAAGCCAAACATTTGCCGGGAACTTGGGTGTATGCGAAAGGTAGTGGGTATGAAGTGTGGGCAATCGAAAATGGACAATTGATTGGAGCTGGATATCGAACAAATAAAATTGGTGATACAGTCAAGGTGGAACAATTGGGTATAAAGCTTACAAACAATAGTTTGATTTACACATTGGAAACAGGCATTCAAAATTTCAATAACTCAGCTAATACAAAGTATCAGTTTATGTCGAAAGTTCGGAAATTGGATTTTACCAATATCGAAAATGCCTTACCCAATCATTTGGAATATACCTTCGGATTCTTCAACAAGAATAAATTGACCATCACCATTTGGATGGATGAAAGCGTGAAGAAAACAAAATTGAAATTGCGAAAAAAGGTTTAATCCCTCAGAATCCAAGAGAGCCGTCCTTGTAGTTCAGATAATTGATTAATCGCCACATCCCCTTTTCTGATTTTTTGATTTCCGCGGTGATTGAAGAAAACGGCTTTCATACCAGCATCGAGAGCACCTCGATAGTCTACGTGATAATCATCACCGATCATTACACTTTTGTCTTTTAGAACGCCTGCTTTTTCCATTGCATGATTAAAAACAAGCGGATTTGGTTTGTTCACCCCAACTTCTTCAGAGCACACAATAATATCGAAATAGGGTTTTAGACCCGCCTCACGAAGTTTAATATGTTGTACTTCTTTGAAACCATTGGTGATGATGTGCATCTGATAATTCTGAGATTTCAACCCGTCAAGCATTTCTATCGCACCTGGAAATAAATTTTTCTGATACGGAGAAATATCCAAATAATCTTGACTCAATTTTTCAGCAAGTGCCTCGTCTTTTATATTGAAGTTGGACAAAGTATCTATAAACCGTTTTGATCGCAGTACTTCCTTTGTCAATTGACCAACACCATACATACGCCACAACTTTCGGTTGACGTTTTTGTACGCCATATGGAAACTCGAAAACTCTTTAATTTGTTCGTTGAGACCACTTTCGTTGAAAATTAATTTTAAGGTCTCCTTGGAATTGGTTTCGAAATCCCAAAGGGTGTGATCTAAATCGAAGAAAAGATGATAATCTTTCATTTATTTGAATATTGTAAAGGCTAAAATGCTGAGAATAAAACTATTCATCGCTAAGCCAAATACGATTATGGGAAAAGTTTTTTTGCTTTGCCCGTAAAATTTTGCGCAAACGATACTTCCAATTGGTACGGAAAGAAACAATGGTGCAAGTATACAAATTCCCTTTTGACCAATAGAGTGTTTAAATTTCACCAAATATTTATTCACTTCCGTAAAGCTTTTTTTCAATTTCAAAGGTTTACCAGATTGAATTGCATCCTTGTTTTTTTTTATTTTTTTGTTGTGATTTCTAATCATAAAAAATTCACTTGCAAAATAAAAGACGACCGCACTAACCAAACCTCCTGAAAACACAGAAATCCAAGTGGTGTAAAAATCCAGTCCTAAATTAGCTGAAATAAAAGGAGCAATCATAAACTTGATAAAGGCGGAAAAGAATATTCCGATTATGGCTCCCCAGTTCATGAATTAGTTTTTTGAACCGTAAGCTAAATCTCCTGCATCACCCATCCCTGGGACTATGTAAGAATTTGCTGTCAACTCTTTATCTATTGCTCCTAAATAATACAGAGTGTCTTTTGGTAACTTATCTTTTAGAAAAGTCAAAGCTTCTGGTGCTGCAATCGCCGCGCAAATGATTGTTTTGGAAGGTGTTCCGTTTTCCATTAAGGCTTTATAAACCATGTGCATGGAACTTCCCGTCGCTAACATTGGATCTGAGATTATCAATACTTTATCTTGTATATCAGGCGATGCCATATATTCAACATGGATATCGAAATCTTCGGCAGTGGAATGTTTTCTGTAAGCAGAAACAAACGCATTTTCGGCACGATCAAACATTTCTAAGAATCCAAGGTGCATCCCTAATCCAGCTCTTAGGATGGTTGCTAAAACAGGTTGTTCTTCAATTAAAAAACAATCAGCTATTCCCAAAGGTGTTGAAACCTCTTTTTCCTTGTATTTCAAAACTTTTGAAACCTCATACGCCATTATCATTCCAACACGTTCTAGGTTTTTACGAAAACGTAATGGATCATTTTGAATTTTTACGTCGCGCATTTCAGCTAGAAATGTGTTGAACAAAGTATGATTGTCTGATAAATGGTGGATCATTGGGATAAAATCTTTGGTTAAAGATAAAGTAAAACTTTTAGTTGGTTGGAACTACTTTTCAAAATGATTGTTAAGATTGAATAAAGCACCTTTTTCCTTTCTAAAATAGGTAAATTTGCACCGTAATGGCAGAAAAAGCAAAACTGAATACTAAAATCTTCCTTCGATTGGTCGCGTATGCAAAAGTCTATAAAGGAATTTTTGTACTTGCATTTGGTGCCGGACTATTGATTGCAGCGTCTTCGGCTCTGCGTCCGAAGTTTATTGGCGAAATGCTGGACAAGTATGTCGTTCATGGGCAGGACGGTCAGATGTTGCTAACATGGACACTGATAATAATCGGTATGTTGATTATGGAGTCGGTCCTTCAGTTTGCTGGATCGTATTTTTCCAATTTATTGGCGCAAAATATCGTTCGTGATCTTCGAAAGAAACTGTATAAGCATGTTATTTCTTTCAAAATGCAATACTTCGACCGCACACCGATTGGGGCCTTGGTAACTCGAGTCGTTTCCGATTTGGAAGCAGTGAGTCAAGTGTTTTCATCTGGTTTGATAGATATCATGGGCGATATTATCACCCTGCTCTTCGTACTGGGAATTATGGTTTCGGTGAACGCCAAGCTAACCCTTTTGGCACTTCTGCCCATTCCCATTTTACTTATTGCCACTCGTATTTTTGCCCGAGCGATGCAGAAGTCATTCCAATTGGAAAGAATGCAGGTGACCAAGTTGAATAACTTTGTTCAAGAACGAATTTCAGGAATGGCGATTGTCCAATTATTCTCAAGAGAAAAACAAGAATATGCGTCCTTCGAAGAGATCAATAAAGGGCACCGACAAGCACATATTAACGCCGTTTGGGCATTCTCAATTTTCTTTCCAGTTGTGGAATTATTGTCTTCCCTTTCTATTGCTTTCCTTTTGGTTTGGGGAGCATTTCAAGTAGGGGGAGAGACTATTTCAATTGAAGGAA
>DGBF01000120.1:0-452 GCA_002384725.1 Flavobacteriales bacterium UBA4011
AATAAGCAGCAACAATTGCTTCTGCTTTAATCTTCGAACCTTTTAAAGGTTTGTTTTTTTCGTTTTTAATATTGTCAGAAGCATTGAAGTTCCCTAAAGTCAAGTATTTTTCACCACCTTCAGCAATGAAAACACCACACACACTGTACCAACCAAATTGCGCATTGTAAATCACTTGAGGTTTTAATTGAGGATTTTCAATTAAGTTTGCTTTAGAATCCGATTCGAATTGCTTCTTTGAGAACAACATTCCCATTTGATTCACCGCATATTTTGATCCTTCGGCCAAAGAAACATTGTACTGAGCACAATATTTTTTCCCTTTTTTCAATGTTTCGTTCAAACGAGTCGTAATATAAGAACGTGGAATTTTATCTCCGTATGAGAAAGCCACAATTCCTGCATACGCATCACCGTCCATTGGCTCTTCAAAACCATAAGATCGGAAGAGC
>DGBF01000120.1:586-6212 GCA_002384725.1 Flavobacteriales bacterium UBA4011
TCTTCAAAACCATATAGGTTATCAGGTGTATTTATTCCCAGCTCTTTTGTGGGAAGGAAATAATCTGCTTTCACTCCAGTTGCTGACGCCCATCCTTCACATTGACTGATGGAACCCATTCTTTTAACTCGCCCAACGGACTGTTCGAAACTTCCGTTATCGACTAAATTATCTTGAGCAAACAATCCTCCTGTTAAGAAAAGAGCACATGCTATTGCTGTTATATTCTTCATTTTTATTTTATTTAAATTCATAGTTTTTCACTGTATTAATAAATGTCTTCACCTTGTTGGGATCAATATCAGGATAAACTCCATGCCCTAAATTAACAATATGTCGCTTACTAGTAAAAGAATCGAGCATTTTATTTGTTGCCGCTTCTATCTCAGAATGACTACCATACAATGCACAAGGGTCTAAATTACCTTGTAAAGTACGCGTCTCTCCTACTAATTTTCTCACTTGAGCAACATCCATGTTCCAGTCTAATCCAATTGTATTACAGTTCAATTTTGTAACCTCTGGAAGGGACATTACTGCTCCTTTCGAGAAAATAGTCAGCGGGACCTCGTTTAGTGCGTTTGAGATTTTATCCAAATATTTCAATCCAAATTCAGCATATTGCTCTATTCCCAGAATTCCGGCCCAAGAATCAAACACTTGCAACATGTGTGCGCCTGCTTTGACTTGTGCTTTTAAGTACTGAATTGTCACGTTCGTTATCCTAGTAAGCAACTCGTGTGCCAAAGTTGGATTTTGGTACAACATTTTTCGTGATTCACTAAAAGTTTTAGAGCCTTGACCTTCTATCATATAGCAAAAAATAGTCCACGGGGCACCTGCAAAACCAATCAATGGCACTCGTCCGTCCAATTCTTGATTCGTTAATTTGATCGCTTCCAAAACATATCCCAATCGGTCTTCCACATCAAAGTCAAATTCGACATATTTGAGATCTTCTTCGCTTTTTATAGTCTTTTCGAAATACGGTCCTTTGGCTTCCACCATTTCATACGTCAATCCCATCGCTTCTGGAACGACAAGAATGTCACTAAAAATTATAGCCGCATCCACACCCAATAAATCAACAGGCTGAACAGTAACCTCTGCTGCTCTTGCTGGTGTTTCGACCAATTCCTTGAACCCTGATAAACTTGCTCTTACGGCTCTATATTCGGGTAATATCCTTCCCGCTTGACGCATTAACCAAACTGGGTATCTTTCGATATCTTCTCCTCGTGCGGCGCGCAGCACCAAATCATTCTTTAATTCCATTGCTGCAAATATACTATATCCTTGGGCAATTTAGGTTTGCCAATCAATCGTTTTTTTATGATTTTTCAGCATATATTCATTACAGAGCTGGAAGTGATTACATCCATTAAATCCAAGATAAACCGATAAAGGACTTGGGTGACTTGACGTAAGAATTAAATGATCTTTTATATCAATGCTTTCAATGTATTTCTTGGCCTGATTTCCCCAAAACATACCGACGAGGTTTTTTTTCTTTTCAAAAAGTTCAGAAAGAAATAGTGAGGTCAACTCTTCCCACCCTCTATTTTGATGTGCATTGGCAATACCTTTTTTGGTCGAAAGACAAGTATTCATCAATAAAACACCCTGTTTTGCCCAAGCGTTCAAATTCCCTGTTAAGGGAAAGTCGTACTCGGGAATAGAACGTTTTAATTCTTTAAAAATATTCAATAAGCTTTTAGGGAAAGGTTGCACAAAATCTTCAGTGGAAAAAGCCAATCCGTTTGCGCAGCCAGCCGTCGGGTATGGATCTTGTCCAAGGATGACCACCTTAACATCATTAAAATCAATCAATTCGAAAGCTTTGAATAAATTCCTTGTATCAGGCGTAAAGTTTCCTTCTTTAAGAATGGATGTGATTTTGTATTCCCAGACGCTTATTTCTGCATCTGACCAATTGCTTTCAACAAGCTTTCGCCAAGTCTTCGGTATGGATTGTATAATTTGCATAAAAATTCACTACTCAAATCTAAGCATTTCGAATCGCATAACTATCTTTGAAGCATGAAAATGAAACACCTATATTTTGTTCTGTATATTGGATTAATATCTTGCGGGGAGGACAAACCGGCCGTTGAAACTGAGAAGACAGAGCCTAATGAGCAATTGTCGATGGAAGAGCTCATTGACCGAAAGGTAAAAGCTGAATTGAGTATTCCTGGGACTGAGAATTACACCATGAGCATTCACAAAGCTCAACTTAACGATGACGAATTCGAGGATGCAATTATAGTCGTTAATCGAAAAGAACATACTTTACAATCCGCAATAGATAAGAATAACGTGGCATACCAAGAAGAAGTCGGGTATTTCGGAAATTACAATTTCTTGTTTTATTACGACGGCATGACACACACTGTTACCCGAAAAATTGCCGTACCATCTAATGGGTTAATTCCGCTTAAAGTTGAATTCGCGAATATTTTAACGGAAGGTTACAAAGATTTCACCCTAGATGTTCGCATACGTGAAGCGCGTTACCGAAACTTCTATACAGTTCGTAAAGGTGTACCAGCGCTCATTTTTCAATGCGAAATACACAATGTGGATGACGTAAATAATTTCAACGTAAATCATGTTAAATATGACGTTGGCTCACACAGTCTTTCAAAAGATATTGTGATTTATAACGCAAAGGTAAAATTCACCATTCCAAAAGACTTAAGTTCAGATTTTGAAATTGAAACAGAACCGAAAGGTGAAGAGAAATTTCGCTTCTTCTATTATCCAGCGCAGCAGAAATATTTTATCAAAAAGGATCAGATTCAGTAAACTGACTGTTTCTGTAGATTTTAATTCCCTTGTAAACTCCTAGAAAAGGAAAGTCATTAGAATCGAAACCTTCAAAACCAGGCATTACCATTACATACTCCATGGTTTTTTGACGATTGATTAGCATTTTTTCTTTTAATCCACTTATGGATGGTTTGGCGATCCAGCCCGACCTGCTCATCCAATAGAACGCCCCGTTGTAATTCTCCTCACCTATTAAGGCAAATTTTGCATTTTTCGGGATCTTCATCTTATCGAGATACGCATCAATTCCAACCAAACTTGATACATTCTTCTCATGTACTTCCGAAACGGATGTATACCTCTCCTTCAGCTTGAAAGATGCGTAATGGAAGCTTAATCCAACGAATAGAAAAACGAGAATTTTTGGAATAAAATGATTCGAATAAGGATTGAATTTCACCATCAGTTTCTGAATTGAGAAAAGCGTCCAAAGAAATAGAAATGGTGCCACATTCAACATATAATAGTCATGATCCAGAAATTGGTTAAAAAACAGCAATATGTAGGCTGAGGTGCCGATACTAAGCACAAAAAGAAGAATACTGAAGAACGATAATTGTCTGATTCGGATAAATAAACCTAATAAAATAAGGACCAATAAAACATGAAAAGTGGTTTGATAATAATAGGCCGAGAACCAATCGTGTCGAACAGCTAGCCAAATACGGCCAATTTTAGCAGAATTCAATTCCCAAATGGGCAGAATACGTGTTAGGAACACATTGCTATTGTTCACCTCGTTGTACCATTGGGCATAGATATACCAGGAAGAAACGATGAGTACAACAAGGGTTAATCCCAAGAATCGTCTTGCATTATTTTTTAATGCTAGTTTAAAACTCTTGATGGATTTCCAATCGTCTAAAAACAGAGCGGAAACGAGTGCTATGGTATGAATTAAGAAAGTCACTTTTAATAATCCTGCGAAAGAAAATAGAATCATTGCTTTTTTCAAATCTATCTTCTCCCCTTTCAAATGGTTTTTTAAACCAAAATAATAGGCCGACAAAGTCAGACCAAGTGCCGAAGCATCGGGTAAGAAATTGACGGAATAATATAGAATTACAGTAGAACTAAGGAGTAAAAGAGTCAACCCTATGGCATAGAAGACGTCTTTGAGCAAAAGTTTGGATAACTTAAAAAGATGATAAAACCCAATTATGGAAATACTGAAAGTGATAGCTCGCAAAACAACATGTTTGAAACCAAAAAAATCATCCAATATGGCAGTTAAATAATACAAAACAGGGAATTCACCAGCTGTTTTACCGTCAGAATCGCCTAAAAACCAACCTCCAGGTTCGAAGAAATTAAAGCTGTTATTCTGATAAAAATCGACAAAGGCAAGACTGTCTGTTTGTCTCACATAATGCAAACCAATGGGTTGAAGAAAAAGATAAACTTGAAAACCCAGGAGAAAAAAAATCAGAAATAACAAAAAGAGAAAAACCTTTCCTGAATTATTTTCTAACCATTGAATCATTTGATGAAATTAATTAAACTAAATTTCAATTAACTGATTTTCTCCAAGGATTGTTCAATATCCCAAATTAGATCTGCTGGATTTTCAACACCGATTGAAATACGCACAAGTGCATCTGTAATACCAATTTCATTTCTTTCCTCGGCAGGAATTCCAATGTGGGTCATGCTCGCAGGGTGTTGTGCAAGACTTTCAGTAGACCCTAAACTAACGGCCAATTTGATCAAATTCAAAGCATTCAAAAATTGAAATGCCTCTTTCTCTCCGCCTTTAACAAACATCGAAAGCATCGCTCCGGGTGAAGAATACTGTTTTTTATAGGTAGCATAGTTCTCATTGTCTTCTTTAAGCAGGCCCAAGTAGTTCACATGGTCCACTTTAGGATGAGTTTCGAGCCATTTCGCCACTTCCATTGCATTACTCGCTTGTTTTTCCATTCTAACTTGAAGAGTTTCTAAGCTTCGAAGCAAAAGCCAACATGTATTTGGGCTGGCCATATTTCCAAGAAACGTACGCAACACTTTCACCCGCTTCATTGATTCCGCATTTCCAAGCACAGCACCTGCAATTACATCGCTATGTCCGCCTATATATTTTGTTGCTGAATACATAACCACGTCAGCACCATGCTTCAAAGGCTGTGACCACAAGGGACCCATGTACGTATTGTCAACGGCAAGATGAATGTGTTTTTCGGCTGTTGAATAATGATCGGCAATTCTCCGGCACATTTCAATATCTATTAGCTCATTTGTTGGATTGGTTGGTGTTTCGATATACACCATGGCAAGTTTATCTCCTTTTCCTGTTGCATCAACAATAGCTTTGATTTCAGCCTCAGATTGTCCAGGATGAAAACAAACTGAATCAATCCCCATTTTCACTAAAAAAGATTCAATGAAATGATCGGTTCCTCCGTAGATTGGTGTGCTATAGAGTAATAAACTTCCTGGATTAATGAATTCCAACAAAACGGTACTGATAGCAGACATTCCACTTTCAAATACAGCACAATCGTCGGCTTCATCCCACAAACACAAACGGTTTTCTAGGATTTCAAGGTTTGGGTTGTTGATTCTACTATAAATCAATCCTAATTCTTCATTTTGCTCCTTATCTCTTAGTCCGTATGCAATTTCAAAAAAGCCTTTCCCCTCTTCTGCTGTCTTAAAAACGAAGGTAGAAGTCTGAAAAATTGGTGGTTTAATGGCTCCTTCAGATAATTCTGGTTTGTAACCATGTGACATCATTAAACTTTCCGGCTTGAATTTGTGCTTGCTCATATTCGTAATTTTCTTGCAAATCTATTGA
>DGBF01000120.1:6287-6568 GCA_002384725.1 Flavobacteriales bacterium UBA4011
AATTTTCTTGCAAATCTATTGAAACAACTGCATGTACCGATAGAAAAGAGCGCACTTTCATGAAAAGAAATGAACAAAATGAACAAGAAAACGAAATATCGTTTACAAATTCTGGAGAATCTCATTAAATCCTTCCACTTCCTTCTCGACATTGTACTGCAAAAAGGCATCTAACCTGCTTATTTCAGCTTTATCGAGTATATCTTGATTCCGACTGATCAACAATTCTAACTTCGGTAAAAAATCAGCCATATCGTTGTATTTGTACAAAGTACCAAACT
>DGBF01000120.1:6764-7280 GCA_002384725.1 Flavobacteriales bacterium UBA4011
TCTCCATTTCCAACTATTTCAGTCGTTCCGCCAGAATCAGTTGCCAACACAGGTATACCGCTCAACATGGCTTCAATGGTAACCATCCCATAGGTTTCACTGTGGGAAGCTAGTACAAAGCCATCAATCGCATTGTAAAATTTGGCAACATCGGGTTGTGATTCAACGAAATAAACATAATCCTGCAGGTTGTTTTTGTGGACAAATTGCACCAATTCCTCTGCATACGCTTTGTCATCATCTGTATTTACAGTTGCGGAACCAAAAATCAAAAGGTTAAATTGTATTCCCTTTTGAACCAATTGTTGTAAGGCCTGAGCAACGAACAACTGTCCTTTTTTGACTGAAATACGACCGATAATTCCAATTATTGGGCGATCTGAATGAACGTTTAACAGTTCTTTCGCTTCATCTTGTGTATACTTTCTGAATTCAAATTCCTTTGTATTGACGCCAATTGGCAAAACCTTGACCCGATTCAATGGAAAATGGGTGCGAATAGCAATTTCTCTCTTT
>DGBF01000120.1:7418-8131 GCA_002384725.1 Flavobacteriales bacterium UBA4011
CTCTCTTTAAAAAAGGCAAAGGGCTTACCCAAACATCTATTGATTTGAAGCGAAAAGTGTGCAACCAATCTTTCTTGTTGATGCCAATTTGCATGTGTTGCTGATAGACAACTTTTAATTCTTTAAAATACCTTTTTTTACACCAAGCTACGACATCTAAATCCTTATTATCCGCTACAAGTAAACGGCTTATCTTGTTTTTAATCAGTATTTTAGAAATATATTTAGCCGTTTTGAAATCAAAATATTTTCGATTTTTCTTGATCAAATGAATTTCGCTAAAAATATCTTTTCCTTTCTCGTAAATAGTCGATTCTTCTTGCGTAAAAAGGTGGACATTATAACCTTTAGCCGAAAGTAACTTCACCAGTTTTAGGGTGTTCATTTCGAGTCCGCCCCAACCTGTGGAAGTGATAAGAAAGGCTATTTTATTTTTGGAATTTGGCATTAGAATCAAAAGTAAACAAATGAATCGAAAGCAATAAACGAAAAGCTAGAAGAAGAAGAATATCTCGCCAACCATAACGGCTTTAATTCTTCCAGTCAATGGATTAGAATACTATTTGTACGGTTTTGCTAATTTCAATTTGATTTTATTGGGCATTTTAGCTGCAAAAACAGGCGGATGATGTGTTATAAAAGCAGTTGTTCGTATTTCCATCTGGGGCACAATCGCATTGGGATGGAGTGCTTTTGTAGGTCACCTATTTGGA
>DGBF01000120.1:8356-15877 GCA_002384725.1 Flavobacteriales bacterium UBA4011
ACCCAGAAGTAATTGCATTTGGAGAGGATGTTGGTAAAATCGGAGATGTGAATCAAGGCTTTGCCGGACTTCAAGAAAAAATCGCGATGGACCGCAATAAATCGCCAATATAGACCATCCCAAGTGGTTTGCCAATCTCCCTTAGGGTAATCACTCATTTTCATTAAGTAATTGCTTCCGCTGATATACGGCTTGGTCGACATCAAACCACCATCTGCAAATTGACTCATGCCGTACACATTTGGAACCATTACCCAATCATAGGAGTCGACATACATTTCCATAAACCATTTGTACACTTCGTCGGGGTCAAATTCGCAAAGAATCATGAAGTTACCCAGCACCATTAATCTCTCGATGTGATGATTATAACCCGTTACATTTAGCTTCTGAATAGCACTATCTATAGGTAAAATACCTGTTGTTCCATTATAAAACGAAAGAGGAATTTTACGCTCAAAATGCCAAAAATTCGATATCCTTTCTTCCCTACCTTTTGCCAAATATACACCGCGAATGAATTCTCTCCATCCCATTATTTGGCGCACAAAACCTTCTAAAGAATTAATAGAAACATTGTTTTTTTTGGCAAACAGAATTGCCTCCGATATCACTTCATTAGGAGTGATCAAACCGATGTTCATCATAGGAGTAAGCACACTATGATTTAAGAACGATTCCTCAGCTACGATTGCATCTTCGTAGTCGCCAAACTCATCAAACCTCTTCTCTAAAAAGTTGTGAAAAACGACTTTAGTTGACTCAAAATCAGTCGGGTATAATGGTTTACCTTCAATTTTACCTGGATTATCAGGGAAATATTTTTCTACATAATCTTTCGCTTCTACATAAAAATGATCCGATTCTAAAACCGGATATACTGGTGGCACTTTATTTTTTGGATACTTCTTTCGGTTTTCATCATCAAAACTCCACTTTCCGCCAAGGGGTTGTTCTCCATTTTCGAGTAGAATTTTCCTTCTTTTGCGCTCGGAAATATAGAATTGAGTTTGAAAAAACTTCTTTTTGTTGGGCGAAAAGAATTCTGACAAATCCTCTTTAGCGTTTATCCACATTGGGCTTAATAAGTATTCTACTATAATCTTTTTATCTTTCAAGTAGGAAGCGATCCTACGTTCTATCCAATCATCACAAGGATCAAACATGGAAAAATGAGTGAAGCCCTTATCCATTAAACTCGCCAACAAAATGCGAATATCTGTTTCTTTATCAGTAGCATTGATGTACATCGTGTTAAATCCCTTTTCTTCAAGATAAGATTGATATTTTTTCATGGAAGCACGATGCAGAGCAATCTTTTGCTTGTGAAACACGAACTGATTAAAAAACAAAGTCTCTTCTACCAAGTAGAATGTACAATCTGTTGGAATGGCACTGATATTCTGAAAAAGCTGATTAGGCAAAACTACATGAACTTTAGACATTGCTTTTATTTTTATTTCTGCGACAATATTCACCGCAATATTTCACCTCTTCCCATGTTTTCTCCCATTTTTTGCGCCAACTGAAATAGAAGCCGCAGGTAAGACATATTTTGACTGGTAGATGTTGTTTTTTCATTGATCAAACGCTGGTAGTTCTGATGCTCGAGCGTACGGAAACTGTCTTGTTTTTTGAAGTTTATAATATGAATTTAAGCCGGAAACCCCAGTACTCGACGAACTTTCAAGATTAATATGTCCGCCTTCTTCCATGTATTCGTCAGGAATAAAAATGTGCTCAATTTCACCGATAATTAGACTCGTCCCGTTAATTGGAATAGGTATTTCCTCGATAAATCGCATGCCTATTTTTACAGTCGATTCTTTAACAAAAGGAGCTTTAAAATTATTTTTATACTCAGGATTCAATCCACATTTTTCGAATTCAGAGATATCCTTTGGAAATTTTGCAGAAGTAAAATGTGCTTTTTCGACTGAACTAGCATGAACATGGTTAATGGTGTAAAATCCACTTTCCAGTATGTTTTCATACGTGTTTCTTGGAACGTCCGTACTTGGCCTTATAATAAAACCCAGGATTGCGGGATTACTTCCTAAATGCACAACAGACGAAAAAATAGCTAGATTTTCATGTCCATTGCTGGAAATTGACCCAATAAGGTTGGCTGGTTTAATTCCTGTCAATCCGTTGATTACATTTAACCGCTCTATTCGATTAGCCTTTTTTATATCTTCTTTTGTCCAATGCATTATTTATTTGTTTTTCTTGAACCACGCGAAAAGTCGTTGCGGGTATGAACGCTAATTATTCGTTTTTTCTCTTTTTTCACCAAATCATTTTTTCGATGACCGTATATTTTTTCACGAGCTGCTTTGGCGCTTTCTTCTAGTTCAAATAAGGGTTCCGGATAGTCATTCCCTATGTGCACCCCACAAAACTCTTGGTCCATTTCAGTCATTTTCCATGGTTCATGAATAAATTGAACTGGAACATCACTTAATTCAGGCACCCATTTTTTAATAAATATTCCTTGCGGATCATGATCTAGCGATTGTTTTACTGGATTATACATTCGAACAGTATTCACGCCAGTTGTCCCGGCTTGCATTTGAAACTGTGGATAATGAATACCTGGTTCATAATCTAAAAACTGCTTCGCCAGATGATAAACACCTGAACGCCAGTCTTGATCCATGTGATGACACAAAACAGAAACGACCATCGCTCGCATACGAAAGTTGATCCAGCCTGTCGCTTTCACACATCGCATATTTGCATCGACTAGCGGATAACCTGTCATACCTTCCATCCAAGCATTCACCCAGTTGTTGTTATGACCTTTTTCTAAGAGCTCATATCCACGATTGACACATGACGTTTCAAAGGCACATTCCACTTCAAATTTCTGAATGAAGTGACAATGCCAATTCAAGCGTGTGATGATTCCTTGAAATGCTCTTTTGTTAACCTTATAATTAGGATGTGTTACTAAGTATTGATATGCCTGTTTAATTGAAATATTTCCCCAAGCCAAATAAGGGGAAATTCTTCCACAGCTTTTCCGACTCTCAGTCGGTTTCGAAATCAGGCGATGATAATTGAATCCACGTCCTTCAGCGAAAGACTTCAAATAACGAAAGGCATTCAGTTCTCCCGGAGGTTGAAAAACATCGGGCATATCGTGTAATTTCTTTTCCAAATCTGTTGGCAACTCAAAGGGATAGACCAGTTCTTTTCTTTCCGCTTTTTTGAATGTATTTGAGATAACGGAAGTATGCATGGTTTTAAACCAAGCCTTATCCCATCCTTTTCGGTGTGTGCTTCCACGAACAATACCATCCCGCTGAAATTCCTGCCAATCCACTTCTTTCTTTTTAAAAAGTGAATTGAGTTCAACATCTCTGTCGTAACTAATTTGCACACCGCTTTCCTGATAGGAAAAAACATGCTGAATATCAAACTCTTCCGTTAGCCAATGAAACACGTCCTTTGCTTCTCCATAAAAAACATAAATCTCTTTATTTGCAATGGACAACCGGTTATTCATTGCTAAAATAGAATGATATTGAAATTGTAAATGCCGCATGGAGGTATCCGGATGCTGCATCATACTAGGCTCAAAAACAAACAGGGCGATGTAAGGGATGTTTGCTGCCTCTGCTGCCTGAAAACTAGCATGGTCATGAGTGCGAAGATCGCGTTTCAGCCAAACGATATTTGTTTTCTGCTTCATTGAATAATCTCTTTTTTAACTTTTTTCCAGAAACTAAAAAACGAAGGAAAATAGCCCGTTACATTGCTCATCCAATCTCGTTCATCTTCCGTACCCTGGAAATGAAGATTTGTGGGGTGCTCCTTAAAAATATAGGACTGTTTTGGGTATTTTTCTTGTAATTCACTGAATTCTCCAATAAAAATCTGCAAATTCGATATGTTTTGTCCCAAATCGATTAAAAATTGAAGAGATTTTTCACTTATCGGATATTTTTCAAAATGCGAAGGTTCTAAGATCAGAATCCTATTAAAGTCATCCCCATTTCGCCATTTCGGGTCCATATTATGCCATGTATAGAGTACAATCGCTTTTTCTGGTATTATTACCACTTCTTTTTTTTCGGGCAGAACTGTTTTCAACTCTATTTTCTCAGTCGTTTTAAGAACATTTGGAACCTCCATCCGAGCTAATTCATCATAGCTTTTATCCAAAAAAGTGTGCTTGTCATTCGAGTTGCAAAATCGATTTATATTTTCCTGATTGGCGAAATATTTTTTATTGCTATTCGCTCCAGAAACCCATTGCCAGCTTAAAGCATTGCTCGCCCAATCGGCATCTAGTAAATGATAATACATCCATTGAGCTGGCGCTTTCCATTGAGCTCGTGCCATATTCGTACAAATTGAATNNTGCCAATTCCCAACGTTGCTGGCCTGGTCATAATCGAGTAATTTTTGAGCAAAATAAGCCTCTCCCCAACGCCAATCTATTAACAACATATTCGTACAAATTGAAGCAACATACATACGTAAATGATTGTGCATATATCCAGTTTCATACAATTGATGTATTGCTGCATCAATAGCAGATATACCAGCATTGGCGCTGTTCACAGTTCGAATCATATCACCATGTTCAACGTTTTGTTGTTCGTTCTTCAAATCTTCATCTATATTTTTCTCTTGCCAAACTCTTTGCCAGTAGTCTCGCCAAGCCAATTCCTGTAAGAATTTCTCATTTTCAGTAGGACTTAAACCACGATTTCTGAAGTTTTCTAAAACATCCTTTGTAGAAATGACCCCTCTTGAGATATAGGGAGACAGAAATGTAACATCACCGTCTATGTAATTTCTATTGGAACAATAGGCAACTGGATTTACAGAGCTTAATCGCTCTAGAATTGAGATATAATCTGTAGGAAAATATGGTTTCATCACTGTACATACAATAACAAGAAATGCTTTCTTTTTGTTCTATTTGTAGAGGATTGTAACTAAGGTCACACTAATCGAAGGGTAAGCAAATTACTTTTACAATCTCAATCCATTCAAAGATGAAAAAAGGCACAAAACTCTACAGTATTCTAAAAATGAAATATCCAAATTGTCACGAAGGAGATTTCTACGAAGGTTCTATCTTTAATGCACGTGTCAAGGAAAAATGCGACAAATGTGATTTCAAATACTCCATTGAACCGGGATTTTACCAAGGATCACATTATGTGGTTTACGCTTTGGGCGTGGCTGTTTTTGTGACCCTTTGGACAATAATTTCACTTTTCTTTCCCAATACTTCTTGGAATGCAACCTTAATTGCTATTTTAGTAGGATTGTTAGGAACGGCGCCATTTATGTCTGCATTATCGAAAATTATTTGGGCCAATCTCTTCTTCCGATACGGAAAATTTCACGCAGGAAAAGACAAACAGAATGGAACAAAAGATTAGAGATAGCTACGGCTACCTTTTTGAGGAAGATTTAATTCAGGAAATAACAAAAAAAGGTGTTTTAAAGGAAGTAAAAGAAGGTGACCTATTGATCGATATCGAAGATACTATCACCAATATTCCATTAATGCTATCTGGCGCTATTAAAATATCGAGAATCGATGAAGAAGGCGACGAACTTCTTTTGTACTTTATCGAAAAAGGGGATGTTTGCGCGATGACCCTTACCTGTTGCATTGGTCAATCCAAAAGTGAAATACGCGCCATTGCAGAATCGGACACCGAAGTGCTAATGGTTCCCGTGGAGAACATGGATTTGTGGTTACAAAAATACAGTTCATGGCGAAGTTTCGTGTTCGAAAGCTACAACACGCGTTTCTCGGAAATGCTTCAATCCATCGACAGTCTTGCATTTATGAACATGCATGAACGTCTTATAAAGTATTTGAGAGAAAAAGTAATTGTAGGCAAAGATATGATGGTAAATACGACACATCAGAAAGTTGCAAGTGATTTACACACTTCTAGGGTAGTTATTTCTCGAATATTAAAAAGTTTAGAAAGAGAGAATAAAATAGTGATACATAGAAACAACATCCAAGTTTTAGAGTTTTAATAATAAATGGAAATCTTAGTGTTTTTAGGTTATTTCGGTGCCATTTTGGTTGGACTCATTTTGGGTTTGATTGGTGGCGGTGGCTCCATACTCACACTGCCTATTTTGGTTTATTTATTAGGAGTTGATGCCGTTACAGCGACGGGGTACTCCTTGTTCATTATCGGAATCACATCTTTTGTTGGAACCCTTCGCAATGCGAATGAGAAGAAGATAGACTTCAAAATCGGTTTACTTTTTACTATTCCCACTTTGCTATCCTTATACTTTACTCGTTTGGTCATTTTCCCTGCTATACCAGGGGAGATACTGAGTATAGGCGATTTTTTTTTGATGAAACCAATGGCCATCATGATTCTGTTCGCTGCTGTTATGCTTGTAGCGTCCTATTCGATGATAAAAGGAAGAAAAGACGAGGAAACAGAAAAAAAGACGACCAATTTCGCAAAACTCAGCGTTACTGGACTTGGCGTAGGATTGCTTTCAGGTTTAGTAGGTGCTGGCGGAGGATTTATTATTATTCCTGCACTCGTTTTTTTCGCGTATTTGCCCATGAAAAATGCAGTGGCAACTTCTATTTTTATCATTGCAGTTAATTCATTACTAGGTTTTACGGGAGATATTGGGAAGCACGAAATGGACTGGCCCTTCCTTTTGCTTTTTTCGAGTCTTTCAATCGTAGGCATCTTCATTGGAATTTATCTTACCCGTTTCATTTCTGGCACTCAACTAAAAAAGGGTTTCGGATGGTTCGTATTGATTATGGGAACCTTCATCCTATTGAAAGAAATCTTTCTATAATGTGACTGTAGTTACCTTGAAGTGTGACTGATGTTACCATCTACACTTTGTCCTTGCAATATCTTTGTGGTAGAATTTTAGAAACACATTCAATACATAATTAAATGAAAATAGAACAAATATATACAGGATGTATCGCAGAAGTAGCGTACTACATCACCTCAGGCAATGAAGCTGTCATTGTAGACCCATTAAGAGAAACGCAACCATATATTGATCGTTTAGAACGCGATGGTGTAAAATTGAAATACATTTTTGAAACTCATTTCCACGCCGATTTCGTTTCTGGTCATGTTGATTTAGCGAAGAAAACAGATGCAACTATTGTGTATGGTCCAACCGAAATGAAAACCGGATTTGACATGTATTCAGCCAAAGATGGTGAAATTTTCAATGTTGGTGGAAGTAAATTAAAATTGATTCACACGCCTGGTCATACCATGGAAAGTTCATGTTTATTGATAACCGACGAGGATGGAAAAGACCAAGGTTTGATTACTGGAGATACCTTATTCGTTGGCGATGTAGGTCGACCTGATTTGGCACAACATGTTATTGCAGATTTGACTCAAGACATGTTGGCGCGTCATTTATACAATTCACTTCGCACGAAGATTATGCCTTTGTCGGATGATTTAATCATCTACCCTAATCACGGTGCTGGAAGTGCGTGTGGGAAAAACATGAGTAAAGAAACAA
>DGBF01000120.1:15981-23815 GCA_002384725.1 Flavobacteriales bacterium UBA4011
TGAGTCGATTTTATCAGGATTAACTACTCCACCTCAATATTTTCCGAAAAACGTTTTAATGAACATTCAGGGATACGAAAGCTTAGACTCCATTTTGAAAAAAGGTAAAAAAGCGTACGATATCACTGCATTTGAAGTAGTTGCCAACGAAACGAGAGCCTTGGTTTTGGATACAAGAGATCCAGCCGTTTTTGCAAAAGGTTTTATACCAAACAGTATAAACATAGGAATCGACGGAAGTTTTGCGATGTGGGTTGGAGAATTGATTCTGGACATCAAACAAGAAATTCTAATAGTAGCTGAAACTGAAGATTTAGTGGAAGAATCCATTATTCGTCTTTCGAGAGTCGGATACGACAATACAATTGGCTATTTAGATGGTGGTTTTGAAGCATGGGAAAAGGCTGGAAAAGAAAAAGATGTTGTAAACAGAATCACAGCTGAGCAACTCGAAAAGCACCTCAAAAAAGAAACATTACACATCATTGATATTCGTAAAGTGAGCGAATTTGAATCTGAACATTTACTCGGTGCGGAAAACATTCCTCTGAATGTATTAAACGATCATTTGGCTGAATTCCCGAAAGACAAATTCTTTATTCTTCACTGCGCTGGCGGATACAGAAGTATGATTGCAGCATCTATGCTAAAACAGCGTGGATATGATAACTTTGTAGATTTAATCGGAGGCTTTGATGATATTAAAAAACTTTCTATTCCAAAAACGGAATATGTTTGTCCAACAACTTTACTTTAATCAATAAAAACAAATAAAAAACATGGGAATATTTTCATCCATTAAAAAAGCCCTCGGAGGAGGAGCACCACAAGATTTCAAACAACTCTTAGACGATGGCGCTCTGGTCGTTGATGTTAGAACTCCAGGCGAATTCAAAAGCGGGCATGTAAAAGGCAGTATTAACATCAGCCTTGGTGATTTGAACAAGAAAATGGGGCAATTCAAAGGTAAGACGGTTATTACGGTTTGTGCTTCTGGAATGCGATCTGGTCAAGCAAAAGGAATGCTTTTGAAAAATGGGGTTACCGCGCACAACGGTGGACCTTGGGGAAGAATTGCAAAATTGAAGAACTAAATAAGAATTATGGAGAACATAAATCAAACGCAATGGCAAAATCTCATTTCTGAGGACGCAAACGCAGTTATAATAGACGTCCGCACCCCGATGGAATGGGAAGAAGGAATTCAAAACGGAGCGTTGCTCATGAACATTCAAAATACGGCAAAGTTCATTCACGACATGGAGTCGATGGATAAATCAAAAATCTACTACATCTACTGCAGAAGTGGCGGGCGCAGTGGTCAAGCTTGTATGTTAATGAATGCAAAAGGGTTTAAAACATACAACCTTTCCGGCGGAATGCTGAGCTGGACAGGTGAAGTTGTTGCTCCATAAATCAAAAAAATGGATAATAAAATTCGAGATTTTCTAGTAAAGAATCTATCACTTTGGGCAATGGCGTCGGTCACACTAGGACTGGCGCCCTTTCTCCCAGAACCGCATATTTGGAAACAAATTCTGAATATCTATCATGGCCGCTTGACGGAATCCATCGATTGGTTGGATTTATTAATGCATGGTGCGCCATGGGTTTTGCTGATTGTTGCGCTTGTCCTGAAATATTTAGTTCTAAAGAAGACGACTTAAAGCTTCACAAACCTAATTTTTTCGAAGAGTACAGTAATGAAAAGCTCCAGTTGGTAAACACCTTTTTCAAGAGTGCCAAAGTCAATTGAAGAGCCATTTATTTCCGATACGCATAAAACAGTATCGTGATTTTGATGCCGTAAATTATGAACGTAGTAAATTTCTCATCTGAAACAAAATTCAGTTGATCATTCGCTGGGCTTAATGAATTCCTTGCAAACTGGAGAAATTATTGTCCAAAATTATCGGCAATATATTCCATAGTATATAAAGGCAAGTTAGAAGAAGGATCAAAACAGAAACTTTAATCTGTAATCAATATCGACCTTTGTTTTGTTTTCAATCACACTTATTGTATATTTGACCATAAGTATGACAGAGAAATCAGAGATAACTAAATCAAATTCATTTGAGCACTTTTTTTGAGGGGCTTTCTCTATTGCTATGCTCTTAATTAATTACCATGAAAAAAAACTGAAGATTCTGCTTCAGGAAAAGAAAGAAATCCTTTTGAACGCATGAATCAAACCCTTTCAAGTGAACCAGAATCGTGTGATATGGATAAATTACCTATGGTCGCCTTCGATCAGAAGAATATTGTTGACAACGTGATGAAGCAATTTAAAAAAGGACTATTACATCGACCTCTTGTTTTTCATACCCTCCCACATAAGTTCATACTTTCAGAAGTTATTGGTGTGCATGAGCAAGCGCATAAAGAACAGTTTGACGTGAGAAATTTTCGAAAAAAAATATTGGCGAGTGGAATAATTAGCCCAATAGGTGAATTCAGAAAAAGTAAGAATCGTGGCGGAAGACCGGCAGAACTTTATACAATGAACCCTATTAATAAAATAAACGAGAAGAGGTTTAATCCGATTTGATCTTTTTTATTATAATTGATTAATCAAATAGAACCGAAAGAATAGAGAATAATAAAAATACTAAATAGATTATCCGAAAAATTAGAATTATGATTAAGATAGGAATTAACGGTTTTGGCAGAATTGGAAGACTGGTGCTAAGAGTTGCTGCACAAAGAGACAATGTTCAAGTTGTCGCTATAAACGATTTGCTCGATGTTGATTATTTGGCCTATATGCTGAAATTTGACTCTGTTCATGGAAGGTTTGACGGTGATATTGACATAAAAAATGGCAAACTAATTGTCAATGGAAAGGAGATCAGAGTTACTTCTGAACGAAATCCTGAAGACTTAAAATGGGACGAAGTAGATACTGATTTTGTTATCGATTGCACGGGTATTTTTAAAACCCTAGAAACGGCGCAGCGACATAGAAAAGGAGGTGCTAAAAAAGTTGTTATCTCTGCACCTTCAGAAGATGCACCTATGTTTGTTATGGGAGTAAATCATAAAGAAATGAAAGCCTCGGATCTGATTTTTTCAAATGCTTCATGCACAACAAATTGCTTGGCGCCTATCGCGAAAGTATTGCACGACAATTTTGAAATTACAGACGGATTAATGACGACAATTCACGCCGCTACTGCAACACAAAAAACTGTCGATAGTCCATCATCTAAAGATTGGAGAGGCGGTAGATCTGCATTGCATAATATCATCCCATCATCAACTGGAGCGGCGAAAGCAGTTGGGAAAGTAATTCCTTCATTGAACGGAAAACTGACTGGAATGGCATTTAGAGTTCCGGTAATGGACGTTTCGGTAATAGATTTAACCGTTAACATAAAAAAGAGTGCAACTTATAAGGAAGTTTGCAAAGTGATGAAAAATGCATCTGAAAATGAATTGAAAGGAATATTAGGATACACAGAAGATATGGCGGTCTCACAAGATTTTGTTGGTGAAACGTGCACTTCTGTTTTCGATGCAAATGCTGGAATTGCTTTAACAGAGAATTTTATCAAAGTAGTTTCGTGGTACGACAACGAATATGGATATTCATCTAAAATTGTTGATCTAGCCGTGTATTCGGCTTCGTTGTAAAATATTGAATTTGTAGTAATCTATGGAGCAGTCTATAAGTCGCCTATTCATTACTGTTTCGCATATAAAAGGCAATACAAAAGAATGGAAGAATTAACATTAACCACCCCTGCCCTGCTGTTTTCGGCAATATCATTAATCATGCTCGCCTATACGAATCGGTTTTTAGCTTATGCCGCGGTAATTCGAAATTTACATGATAAATACCTTGAAAGACAGGATGATTTGCTAATTCTACAAATCAAAAACCTTAGGTTAAGACTAAATCTAACACGTTGGATGCAAATATTTGGTATTTCAAGCCTTCTTTGTTGTGTTCTAACGATGTTTCTCATCTACATAAATAAGGATTTTGTTGCTGTTTGGGTTTTTGGTGTTGCATTGCTTTTGCTAATTATTTCGTTGGCGCTATTAATCAAAGAGATTCATATTTCCGTCTATGCGCTTAAGCTTCACTTGAGTGATATGGAGGAGAATTTAAAGAAAAAATAAAGGGATAGAAGCGTACATATTGCCCAACTATTGTCCACTAGTGGATAATCTAAAAGCTCCTGCAAAACAGTCTCAATAATCTACTGTTACATCAAAGTCAAATGGATTATTTAGGGCGGTTGTGGGAGTAACAGTTCCATTTTCAGCAGAAAAATAATATTTTCCAAGAATCGCCATTCCAGCGCTTGTCCCGGCAATTGCAATAGTCCTATTCTGAAGGTTACTTCTGATAATACTATCAACAGGCGAATTTCGCCAATACGAAATATAATCCCATTGATCACCGCCAGCGAACCAAATTGTTTAAGCATTTGAAATTATTGTTTGAACAAGTGGTAATTGACACCAGAAGCATCATTAAAAACGATTGAAATCACCTCCATTGGCACGATTCAGAAACCATTCCATCGCATTGTCATACTCGGTTGCTCCAACCATCAGACCGATACCTCCTACTGCTAAAGTATCTTTGTTTAAAGTTGTTCCGCTAACATATATTGTTGTGGATTGCGCAAACGAAGTGCAGGTAAAAAAAAGAAACGATATAAGAACGCGCATTTTTTTATTACAAAGTAAGAAAAAAGTTTCTTCGTGATCAAAAAGAATAGAAAACATAGAAATCCGTTCTCCTTTTTTATCTTCGTCCTATGCAATTCCAAATGAACAGGAAAACATTCTACACTCTCGTATTCTTCGTCTGTCTTTACTTGGTGTTCAGTAACTTTTATCATCAAGTAGGTCAAACGCTTAGCTATGATGTATACGGGTATTACTTGTATTTACCTCTGACTTTTATTTATGGGGATTTGGGGATGCAAAATCCAGATTTAGTATATGAATTGATGGAGAAATATCATTCATCAGGCATTTTTTACCAGGGCCATTTAACGGAAAGCGGAAATTACGTGATGAAATACACGATGGGCCAATCCATTTTATACGCTCCTTTCTTTTTTATTGGACATTTGATTGCACAATTCACATCCTATCCGAGTGATGGATTCTCCAAACCATATGAGATGTCAGTTTTTATCGGCGGAATTGTTTACACCTTAATCGGTGTTTATTTTTTCACCAAGGTCCTACTCCATTTCTTTGAAGAGAAAATTGCTTTGTTGGTTTTATTGGTTGTCCTATTCGGGACAAATTATCTTCTTCACACAAGTATGTTTAGTCAAAACCCAATGACGCACAATACACTTTTTTCGTGTTACGCAATAATCGTTTGGATGACGATCAAATGGTACGAAAATCAAAAGTGGAAAACGATTGTTTATTTGGGCTTAGTTTGCGGATTGGTAACACTTATTCGACCGACGGAAATCGTTTGTGTGTTCATTCCTTTGCTCTGGAATGCCTGGAGTAAAGAAAGCTTAAACGCGAAACTGAAACTGCTTAAATCTAATTATAAACAAATCGTAACCTTTTCTTTGTTAATCTTTTGTGTCATTTCACTTCAACTCATATATTTCAAGATATACACCGGTTCATTCTTCTTTTCGGATTACAGTGGTAACAATGGTGAAGGTTTAGATTTATTTCCTCCGCATACTTTAAACACACTCTTCAGTTTCCGTAAAGGTTGGTTGATTTATACGCCGATAATGGTGTTTTCATTACTTGGATTCCGCTCCCTTCACAAGAGAAACAAAGCTATTTTTTGGTCACTTTTTATTTACTTTTCAGTCAACTTATGGTTCGTTTCTTCCTGGAGCAATTGGTGGTATGCCAGTTCGTTTAGTCAGCGTGCTTTGATTCCATCTTATATTGTTTTGGGTATTTCTTTCGGCTATTTTTTGCTCTATTTAAAAGAACAAAGGATGGTTTTTAAATCAGTTATTGTAGGAGTTTTAACCTTACTCCTATTTCTGAATTTATTCCAAATATATCAATACAAATTGGGGATACTTCATGGCGATCGCATGTCCAAAGACTATTACTTTCGAACATTTGGAAGCTTGGTGAAGGATCCTGAAAACGAAAAACTGCTATACTTCGATTGGGGCGAAGCGCACGCTTCCAAAAGAATTAACGAAAAACACATATTTCAAGCAGTCTTCAAGCAAAATTTTGAGAAAATCGATCAATTTTACTCAAAAAATGCACATTCTGGTCAAAAAGCCGAAATTCTCTCAATGGAAAACCCTTTTTCAAAAGGAGTTGCAAAACGGTATTCAGAATTGACGTCAAAAGACCATGTTTGGCTAAAAGTTTCATGTTGGGTGTATTCGGAAGTAGAAAACACCGATCAGCAGTTTTACCTCATTACGCATGCAGACCATAAGGGGAAAGCGTATCAATACGAAACCTTAGATTCGAAAACCTTAGAAATTCCTTTAAAGACCTGGACGCAAATCACTTTTAATTATCTTACTCCGCACATTCGTAGAAGTTATGATGAAATTAAGGCCTGTGTCTGGTTCCGAGAAGGTTTAGGAATTCTTGTTGATGATTTGACAATGGAAGTTTGGGAGGAGAAATGAATTTTAAATATTTTCAAATGTACGCGTCCTCATGTATAGATAAATATGACAGGACCCTATTTTCATAGATTTCGATTTTATTTTAGCCACGAAAAAGGTAAATATTTATGTTGTACCTGTTTCTTTTCGTTTTGAGAAAAGCTACAACTAAAGAATAAATCAAGTGATTGAAAACAGACCATCCTGAATAAACCAAACGGATCTTTTTTCGCTGTAATCTGTGGTGTTATAACCAAGCATCTTCAGATAGAATAAGCCCAAGGATCGATTAGATGACCGGAAATTGTGGAATGAGATATATGAAAACCGCTGGTTGACAAACAGCAATTGTTTAACAGCCGAAAAAGAAGTTATTTTCCTGTCGAAAAATTAATTGCTGAGATCTTGAATTCTGTTCTACGATTGACCTGATTCTGGTCGTCTGTGCACGCATTAAAAAGGTCTTCACAATCGCAAACTACCCTAGCCTTTTGTTCGCCATAACCAAGGGAAACAACGTTTTTCGGGATAGAAACCTGTTTTTTAATATAATCTCCAGCCACCGCTGCTCTTCTTTTCGCAAGCCATAAATTGTAGGCATCTGATCCTTTACAATCGGTATGCGAACCAAGTTCGACAGAAACTTCTGGATGCAGATTCATAAATTGAATGACTTTGTTCAATTCTTTTTTCGACTCTGGGCGCAATACAGAGCTATTGAAATCATAAAATATTGTACTTAACCCAAGTAATTCCGTAATCTCCATTTCTTGGGTTAACATTTCAATATTCATTTCTACAGTCGAATTGTCAATTTTTGTTTCTCTATCCTTTATATTTATTTCGAAGTTTTTTTCAGAAGATGCCACACCTTGCTTATTGATGTTCATCTTGTAGCTAGCCGTAATATTCAATGGCAAGGTATCAACAACGCCAACCACTCTGCCGTATTGGTCAGATGTGCCTTTGAATATGAGATTACCAGTTGAGCCATCGTTTAAGGTCAATACCGCATCTTTCAGCAGTTGGCCATCCTTGTCTTTCAACTGCAAATCTATTTTAACAACAGATTTCACATTTCTCACTTCAAAAGCATAGGTATTGTCATTGAAGCTAATAGAGCCAGACTGCGCGTTTAAATTTCCAGCGTATGGACGATTTGTACTAAAATATCCTGTCGAATCACTTGACCATGAAAGAGCGATGTCGTCGTATTCGGAATTGAAAGGCTGAATCAAAGGTTG
>DGBF01000121.1:0-6929 GCA_002384725.1 Flavobacteriales bacterium UBA4011
CCAGTTGCTTTTTGAAAACCGTAATTATAAAATAGTTTCCAGTTGCAAATTCGCTCCATGATTCTCCAAAATCAGTTGAAACGTCGATTCCATTCGTACCGCAAGCATAGATAATCCCTCTGTGGTGCATCACGTTAGAGCGATAACCCATCAAATCTACTTTCGGAGAATGCCAAGTTGTTCCTCCATCATTTGAAATGCGAGAAGTTCCAATTCTTTCATCTGGTTTTGTGTAATCTCCACCTACCGAAACAATCGTTTTATTGTCAGGAAGTATTATGAAAGAGTATGCTCCGCAACTTTCACAAGGTTTGAAACCAAGCTCGCTATCATTCCAAGTTTTACCAGCATCATTCGTAGAATAAAAGCGTGAATCCATTCCTCCAGAAACAAAATACCAATTTTTAATTGAGGTCATCTGAACGTTTGTTCCACTCGCTGCAAAGCCCGCTTCACCTTGAATAGATTGAGGAAGGCTATCTAACTGAGTCCAAGATTCACCATTGTCATTGCTATTGAAAAGCATAAAGCGATCACTCATTGGGTCACCCATCATAAACAGTGAGTTTTTAACCAAAGAAATTCCATCTAAAAAAAGGCCTTCATATTCATTAATCACATATTCATCATTTTTCCGATTGATGGAGATGGTGGAACTAGAATCGCCGCTTGCCAATAAAATAATGTATTTTTTACTGACCTCAATATCGCGTAATTCAACATTTCTGTGATAATCCCTTTCCTCAACCGTTTCTGTTTTAAGATCAATGATATAGAGTTTACCGTCAGATGCAGCAACGAATATTTTTTTCTTATTGGCAGTTAAACCTCTCGCATGTAGCTTTGGATTTTCTCCATATTGTATTGAAGAAAGTGGTTTGTGCTCTGTTTGACAGAAGCTGTCAATACTGAGCGCGCACAGAACACTAAGAGAGATACCTTTGAATAAATTTTTCATATTGTCGTTTTCTTAATTCCTCAAGGTTTTCTGGAATTTCTCTCTTCCAACGTTTGTGCGACCAAATCCAATATTGCGGATCTTTGTAAATGTCGTTCTCAAGACTTTTCACATGGGCATCAGTAATTTCGCCATATTGCATTTCGGATGGTAAATCACATATCAATTCAAAAGTAACATTGTAGTAACCGCGTTTCACCTTCGTCATGTGCAAGAAAACAACGGCATAATTGTATTCATGAGCAATGTTTTCAACGCCAAAGGCTACTGCAGTATCTTGATTGAGAAACTTTGTCCAATACGATTTCATCGAGTCTCCAGGACTTTGGTCAGCTAAAATAAGAAGTGAAATTGGATTACCATTTTCTTGACGAAGAGTTTCTTTGAAGTTTTTCGCATGAACGATTTTCATTCCAAAACGAGAACGACGAAGGTTGATACGTTTGTCCCAAAAGGTATTGGTCATGGGCATTCCGATGCCAACTGCTTGATGAGCAAAGAGAAAGTTTTGAGCACAAATGATCCATTCCCAATTGTTGTAATGTCCACCTACGAAAATTACATTCTTGCCTTGAATGTACAATTGATCTATTTCATCTCGATTTTGAACATGAATGCGTTTTTTCAATTGCATTTTGGAAATGGAAAGGTTTTTTACGCCCTCGGCTAATAAATCGGTAAAATGCCGATAAAATTTACGTTCAATTTTTCTACGCTCTTTTTCGGTTTTGTCAGAAAAAGAATTTGCAATATTCTTTCGGACGACACCTCTTCGATATGAAATTATAGAAATGAGGAGTAAATAAAAGAAGTCGGTAAATAGATAAAGGACCCAGAGCGGAAGAAGCGATATTGGAATAACAAGAAGATAATACGCTAATTTCGAGAACATAAGAGTTATTTGTATTTGTCTCCCCAGCGCTCTTGAATGTATTTTTCAATTTCGATTTCTCGGCTGTTACTACCCGCTTTAAAAAATTGCGAATTCTCAAGTCCATCGGGCATGAATTCTTGTTGAACAAAATTGCCTGGAAAGTTGTGCGAATATAAATAATCTTTACCATAACCGAGCTCTTTCATCAGTTTGGTTGGTGCATTTCTAAGTGGAAGTGGTACAGGTAAATTTCCCGATTTCCGGACTTCCTCTTGTGCTGTTCCAATGGCTATATAACTTGCGTTTCCTTTCGGACTGGTTGCTAGATAAACGACACATTGAGCAAGAATTATGCGACTTTCTGGCCAACCAATTGTCGTTACTGCCTGAAAACAATTGTTCGCTAATATTAAAGCATTTGGATTGGCAATACCAATATCTTCGGCAGCAAGAATGATTAATCGTCGGGCAATGAATTTAGGATCTTCGCCACCTTCTACCATTCGGGCCAACCAGTATATTCCGGCATTTGCATCACTACCTCGAATGGATTTGATGAAAGCAGAAACGATGTCATAATGTTGTTCACCGTCTTTGTCGTATCGAGCTATATTTTGTTGAGCAATATTTGTGACTAATTCGTCTGTGACAATCACTTGGTCTTCCTTTTCTTGGGCACCAACGACCAATTCGAACACACTCAATAGTTTTCGAGAATCTCCACCAGAAATAGCAAATAAGGCATTGGTTTCTTCAAGAACGATGTCCTTCGTTTTTAACCATTGATCCATAGAAATAGCACGGTCCAAAATGAGTTGTAATTCCTCTTTACCATGCGATTCTAAAGTGTACACTTGACATCTCGAAAGTAAAGCTGAAATCACCTCGAATGAAGGATTTTCAGTTGTGGCACCAATTAAAGTAATCACGCCTTTTTCAACTGCTCCAAGCAAAGAATCTTGTTGAGATTTTGAAAAACGATGAATTTCGTCAATAAAAAGGATGGTGCCTTCTTGGTTGAACATTCCGCCAGATTCGGCACGTTGGATAACCTCTCGAACATCTTTAACTCCGCTTGAAATAGCCGAAAGAGTGGAGAAGGGACGTTTTAATTTGTTTGCAATGATTCGGGCAAGTGTCGTTTTACCAACTCCTGGAGGTCCCCATAAAATAATGGATGGTAAAATGCCAGCATCTAAGGCGCGGCGCAAAGAAGCTCCTTCGGCAAGCAGATGATTTTGACCAATGTATTCCTCCAAGGTAAACGGTCTCATTCTTTCCGCCAAGGGAGTCGAAGGTATTATCATTCAGGCTTTTCGTGTTTCCAACGACGGTGTGACCACAACCAATATTCTGGATTTTCGGCGATAACCATTTCCAAATATTTGGTATGTTGATCCAATACGTATCCTTCATTCACTTCTTTCGGTTTTTCCGTAATCGGGTAGAAGCTAACTTCGTAAAATCCTCGTTTGCGTTTGCGAATACATCCGAACAATACGACTTGATCCAATTTAGAAGCCAATCGTTCGGTACCAGTCATCCAACCAGTTGGTTGATTTAGAAAAGTATTCCAATACGCTTTTTTAGGAGCATGAGGTGATTGATCGTTCACCATAATACTAATAGTTGGCACTTTCGGAGATTTTACCAATTTTCTTGGGACTTCTTTCATGCTCATCATGTTGATCCCGAAGCGTTGTCGAGATTTAAGAAGAACTTGGTTAAAGAATTCGTTTTTTAAAGGTTGATAAGCTGCAAAAACTTTGTGTTTCATTTGCTGTGCCAAACCAACCGCATAATATTCCCAGTTGTTATAATGCCCACAAAGAACCATAACACTTCTACCTTGTTCAAAATATTCGTTGGGAACTTCGGGATTTAAAATCGCACAACGTCGGACAATTTCTTTGTTTGATATCGATAGCGACTTAACACTCTCCACCAAGAAATCAGCGAAATGTTTATAAAATCCTTTTTCGATTTTTTTTATTTCTTTTTCAGAAAGCTCTGGAAATGAGTTTTTTAAATTTTTTCGAACGATTTTTTTACGATATCCAACTACATAATAAGCGAGAAGATAAACGAAGTTAGCAAGCCAATATAATACCCTGAACGGTAAATAGGAGATGGGAATCACCAAACCATAATAAAGTATTTTACTGAGCAAATTGCCTTTTTTTATTTTACGAGCGGCAAAACTACTCTTTTCACGCTTACTTGGTAGCGATATCTCCATAAAGTCTCTTTATTTTATTTAGGAACGTGAAAAAATGTTAATTATTGTTTGGGTTGACAGGAAATTTTGAAAACATCTCATATTTCGCACCTAAAGACTTTAAGCTGTCTTCCCAAAGGTTGTTATTTTCAGTGTTCATGATCCACGTATTATTTTCCGGACGACAAACCACCCATGATTTCTCTTTGATTTCATCGTTCAGCTGTTGCGCATCCCAGCCAGAATAACCGAGAAAATAGCGAACACATTTTTCAGGTTGGTCCTCTGCAAGCAACAGACTCTTCAAAATTTCAAAGTCGCCACCTAAAAATAAACCATTGACTAATTCCGAACTACCAGGAACTTTTTCCCCATATGAATGAATGAAATAAAGATGCGAGACTTCAACAGGACCACCGATGCTAATTCTTGGGTTAGATTCAAGAATGTAATCTGGAAGTCCTTCAAAATTTTCTTCTAAAAAATTGTTTAAAACAAATCCAAAACTTCCTTTTCCGTTATGTTCGCACAAGAGAATCACGCTACGTGTAAAATATTCATTGTCAAGAAAAGGTTCGGAAAGGAGAAGCAATCCTGCTTCTGGTAATAATCGTGTATCAAAATTGAGATCGAGCAAATTAGACTTTTCTCTAAATATATTTAAAAAAAATCTTGTGATAAAAAAATTAGAAGGATCATTCTTCATTTCTCTTGAAAAAGGGTCGGTAGGGATTCAATAATAAATAGATATTGTACTTTTGACAATAAATATGATATATTCGTATTCGAAACACAAATCATGACAAAATTTCGCATTTCCTTATTGTTGACTTTTTTAAGTTTTTCATTTCTTTCTTCAAGTCAAGCTTCATTCGACATCAATGATGATCATGAAAAAAAGATTGATCGACTACTGAAAAAAATGTCAATTGCTGAAAAAGTTGGGCAAACATGTCAAATTACTCTAGATGTCGTATTAAAAACGGATGAATCCGGAAAAAGTATTGAGCCAGCTCAAATCGACAGAGTAAAATTGATTGAAGCCATTGATTCGTTTCATTTAGGGTCAATATTAAATGTGTCTTCGCACACACTTACAATTGAGGTATGGAAAAATATTCTAAATGATATAGAAAATGTATGTAAGGAATTAAAAATAGACGTCCCGATAATATATGGTATAGATGCTATTCATGGAGTGAATTACACGGTCGGTGCCACACTTTTTCCGCAAGAGATAGGATTAGCCGCAACATGGAACAGAGATTTGGCGAGAAAATTTGCTGAAATAACAGCCTATGAAATGCGTTATACAGGATTGAAATGGAATTTCTCACCAGTACTCGACCTGGCTAGACAGCCTCTTTGGTCTAGATACTTTGAAACTTTAGGTGAAGATCCATTTTTGGCAAGTGAATTAGGGTTAGAATTAATCAACGGATATCAAGGTAAAAGTCCATTAGATGCAAATCATGTAGCGAGTTGTTTAAAACATTTCGTTGGCTACAGCGGTTCATTTTCAGGACGAGATCGCACGCCTGCATGGATTCCGAAGAAATACATGAAAGAATTGTATTTACCAGCTTTTCAAAAAGCTATCGAAGGTGGTGCGATGACGGTAATGGTAAACAGTGGTGATGTTAATGGAATTCCTGGACATGCAAATAAATACTTACTGACTGATGTTTTAAAAGGTGAATGGAGCTTCAAAGGTTTTGCAGTATCGGATTGGGAAGATTATCTCATGCTTGAAACAGTGCATGAGGTAGCACGAAATCCGCAAGAGGCGATTGTTCTGGCTTTTAACTCCGGGGTAGACATGAGTATGGTGCCTTTGAGTCCACAATACAAGGTTTATTGCGAAGCAATGATTAAGGCGGTTTGTGAAAAACAAATTTCTGCTGAACGGCTTAACGATGGAGTGCGAAGAATTTTACGTGTAAAAATGGCCATGGGTTTATTTGGTGAGTCGCGGCCAGCGGATTATTCTAAATTCGGCTCTCAAGAATTCAAAAAAGCAGCCTTTACCTTGGCAGCTGAATCGATAACATTATTGAAGAACGAGGATAACTTTCTACCTTTAAATAAATCTCAAAAAGTACTGGTAGCTGGTCCTACATCCAATGATTTGAATTTTCTGAACGGAGCTTGGACGCACACATGGCAGGGAGTTGATAGTTCATTTAACACCAAAGGTTGTTTGTCTATACGGCAAGCTTTCGAGAAGAAAGTGGGCAAAGAGAATGTTTCGTTTTCTCAAGGCGCAAAATTATTTTTTCAAGATGGCTGGGAGACATCAAGTCTAGAAAATATCGATGATTTTATGATTAAAGCTAAAGCAGCCGATGTGATAGTCTTGTGTTTAGGTGAATTACCATCTACTGAAAAACCGGGTGATATCCGTTCATTAAATCTGAATCCCGAACAGATAGAATTGGCAAAATACGCATACGAAACAGGTAAGCCTGTGCTGTTGGTTCTTGTGGAAGGTAGACCACGAATTATGCATCCTATTGTAGATCAAGCGGCTGGAATTATTCAAACCTATTTACCAGGTGATTATGGTGGAGAGGCCTTAGTGGATATAATCTATGGTGATGTCAATCCGAGCGGGAAACTTCCATATACCTATCCTAAATATGATGGAGTCATCGAATTTTATGATCACCCGAGAAGCGTGGGTCGATCAGGTAAATCAAATGAATTTGATGCTTTTGACCCCGAATGGGAATTTGGCTACGGATTGAGCTTTTCGAGCTTCAACTACTCCAATATTACTATTGATAAAACGAGTATTTCGAAATCTGAAAGCTTGACAGTTTCAATTGAAGTGGAGAATACAAGTGAAAGGTCAGGAAAGGAAGTTGTCCAATTGTATA
>DGBF01000121.1:7046-16008 GCA_002384725.1 Flavobacteriales bacterium UBA4011
TATATTCACGATAAAGTGGCAACTTATGTCCCTGCAGGTAAAAGGCTTAAGGGTTTTCAAAAGATTCATCTCGAAAAGGGTGAAAAGAAAAAAATTACCTTTACTCTTTCTGCAGAAGATTTTAAATTTGCTGACAGTGATGGAAATTGGATACTTGAACCAGGCCTTTTTGAATTAACGATTGATAAGCAAAAGACAACATTTGAACTAAAATAAACATTGATGTATAAAATTGAATTTAAAGACTTTTTCAACTATTCTTTTTCTTTGGATTGCGTGATTTTCGGTTATAGAAACGGTCAAATTCACGCACTTCTAATTAAAAGATCCATGGAGCCATACGATGGAATGTGGGCAGTGCCGGGAGATTTGGTTTATCCAGATGAAGATATAGAGGACGCAGCCAAGAGAATTCTATTTGAATTGACAAAAATTGGAGATATAGAATTACATCAATCCCAAACTTTCGGACAACCCAATCGACACCCACAGGGACGTGTTATCACAACGGCATATATGGCATTGATGCGGATAGAAGATTTTAAAGTGGAAGCTTCCTCTTGGGCAGGAGATTTCAGATGGGTACCGATTCATGAGATATCTGAACTAGCCTTCGATCATAACCTTATTCTTAATTCAACATACGAGTTATTGAAACAAAAATTGACGCAAGATCCAATCTGTTTTGAGTTACTTCCAGAGAAATTTACTTTAAACGAAATGCAACAGTTGTATGAATATGTAACCAATACAGAAATGGACAAAGCGAATTTCCGAAAAAAAGTAAAGTCCATTCCTTTAATAGAGCACAAGGAGAAACAAGTGAACGTAAAGCATAGACCAGCAAAGTTATTTTCATTTGATCAAGATCATTACAACAACATACTGGAAACCAAGGATTATCGATTTAAAATGTAAAAGTTATCAACGCCTTATTGTATTTTATACAATAATTCATATATTGCCGATTGAAAACAATATTAATTAATATAAGAACATATGAAATCAAATTTTACATTTAGAATTATTGCATCGTTAGTTTTCTTGTTATTGACTGGGAGTTCAGTTTTTTCGCAAGATCTTGTAATTACAACAGAGATTTGTGGACCAGCGCCTACGGAGGTTAGAATGACAGGGCCATGGTGGGGATGGGATCCTAATGCAGGACCCATTGCAGTGAATAATGGAAACGGGACATTTACATTTACATTTGCCCCAGCTCCAACTGCAGATATGGAATACCTACTTATTAAAGATGGTGTTCAAGAAAATCTAATTTCTGCCGTGCAAAATGGTGGTACTTGTGCCCCTATTACAGATTTTGCGAATTACGCGAATCGTCAATGGGTAACAACAGATCCTTTGGCTTTTTCTAATACTTATGGTCAGTGTGGACCTTGTGGACCATCGTTGAATTTGACAATTGATGTATGTTCTGCAATGCCTGACACAGTTAGAATGACCGGTCCGTTTTGGAATTGGGATCCGAATGGAGGTCCTTTGGCTATCGATAATGGAAATGGAACTTGGACGGTTAATTTAACGCCTGCGCCAACTGCAGATATGGAATATTTGTTTCTAATTGATGGTGTCCAAGAAAATTTAATTTCTTCTATGCAAAACGGAGGAACTTGTGCTCCTGTTACTGACTACACAAATTACGCAAATAGAAAATGGACAGTAGGTGAACCAGACGTCACGGATATTGCTTATGGTCGATGTGTACCCTGTGCTTACCCAGATTTAGTTATTACTACAGAAATTTGTGATTCAACAGCACCTTCTCAAGTGAACTTAACAGGTCCACTCTGGGGATGGAATCCAGCATTTGGACCGCAAGCTGTAAATAACGGTAATGGAACGTGGACATTTACTATTTCACCTGCGCCAACTGATTCCTTAGAATATCTATTGGTGAAAGATGGAACAATGGAAAACTTGGTTAATGCAATGGTTAATGGTGGTACTTGCGCACCAGTGACAGATTTTTCGTCTTATGCAAACCGTCAATGGACTCTTGGGTCAGCTGCGACATTTGCAAACACATATGGTTCATGTGTTGATTGTGCTTCACTTTCAATAGAGGAAAATGGGATAGAAGCATCAGCTGTTTATCCAAATCCAGTGATTTCACAAGTTACGATTCAAAGAAATTCAAATATTGAAAAAGTAATTGTTTATTCAATTGTTGGAGAGAAAGTAATGGAAATCAATACGAACTCAAATTCAGTTGAATTGAACCTTGAAGGTCTATCTTCTGGTGTTTATCAGGCAGTTATCTTAGGAGACAATAAAATATCTAGAACGCAACTTATCAAAAAATAAATAATTCAAATCATTGCTAAATGGGAGATTAAAGTCTCCCATTTTTTTTACTTTAGTTTTTTATTGTGTATGTCAAAATTGCTCTTTACAATTTCTTTTTCTTTACTGTCAATTAGTGCATTCTCCCAATGGAATCTTGTTTGGTCGGATGAGTTCGACAGTGCAGCTTTGGATATGTCTAAATGGTCTCACGAAACCGGTGGTAATGGTTGGGGGAATAATGAATCCCAATTCTATACGACCAACGGAACAAATCTTCAAGTGAGCAATGATGAATTAAAGATTATTGCTTTGCAAGAAACAATTGGAAACAATCCATATACTTCCGCTAAGATTGTAACGAAAGGAAAGTATCAAATTCAATATGGTAAAATTGAAGCGAGAATAAAAATTCCAATGGGTCAGGGCATATGGCCGGCATTTTGGATGTTAGGGTCGAATATTGATCAAGTTTCGTGGCCCTTTTGTGGTGAAATAGACATTGTGGAGCATATCAACAGCGAATTGATGACGCATGGAACGGCGCATTGGGATGTTAATGGTTACGCATATTACGGAAATTCAGTTGCGAATTCAGATCCAACTCAGTTTCATATATATTCCATTGAATGGGACGATGCTGAAATTAAGTGGTTTTTTAATGGAAATCAATATCATACGATGAACATTGACAATGGAATCAATGGAACTAATGAGTTTCAAGAACCATTTTATCTAATCTTAAATTTGGCTGTTGGTGGTAATTGGCCTGGTTATCCAGATGCAACGACAACTTTCCCACAAGTATTGGTTGTAGATTATGTACGAGTGTACAAAGATCAAAGTGATCTTGGTTTGGATGCAAAGGAGCTAAAGAGTTTATCGATTTATCCAAATCCGGGTGCGGATGAACTTCGAATAGAAGGAGCAAAGATCAATGATCTAGTTTCATTCAAAACTATGGATGGAAAAACATGTTTATCACAAAAAATTAGCCATCAAAACAGTTTTAATGTTTCCCCCCTTGATTCAGGAGCCTATTTTGTAGAACTTAAGAATGAAAAGGGCGCTATTTCAAGAGCGAAATTTGTGAAGAAATAATTATTTTAAAACAATCGTTCCCCAAAGTGAGGGATTGGAATGAAATCCAGTTGCACCATGACCATTCCAAGTCGTTTGTATTTCGCGTATCATTTTTTCGTTTCCTTCATCAACGGCAATTTCGAATCCTAAAGGTGTATCTGCTTTTAAATCAGCATGCATTAACTTCTTCAGAGGAATTGCAATCTCCGCAAAATATCCATAATCTGTTTTCGTAATTCCGAAATTACCTTCAGAATACAATTTGTCGTCCGAGAAATTCCACAAATAAGGTTTCAGACCGCAGTTCAGCCCAAAATGGTAATCACTCAACAAAAACAATTCCCGTTTAGGATTTGCTTTAGGATTGGTTGCAATGGCAATCTCTATAGCGTCACCGTTCCACAAATCGGCATTTGTTTTATTATTCAAGAAAGGACGTTGATCCTTCACCTTAACGGCTATATAAAGACTGTCTGAGCTATTTTTAGTGGCAAATGAATGACCATCACCAAAAGAAGTGAAATTCGCATTCCAATCAATGGAGTTGCCATCCACCGAAATAGATTTATCGGTTAAAGATTCTGAAATTACCGTCTCACGTAGTTTTCCAGTGAAAGGAACCAATTCAATTCGATTTATTTCAGCAACACCTTCGGCAAATAATTGAACAATCATCTGCTTAATGTTACTCGGGTCCGTATCTGTTTCGACAAAAGGAAATATTGATAATGGTATTTGGACCTTGCTCCATTCGGTCGTAATAATATCATCCACAAAATATTTTCTCAAAAACCCCGTCCAGGCTTGACCATTTGAATAGTCTTCAAATCCCATAGCCCAAGGTAAATTGGTTATATCTTTTCCCGTTGAACGAACTTCAAATTCGATTGCAGCAATATCTAAGATTCCCGATATGTCTTTTGAGGTCCAAAAATCCCAACCAAAACCGACTCCAACCCAGTCACATCCATCCCGGTCCTTGTTCCACTGTAATTGGAGATACGTGTCTTTTTCGTTTGCTTTGAGATCAACTGACACGCAATTAACATTTTCGGTATACCAAACTTCGTCAGACATGGTGTTGTCAAAAATAGTGAGTTGAGTATAGCCATTGATGTTTTTCGTCTTGTCAACTTCATATGAGTCATATAATCCTTGACGCTTTATAATTCTTTTATCGATAATTTTAATTTCATCAAAATTGATAATACGCGTTGTATCTTGTCCGAAAAGAAAGCTTCCGCATGTGACAAACGAAATCAATATAAACAGCCGAAAAATCATGGTTTAAGTGGCTCATTTTGAGTGAAAATAATATAGTCTACTTTAGTTTTGGCAAATCCGGTAACGGGATTCGCCAAATGGAGCATGTTCACTTGATTCAATCGGTCTGGATTATGCTGTCCATTGCCATTTGGAGTTGAAGGTTGTCCATTAACCAAACATGGAATATCACTGTATTTTACGGAGTAAAGCTTCCATCCTTCCCAGTTAACAGGTATTTCTAAGGAATAAGTGTCTTCGGATGAATTTGCGAATCCTCCACTTAGGTCATCATCTTCTTGAAACTGGAACAATAAAATGGTATTTACAGAGCCAGGTTCACCGTATATCATTATATTGAAATACGTATTATCTCCATTACCCGTAATAGGCATTTGAGGTGATCCGTAGGCGCTGGCTCCAAAATATAAATAACCAATTAAATAATCCCAATCAACTGTTCCAGCCATATTGTAATACGAATTTCCTTGTGGGGAGCTTGCGTCGGTTTTAATTTGAAAATCCATGTCAGCGCCTGATTGAATGTATGAGGTCCATTGATTGTTAAAGCCAGATTCGAAATCGGAAATTAAAAATCCAGGATTAAGTTTGGATTGAATTATTTTAATGGTTGAGGTTAATGTGTCATCTTCTCCTTCAAAAGTCAATTGAACATCACATATCTCAGCACCAAAAACTGGAAAATATGTTGTTTCGCCAAGCCAAGTCGTGGTGGCCTGTGTCAAACTGCTACCTGTTCCTGTAATTTCTTTCACTGCACCTGAGGTTTGACCTGTGATTGTGATTTTCCAATCGATAATTTTGGACATTTGAGCTGTGAAATATGCCGTTTGCCCAACCGCAAAATCAACTGAATCCAAATTTTGACCCAATGTGTTAATAACACCAAACTCACCATAAACATCATTCAAGTTGGGCCCATCTATTGAGTTATCTTTCTTGTGACACGAGGAAAGCATTATCATTCCAAGTAATACTAATGTTATATACTTTTTCATATTTTAAAATTTCAGATTGTAAACAATCATAAACTGATTTATAGTGTAAGGCGTCATACCGTTACCATTGTTTAAGTTACTTTCATAGAACGCCGACAAATACATATCTTCCGTAAAATTAAATTTCAGTCCCGTTGCGAAATAATTTTCATAATTATTAGCATTGTAGGGCGCAAAGCTGATTATTTCGTCGTTTGTATTTCGAATCGGAGTCAAATCATTTCCACTACTTTCAAAGTGATAAACATTTGCCAAAAGGAAAAGTTTACTTATCAATTCATATTGCACACCTAAACTTACCGCGGCAGATTTCAGCGAAACATTTTCGAATTCTATTTCGCTTGGTCTCGTTGTTCTTTGATAACTGAATCCCGCTTCAAAATCTAAATGCCGCTTGATTTTGAGAAACTTCATCAAGTCTACTTTTGCGGTTGTTTGAAGGAAGTTGTACTTTCTAAGTTTAGTTGTTCCTTGACCACGAATTTCACTCAATTGATAATATTTAACCTCCAGCGTCAGTTTCTCTGACGTATCTTGGTATTGAACCTCTCCAAAAATGCCTTTTCTATTGAAACTGGCTGTTCCATAGGGTAGTGCGTTATTTATAGCAGGATTGTAATCCATTATTCCCTCAGTAATGGAGGAGGAATACAAAGTTGGGTCGTTGTACAAATCGTAAATAGAAATTTGACGGTCGATTTGACTGTTTGTATAACGGCTGTAAAAGCTATTCAATTGGTTGTAATTGATTCTTTTTGACTGTGCCCCAGCGCTTCTGAAGTCAGCTCCATTGTCCATATATCCTATGGATAATTTCAAATTTAATTCCTTCAATTTCAAATAAACTTTCGTATTCGAGAAGAAATCCGTCAATTGTGATGAATCTTGAGAGTAACCAGCTGCTGATGTTCCTGCTTCTCCAGCCAATCCCACCGTATATTTGTCTTTATCTAATTTTCCTTCATACGTTGCGGTACTTACCGCATTTTTGTATGGATTTTCACTTGCTGCCGTTTCTTTCAAGTCAAAAATACTGGCATGATTCAAACCAAAAGTTAGATATTTACTTTGTTTTACCACCAGGTTTCCTCCTCCATAAAAACGTTCAAATATGTTGGAAAGGTTGGAAGGGTTCAATCGTGTGATGAAACCATTGAACTTGACATCCTTTACAATCTTCGGGAAGGCTAAACCAAAATCGACAGCGGCTCCTTGTTGTCGCCAAGTATTGTTTTTAGAATAGAAGGATTCGTAATTCAAAATATCTTCTTTTATCTGAAGTGTTCCAACTCCTCCTAAAAGCATGTCTGGGTTATGGTTGTAAAATGTGTAAGGCGTCATTTTATAATCGATGTTCCCCAATTGGTAGCGAACAATTTTTCCGGCAACACCGCGCACGTAAAGCTGACGTACGTCAAATGCAACGTTGCTTCCCCAGAAACCGCCCAAGTCATTTTTCACACGGATCATTCCAAGAATTTCAGTTTGTTCATTAGGATTAATTCTGAATCCAAGATCGATTAAAGCATACCCGCCTGCCGATTTTCTTGGAGTCACAGTATCTTCTTCGCCTGTTTGAAAATCCATATTTGACATAACAGCACGGGCACCTCCAACAAATTGTACCTTTTTTCCGTTTTGAGCTAAAGTAAATGCAGCTAACGAGAACGATAATATGGTTAATAATGATTTCATACCTAGAAATATATTTTAAGTTCAACGGAGGTTTCTTGTCCGTTGTATTTGTCCAATGAGAAATTAACATCTTCGTAGGTCATCCAGCGGTGACGTAAATACAATCCTGTGTTTTTAGACAATTGAATATCTAACCCAATTGCATAACTCAATCCTGTCTGATCCTTAGCCAGACCTGAATCTACATCAAGAATGGTGTTTTGATTCGCAATTATTCTATCGTAACCGAGATAATTCGCGAGTACAATTTTTGGAAATAATTTGTAGTAGAATTCAAATTGATGATTGTAACTCTGAAGATAAGCGGCTTTAGAATATTTTGGAACAGCTGAGAAGTCACGTTGTACCGAATGAAATCCACCTAAATAAAAATAAAGCAACTCTCGGTTGAAGATTTTCATTTTGCCCTTAAAACTTAACTCGATAGCATTGAATCCTTTAGCAGAAATAGAATCCGTAATTTGAACCGTTTCGTAAACTCCTCTGTATATTTTACTGAGGTTTTGATATGGACCGACACCCGATGGAAACGCCCAACGCCACATTCGTGAAAGAGCAAGGTTATTCGCCTGATGTCCGTATGTTATTTTATCGGATAGCCCATTAATTTCCTGTGCTGCAGAATATCCAATGGTTAATTTTTGTTTTTTAATATTCAAATCGGTATTCAAAATTATTCCTTGACGATTATTCGTCATTTGGCCGATGGGCACCAATGAACTAGCAAAAGGAATAATAGGGATTTGGCTACCAGGTGGAGAAACATTGGCAGAATTCACTTGAAATTCGGAAATAGAGGTATTCCAAAATACCCCATTATTATTGATTACTCTTGGGCTAATATGGTAAAAACGAAGCTCAATAGGAAAGAAGGTTAATTCTTTCTGAAATTGAAATTTTAAGTCAAGTGCTTGTCCCCATTTTCCTTTATAATCAGGGCTCGTATATCTTCCAATTCCATTTTCAGCTAAAAAGTGAATTTTCTTTAATTTAATTGCAAATTCATAGGTGTACAATTCATAACCAATTGTTTCCCTCGTCAGACTATCATCATATGTTTTGCTCGAAATCCCATTGAAACTTAAGAAACCAAAATTAAAGTCCTTTCGAATTTTCCCCGCCATCATATTATTCGGCTTCGGCAGGGCACCACCGTTGAATTGCGACTTTCCATACATATAGGAGAAAGAAAAATCTTTCGGCAATTTCATTCCTTCAAAAATAAAACCTTGAAAAGCTTGTTGTCCCCATCGTTCATCTTGACTTAAGGCGCCATCATTATAAAATTTTGAATACCGGTCAAGTACATCTTTAGTGTTTGGATCCCAAGGATTTCGTTCAAACAAACTGAACCTGTTATACCCCGTATTGGTTGCAAATGTCATGGGACTCAAAGTGTACCAATGAATTCCACCCATTCGAACAGAAAAGTTGCCGAATTTTGTTGAATGTGAACCATTGAGATTAACACCTAAGTTTAATCCTTTGGCATAATCTGCAGTGCTACCTGAGAGGGGCGTCCATAAAAACAAGTCCGTGCTGAACGAAGTTTGTGCAGACGGTCGCGCCCCAATAGTCATGTACAATTGTGGAATTTG
>DGBF01000121.1:16065-17172 GCA_002384725.1 Flavobacteriales bacterium UBA4011
ATGGAATTTGGCTATCGTCTCCAATAAATAATCTACCCGGAACCGTTCCGAATTCCGGATATTGGGTTTCCATCGATGTGTAGTTCGCTAGAAATCGATAATTTCCGGAAACAGACAAATTATTTAGTCCATTTTCGAACTTTTTCGGAAATGATCCGGCATCAAAAAGTTTAGATGAATCACTTATAACTTCTTGAGTATGAGCGTTTAAAATAACAAACACTGCCAATATTGAACTGAATAAAACGTGTAAATTATTCCTCATTAAAAGATTTTAAGTTTTGTTGGATAAATTGAACCTTTTTTACTGTTCCGTCACCATTCAGTTCATGCTGAACATAAAAAGGGATGTTTGAATACGCCACTTTTTTTCCGTCTGTCACAGAGACGAAAAGTCTGTATCGACCTTCAATAACGGGTGCTTTCATGGTTACTTCAAATTTATTTTTGCCCTTCAACTTACCCGGAATAATAGCTGGCTTGTTTTCTGCATCACCTCCTGTTTTCAAATCTGTACTTTCAGGATAGAGCTCCCAAGAATATTTTAACCTATCTGAATTCTTATCGGTAGAATATACTTGGAAATTAAGTTTTTGAGACGGCGTTAAAATGAGATTTTTACTCCAAATTTGGTTGTTCATCCGCACCGAATCGATTGATGGGCTGCGGTTTTCTGGATACTTCCCGGACCAATTCAATGTCAAGGCGTCAATTGCTTCGGTGGGAAAACCATCTTCGGTGAAAACACCATACCATGTGCTCGTATATTCCTGCTTTTGCCCCCATAGAAAGGCAAATGAACCGATGCATTGATTTCGTTCTCCCCAAATGTATTTCTCGTAACGTTCCTGGTATACGCTAGCTTTTTCGGTACTTGTTTGCTCAATTGATGATCCCCAGCGAGTTTTTGGCGACTCCCAATGTCCATTTGGCCCCCATTCAGTGATCATATATGGCCCCTTAAATTCTTCTTTTTCAAGAACGCTAGCCACATTTCCAATATCGCCATATGTGTTGATGCAATAAATATCAATGTCAGTCATTACCTCATTAATGAATTTCATTTTTTCGGCATTGGTGCCTGCAGTTACTGTCGAAGTTGGATGG
>DGBF01000121.1:17321-19984 GCA_002384725.1 Flavobacteriales bacterium UBA4011
GTCGAAGTTGGATGGTTTGGATCCAATTCTTTGACCATTTGAGCAATATCGTTAACTGCTTTCCATACTTTGGTGTTGGAGTAATTCAATTCATATTCATTTCCGATTCCCCACATTAAAAGGGCGGGGTGGTCTTTGTATTTTAGAACACCTGATTTAAAATTGTTGAGTTGGGATTGTATTTTATCTTCGTCATTGTAATCAAATCCGTGACGTTCATGCTGAACCCACATACCTAACATGACTTTCAATCCTTTTTTCTCAGCCTCATCCAATACCTCTTGAGCATTTTCTAATCCCCAAGTGCGAATGGTGTTGCCGCCACAAGCGACTACTTCATCCATGAATTTTTCACCTCCAGCTCCAAGAACATAGAACGGGTCGTCATTCACATATAAATTCCATTTCTCCCCCGTCTTCTTTACGGTGACAATGTTTGTTTGAGCAAACGAAATAGCAGCAAAAACGATGGGAAGCAGCACTTTAGCCGCTGACTTCAAGCATGTTTGAACAAATTTCATAGTTTTAAAGCCTGTTTGATTATGACTTATTGTATTAAGTACAATAATAATCTAATTTTTTAGAATTTACAACAATTTATTCTTCTTGACAAGGATTCTTATCAACAGGAATTAGAAAAGAGCTCTATAAAGTTAGTTATTTAATCATCCAAGAACCACCAACAGAAATAACGTTTTTCAAGGCGAGGAATTCGTTAAATGAACTTTCGTTTATGCCGCCGGTTGGACAGAATTGTATTGAAGGAAAAACGTTACCATACGTTTTTAGCGCATCAATTCCACCAAAAAGATTAGCCGGAAAAAACTTAAGTGTATTCCAACCCAATTGCATTGCCAAAAGAATTTCACTTGGAGTGGCAACTCCAGGAATGAAGGCAATACCACTTTTCTCAAATACCGTTGCTAAATTTGAATTAATTCCAGGACTAACCATAAAATCAACCCCAATTTGTATTGCTTTTTGGATTTGATCTTCGTTTACCACTGTTCCAATGCCAACGTCAACGACATTCCCATATTTTGTTTTGATCGTTTGTATCGCTTCAAATGCTACTGCGGTGCGCAACGTAACTTCGATACAATGAATGCCTGCTGCTTGTAGTCTTTGGATAATCCCATCCACTTCATCGAGGCGATTTATGGTTACAACTGGTACAATTTTGTGTTTAGATAATACACCGACTATATTGTTTTGACTCATAATGTCTTATAAAAAACTGGCACCTTCTTCGCTAGAATTGACCATGGCGCGCATATTTGCGAACAATTCTCTTCCCAATCCAAACACCTTTGAATTGTCTTTTGAAATTAATTTTCGATTTGCAATGGTTTCGTCCAAACAAGATAGCACGCCACTTAACGCGTCTACTCGAATAATATCTCCGTTTTGAATTTTACCAATTAAACCACCATCCCTAGCTTCAGGAGTGACATGAATAGCTGCTGGAATCTTTCCAGATGCACCTGACATTCTCCCATCGGTTACAAGTGCCACCTTAAATCCGCGTTTTTGTAAAATAGTCAATGATGGCGTCAATTGATGTAATTCAGGCATTCCATTTTGCTTAGGACCTTGAAAGGGGAGAACGGCTACAAAATCCTTGTTAAGATTTCCTGCTTTAAATTCTTTCATGAAATCTTCTTGTTCATTAAACACCATTGCAGGAGCTTCAGTTACAAAGTAATCTTCTGAAACCGCTGAAGTTTTCATTATGGATCGACCGATATTACCTTGCAATAAAGTAAGTCCCCCTTCGTTCGAGAAAGGGTTTGATACGGGCCGTAAGATGGAATCATTTAAACTTGATTTCTGTCCTTCATTCCAATGGATAAGGCCATTTACAATTTTTGGTTCTTGTGTAAATTTCTCCAATCCAAATCCTAGAACGGTTTGAACATCTGAATGCAAAAGATTGTTTTCCAGTAAGGTATGCATCACGAAGCCCATTCCGCCAGCTGCGTGAAAATGATTGATATCAGCTGCTCCATTCGGATAGACTTTGGTTAACAAAGGAATCACCTTCGACAAATCAGAAAAATCTTGCCAGTTAACTTTTATTCCAGCCGCATTTGCAATTGCAATAATATGAATGGTGTGATTTGTTGAACCTCCTGTTGCCAAAAGCCCAATTATGCCATTTGTTATGGCTTTTTCATCCATCAAGACGCCCAATCCGTTTTCGAATTTTTTAGATTTCGCCTTATCAGCCATTACTTTCACGATTTCTTCGTTCAAAAGTGTACGTAGTTCAGTACCAGGATTAACGAAACTTGAGCCAGGCAGCTGTAATCCCATAATTTCCATTAACATTTGGTTGCTGTTCGCGGTTCCATAAAAGGTGCAAGTTCCTGGAGAGTGATAAGAATCGGATTCTCCTTTCAATAATTCTTCTCTCGAAATTTTTCCTTCTGCGAAATCTCTGCGAATACGTGCTTTTTCGTCGTTACTGATTCCTGTTTCCATTGGCCCGCCTGGGACAAATGCAACCGGTAAATGACCAAATTTTAGTGAGCCCATCAAAAGACCAGGAACAATTTTATCGCAAATACCTAAGTTCAAAACACCGTCGAACATATTGTGGGAAAGTCCTATCACGGTGGACATAGCAATAACATCTCGACTAAAAAGGGATAATTCCATTC
>DGBF01000121.1:20112-20442 GCA_002384725.1 Flavobacteriales bacterium UBA4011
ATCGCACATGGCGGGCACTCCGCTGGCCACTTGAACAACTGCATTGTACTTTGTTGCGTTTTTTCTCAATTCATGTGGATAATCTTCAAAGGTTTTATGTGCAGAAAGCATGTCATTGTATGCCGTTATAATACCAATGTTAGGTACAATGTCTTCGGAAAGATTTTTCTTGTCTGTTGGGCCACAACCTGCAAATGCATGCGCTAAATTTCCGCAATGTAAATGAGATCGATTGAAATCCACATCAAATTGAGCACGCATTTGAGATAGATAAAGGGCTCTTGACTCCTTACTTCGTTCAATTATTCGGGTTGTTACTTCTTGTATTTT
>DGBF01000121.1:20590-22196 GCA_002384725.1 Flavobacteriales bacterium UBA4011
GGGTGTATCATTCTGTGTAATATACGTTTAATTCATTTTTAACACCGGAAAATTCTGAGATAGGTAATCCTTTGTCAATTGAATTTTGCAGGATCTTTAACTTTTTCTTACCGAGAATCATTAATGCGTTATTTGTTGAACTTGACAACATTGTTTTATTGCAGCTTATTCTTCTTGTTGGATGATTGGGAGCGTATGCAGGGCCAATGTTTTTATTGGTGTCAGAAATTAGTTTAATCGATTCTGGATCATTTGGAAAAATAGAAGCTGTATGTCCATCTTCACCCATACCGAGCAAACAAAAATCAATGTAGGAGAAAAAAGGGTTATAAGTCAAAGTTAGATGCTTTAGATTTTCTTCAAAATCAGAATCATTTAATACCATTGGCAAAACGTCAATTTCCATACTACTGTTCTTGTTAAGAGAGCCTTTAATTTTTGAATGATTATTGAATTCGCTATTAACAGGAACAAACCTTTCATCGACTAGTCCTATGTTAACTTTTGACCAATTAATTTCATAAGAACCTAAAGTTTTGTAAAGATTCAGTGGAGTACTACCTCCAGATAAAAGAATATTAGATGTTCCTCGAGTTTCTATCGAATTAAGAATNNGTATTTCGCGAGTTTTTTCTCTAATTTTTTTTGTGAATCAAATTGTTTCAATATCATCTTTGTTCGATTTTGACCATTCGTGTTTTTCGTTCATAATTTGATCACCAGGACCCAAAGATCCCGCATGATAAAGAATATTTTTCATTCCCGTTTTTTCCCAACTGTTGGTAATTGATTCTATCCATTTCCAAGCTGCTTCTAATTCTTTCTGGTGCATAAAAAGAGTCTGTTCACCGCGCAGCACATCAATTATAAGTCTTTCATATGCTTCTGGAAATCTTTCCTGAAAAGAATCTACATAATCTAATTTAAGACTAATGGGACGATATCGATAACCACCTGGGCCAGGCAATTTCGTCATTTGTACCAATTCTATTCTTTCCTCAGGTTGAAGTCGCATAATTAATTTATTCCCTGGAATTTCTTCGTTCGCATCAAATACATTATGTCGAACTGATTTGAAATTAATAATGATTTCAGAGTAGCGCTTCGCCATTCTTTTCCCGGTGCGCATGTAAAAAGGCGTGCCTTTCCATCTCCAATTGTCAATAAATGCCTTTATTGCGACGAAAGTCTCTGTATTCGATTCATAATTGTCTATGTCTTCCAAATATGAAGGAACAGAGGTTTCATTGATTTTTCCGCGTGAATATTGTCCACGAGCTGTTTGTGTAAGAACAGATTTATCGTTGAACATACGAAGTGAATTGAGGACTTTCAATTTTTCATTTCGTACTGATTCAGCTTCTAGTTTTGTTGGCGGTTCCATTGCAATTAAGCACAACAATTGCAATAAATGATTTTGCACCATATCAAGTAGAGCCCCACTTTTGTCATAATAATTGCCTCTTTTTTCTACGCCCAAACTTTCTGCAACAGTAATTTGAACTGAATCTATATCTTCCGAACTCCATGAATGCTCGAAAAGATGATTTGCAAAACGCAGCACCATTAAGTTTTGCACGGTTTCTTTGCCTAAATAGTGGTCTAT
>DGBF01000059.1:0-3790 GCA_002384725.1 Flavobacteriales bacterium UBA4011
TATCCGATTTCCAAAAGTGTACCGACTGTGGCGCGCACCATATTTCGGAGGAAACGATCCGCAGAAATCTCGAAATAGTAATTTGACGTATCAACCTTCACCCATTTGGCAGCATTAACTTCACAGATATTGGTTTTCACATCCGTATGCAATTTCGAAAGAGAGGTGAAATCTTGTTTGCCCAAAATGTATTGACATGCCTCATTCATTTTGTCGAGGTCAATTTTTGAGCGAATAAAAACACTTCTATCCAGAATAAAGGGATTTTTCTCTGTATGAATATAATAACGATACGTGCGTTTTGTAGCGCCGAATCGAGCATGCCAATCTACCGAAACCCCTTTGATGCCTAGTATAACGATATCGTCTCCAACCATGCGGTTGAGCTTGTAATGAAGGATCTCAATATCCGTTTCGTTTGGAACATCAACATGAAAAAAATACTCGCTAGCATGAACACCGGCATCTGTTCTTCCACATCCGACAATTCCATATTCTTTTTGGCCCAAAAGTCTAAAAAAACATTCTTCGATTGTACTTTGGACAGTCACTCCATTTGGCTGTTTTTGCCAACCGTGAAAGTTCGTTCCTCGATACGCTATTTTCACTGATAATCGTTTCACGAAGCAAAACTAAGGAATAAATCTTATTTTATTTTTCACAGTGAGGAGTCAATCAACTACTTTGACAGCAACAGGTGGAGTTTATTATATCTGGAACAATGGAGTAGTGAATGGATCGCCTTTTAACCCAGCAACGACTTCGACATATGTTGTTTCTGGTGCAGATTCATCCAATTGTGTGAATTCTGATACTGTGATGATAACTGTTAATCAACCGACCACTTCGTCACTTACAGTGAATGCATTAGATCAATACACTTTAAACGGAACGGTTTATACGAACTCTGGAACTTATACCCAGGTAATTCAAAATGCCGCTGGTTGTGATAGTACAATTACGTTGACATTAACGCTGGATTTCACAGGACTAAACGAAACGAATAAATTAAATTTCAGCTGGTTTCCGAATCCAACTAGTGATGTACTAAATGTTGAGGTAGACGAAGTATACTTGGGTGAAACACTTCATTTTTATTCTGCTGATGGACGATTGGTGCAAACAGTTGTTTTATCGGAAGAAATATTGTCTATCGATGTAAAAGAATTGACCAATGGATCGTATGTTTGTCGATTGACAAATGAAGCGAACGTGGTCTTTAGATGGATTAAGAACTAATTCTCATCTGAATTCTCAAAGGAACCTTCAACAGTCGAATTAATCGAATTGTTGGAGGTTTTTTTTTGCTCGTTTGATTTATCCGATTTCAAATATCCCATATCGTACATGGCAATGGTAGCCGCAACTATAGTTACCACTGGTGCCATGGAGGCCAGCAACCACATGAAAAGATGAAGGAAGAAATCTGAAATGGGTACGTCAACACTTTCTTGCGTAGCGAAATCGAATAAAATGGAAAGGTCAACCGGCATCAAAATAAGAATGGAATAAACACCTCCAATTACAACGGCCAGTCCGCGATGTTTTCGGATGAAAATGATACTGTCGTCTATGTCTAATTTGCGTCGTTCGTTCACATAATCGAGAAAACTAAACCCGTAATAAAAGAATCCAATCAAGAAAGTCAAATAGAAAATAGGGGCCGATTGTGCATCTTTCCAACCCAATATACTCACGATAAAAATGATGAGAAAAAAGGTGTATTCCCACATCAAATTTCGCACAACGATTCTAAAACTTCTTTGTATATCATGCCACAGCTGCTTCGCACTGAACGGATAGGTTTTTCCCGTTAGTTTTTTCTCCGTTTTTTGAGAGAGAAAAGAAAGCATCGGTGAAAGAATAACGACGACCATATATTTTGCAAACTTCATGAGAAGAATAGCAATGGTCAGCTCTACCAAAACACGCAGCGATGCCCATACAATATCGTTTATCGTGTCCATCGGGAAGGTAACTTGACGATTGCTTATTAAATCTCCAACGTAATAAATCCCCAACATCAATAGAGCAGGAGGAAGGAAAAACCAATACAAATGATTCTGGAAAATAAATTGAAACGCCTTTCCAAACGCCTTCAATCCTGACCAAAACTGTTGTAAATAAAGCATGGGCAAAAGTAAGAACAAATAGGGCGAATGAAGAGTGTAGAGTGAAAAGTTTTATAAACATTATTTGTTATTCCACTTTCCACTCATGCACTCTGTACTCATAAACTCCAACACCAATTTCTCTCCAATAATTTGTTATCTTTGCGCTTTCTTTTTTCTTGCCAATTGAAGCTAAAAGATTGATAATCAATAAATACGAAATAATGATACTGAATTCTCTCACAGCCATTTCTCCCATCGACGGAAGATACCATTCCAAAACATCGGAACTTCGTCCGTATTTCTCAGAATATGCTTTGATAAAATATCGGGTTATTGTTGAGATAAAATATTTAATGGCACTTGCTGAAGAAGGAATTGCTGGAATGGATGATTTTCCAAAGGAGAAATTCACCAATTTGAATGCTATTATCTATAACTTTTCAGAAGAAGATGCAACATGGATTAAGGATACTGAGAAAGTGACCAACCACGATGTGAAAGCCGTTGAGTATTTCGTCAAGGAAAAAATGCGTGAATTGGGATTGGAAAAGTATCTTGAATTTGTTCATTTTGGGCTTACATCGCAAGACATCAATAACACAAGTATCCCACTTTCTTTGAAGGAAGCGGTGAACGAACAATATTTACCTCTTTTTGATTCCATGTTGAATCAACTTAAGACCTACCAAGAAGATTGGAAAAACATTCCACTTTTGGCAAGAACGCACGGTCAGCCAGCTTCACCAACTCGTTTAGGAAAAGAAATTCAAGTTTTCGTTGAGCGTCTTGAAGTGCAAGTGGAGCAATTAAGAAACATGCCCTATTCTTCAAAATTTGGAGGAGCAACGGGTAATTTCAATGCACATCATATTGCTTATCCGAATCATGATTGGAAGGCTTTTGCAAATAAATTTGTCAACGAAACTTTAGGATTAAATCGTTCGCAAACAACTACGCAAATTGATCACTACGATAATTTAGCTGCTCTTTTCGATTGTTTACGAAGAATCAATACTATCATTTTGGATTTGAACCGAGATATGTGGACCTATATTTCCATGGATTATTTCAAACAAAAACTAAAAGAAGGAGAAATTGGTTCGAGCGCAATGCCACACAAAGTGAATCCAATTGATTTCGAAAATTCAGAAGGAAATATTGGAATTGCAAATGCTTTGTTTGAGCACTTATCTTCGAAATTACCTGTTTCTCGTTTGCAAAGAGATTTGACAGATTCAACAGTCTTGAGAACAATAGGAATGCCACTTGCGCACACCTTTATAGCCATGAAATCGACATTAAATGGTTTGAATAAACTGTTGTTGAATGAAGCAGCAATTGCGGCAGATTTAGAAAAAAATTGGGCGGTAGTTGCCGAAGCAATTCAAACAATCTTAAGAAGTATAGATTTCGAAAAACCTTACGAAGCCTTGAAAGGTTTGACCCGAAAGAACGAAGCGGTGACCAAAGAATCAGTTCACGAATTTATCGAATCGCTTGCTGTTTCTGATGAGGTGAAAGAACGATTGAAAAACATTACTCCACAAAATTATACGGGGATTTAATTTTTCGAAAGGCACTGAGGTCTGGGCGGAGTCGAAGACCTACTTAACAATAGCTTTCTTCAAAGCCTCTTTTTCAGCTTGATTGAGAGGTTCAGACTTTTCTTTTGCTTT
>DGBF01000059.1:4067-4297 GCA_002384725.1 Flavobacteriales bacterium UBA4011
CTTTTCTTTTGCTTTCAGGGAGCACAACAAACGGTGCAGTATCTTACTGTCCTTTTCGACCCATTGCTTCGTTTATCTTTTCTCCAATGATCAATAATCTTTCGATTTAGAATGGTCGTCATCCAAGTCCTTAACGAACTTCGACCTTCAAATTGATCGATTTTCTCCAAGGTAGTATGCAAAGTGTCCTGGACCATATCAAGGGAAATGTCACGATTCTTCAATTTAGA
>DGBF01000059.1:4537-4797 GCA_002384725.1 Flavobacteriales bacterium UBA4011
GCTTGTGTTTCTTCTGACATAGTCTGATAAACGCTTGCGCCTATTTTTTGGTTTGACTTATTCCGTATTTATTTTTGAATCGTTTTACCCAAGTAAACAAAATGAGCAACGCTGAAACAAAAGTAAAAGAACGTCCGAAGAAATCACCGTATTTGGAATAGATTGTCAATTCTTTGTTTCTATTTAGGGTTCCAACGATGGTTGTCGGTACCCACCAATCCGTTTTTTGAATAATATCCCCTCGTTGATTGATGATAGCA
>DGBF01000059.1:4850-5664 GCA_002384725.1 Flavobacteriales bacterium UBA4011
ACTTGAACCAGTATTGGCACTTCGTGCTACTGCGCGCCTATTTTCTACTGCTCTTAGTCGCGCGAATGCCAAATGTTGTTTGTATCCCGGTGTATCTTTCCACCATCCGTCATTCGTTATAATGGCAATGAATTCGGCTCCTTTTCTTACTTGTTCGGCAACGAATTCACCATAAACGGATTCGTAACAAACCACAGGGGCAAACCACCCATTTTTACCTTTTAAAATCATAGGTTCTTTAGAAACTCCTAGCGAACCCGAAGCACCATCTAAGTTTATTGCCCAATCATCGAGAAAAGGCAAATAGGAAATAAATGGAACCTTTTCAACGCCCAATACCAATTTGGATTTATGAACGAATTCATTCTCTCCATTCGGACGCATTAAATATGAAGTATTGTAGCTCTCCCAATATCCAGGACGGTTGGTAAATGCACGTGAAGCGCTCGAGTTTTTTTTGTCGAATATCTTGCTCGTTGAAGCACCCAAAAGGAAATCACAATTCCATTTTTGAACCGCAGAATCTAATGAGTTGTAAAAAGTGTATGCCCCAATTTGATCCTCATAAAACTCATAACTTAATGTCGTTTCTGGTGCTAAAACAAGATCGGTTTGATCCGTTATTTCCCCATTTGTTAATGCTAATGTTTTATCAATTTGGCCTTGCAAGGGAGTCGTAAATTTTTCCGTGTAGGGATCAATATTTGGTTGAATAATGACAACGTTTTCTGGATTCGATTTTTCAGAATAACTGAAGTATTGCACCAAAGAAATACCAGTTGGAACAGCAAGAAATAAAATCAAAACGAGCAAG
>DGBF01000059.1:5712-7044 GCA_002384725.1 Flavobacteriales bacterium UBA4011
GACTTTTTATCGCCTGACCTTTCAAGTATTTGTTTTTGAGTAATTTAAAAACAAAAAGGTTAATGATTAATATCCAGATAGTTCCGCCTAATATTCCAGAGAAATTATACCATTGTACGAGCCAAGGAACGCGCGCAAAAGTGTTTCCTAAATTCAGCCACGGCCAAGAAACTTCCCAATGAAAATGCAAATATTCGAATGCTACCCAAAATAATATTAAACTAATGTATCCTTCTTTAGGACCGATGTGTTTTTTTGCCAAATGATAAAAATAAAAGACAAACGCCATTAAGAATGAGTTGGCTAAAACAGCCATGACAGCACCACCGAAACTTGCGAAGTAAATCCACCATGTAGTTATCAGATTATATAAAACGAAGGCAACAAATGCATGTATCCACACTTTACCTGAATAGTATTTTTTTCTTAATACATAATCCTCTAAAAGCAACAAAGGCACCCATGCTACGAAAGTCAAAATGAATAAGCTGCCAGTATAAGGGAAGGAAATACCCATTAACGTTCCTGTCAATGCACTGAGCCCGAAACGTTGCGTTTTACTAAGGTTTTTCATGAAAAGTAAAAGTATAAAAAAACACCAAGCGAAAACTTGGTGTTTAAAGTATGTTTGAATAAACTTAGAATTAGATTGTAATTATCGCTTCCTTCTTACCGTATTTCAAAGTGGCTTTATTATCGCAATCACCGGATCCATAGTCCAATGTCGCCTCTTCTTTAATAGAAGATGCGGTGATTGTAAAAATTCCACCTTTAATCCAACGACATCCCATTCGAATTTTCAAAGGATCTGTAATTTCCATTGTATATTCAATTTCTTTTGTGTTGTCTCCATTTACAGTTCCACTATATGTGTGCTCATCATCTTGAATGTAGGGTGTGTTCTTTCCCGAAACATATGTTCTCATGAAATTGGCGTTCCATGCGAACGTTCCTCTTTCTTCGGGTAACGAAACTGTTGCCGCAGAGTTTATTTTAGAGGTATTCAGATTTGTCAAGGTGATCGATCTTGATCCATCAATCTGATTGTCGTTGACAAAATAATTACTTGTTGATGTGCTGATAGTGCTGCCGAAATTAACAAATCCAGTCGGAGCTGAAACTATCAATATTCCACGTGTTCTTTTTCCATCTACACAATCACTTGTGCCAAAATCAATAATTATTCCTTTCGAAACTCCAGTTGTGTCATATGTGATGGTAGCACAAGTTGCAGCAAAAGTAGTGTATGCACCATGAATTGATTCCGCAATCATAATACCAATATCGTTCATAGATGTTTGCCCTGTTGAACTTTGTTGCGCTATTAAAGCA
>DGBF01000059.1:7182-11333 GCA_002384725.1 Flavobacteriales bacterium UBA4011
TGAACTTTGTTGTGCTATTAAAGCAGAATCGTTTTTATCCTGATTTTTTCAACAAGAAACTTCTAGTACTGAGACCGTAAAAACAAAGATAATCAATTGAAAATAAAATCGTTTCATGGTAATTTAAATTATTAGCAAGTACATTATTGAAACAAAAATAGATTAAGTATCTTACAGAACGCAATGAATTACGAATTTATCTGATATGGTGTAAAGATTTGATTGTCCGTTGAATGTAGAAATTCCGAAGCTAATTTGACCTTGGTTGTTTTCCATAGGAATGAGATTTCCGTCGTTACGAAATAAACTTATTCGATTAGCCATTCCATCCACCACACCCAGAACGGAACCTTTTCCTGTTTTTTCATACCGTTTGATGCAATCCACAGAATTTACATTCATTTTAATGGTTCTCAGCATTTTGCCATTTTCGGAATAATGAAAGACTTTGTCTCCGTCCTTAATGTAAAAACTATTATCATCGTTGTTGTCTGGCTGTATCCAATTGATTTGTGCATGCTTTGCCAAAACTGATTTAATGCCTCTCTGATTGTACTTTACAAGTTGGTTGTTTTCAGCAGAATAGAATACTATTTCGTTCTGTAAAACCAAAGTAATTGCACCAATTGGTAACGGGAAAGTTCTCAACAATTCCTTTTTCTCTGCTTCAATCATAGCGAAGTCATCATCGCCTTGGAAACCGAAAAACAATCTCTTTTGTGACACCCAAGCAACTGGGGGAGAGGTAAGATTACTTACTTCGACTTTTCCGGTTTGCACTATTTCACCAGCTTCATTTATCCAAAAATAATTTCCCGCGTTGCTAGTAGCAAGAAAATTCGTTTTTTCCTTCCATGTAAATGTGGTGACTTGTTTGCTAATGCCCTCTGAGATATTTACTGGAAATCCTTTCACATATTTTCCACTCGTGGTCAAAACGTGGACCTTGGTTAAACCAGTAATCAAGAATTCAGTGTTTACATTATTTATCCACTGCATATTTCCCTTTGTATCTTCTTTTAAATTGATTTCAAAATGTTTTTTATTCCTTGATATACCATATAAGGTGTTCGCATCTGAAACCGCAAATGCAATATCATTTAAAGGGTGAGTCAGCAACATTTTACCAATACCATTCATGGCAAAACCGACGGTACTAGATTCCGTAGGTTTTGTAGATTCAACCATTTTAGAGGCCTTAACCTCTACTGTCATGGAGCTGCCATTGTAGGTGGTTACGGCAACTTTTCTCTCACTTGTCCACTCTCGAAAGCAAACTGTTTTTGGTGTTTCACTGAATATTTCTTCTGTTTTCTTTTTATTCAATGAAAGCATTTGTCCTAATTCTAAACTAGCTTCCAAATCCAGCAAGGCATCTTCGTTTTCGGCAAACAATACATGGTCCTCAAAAATGTGCATGTAGAAACCTGATTTTGGATTATTTGGGAAGTTCTTTGTTATGGATAAGTCTTTGTAGTGTCGATTGCTTTCATCCTTTAGATCTTTATAATTGTCTAAATACAGGATGGGCTCCTTGCCTTTTGCAAAATCCATTAAAAGAAAAGGGTGGTTCTTATATTCAAACATTACCATCCCCATATTTGCCCATTTATTCGCAATGCTTTCCTGAAACGTTGGATCATGACGAATGGTATAATCTCTTTCCTGAAATTGATAACTCGTTATGAAAACGGGGATTCTATGGGCAAACATTTCCCGATCGTTGATACTTTTGTAAATAGACGTTTTATGAATGGCTCTGCAATAACTTGAAATCACGCCCTCATTCTGATAATAGTCTGTTACTGTTGGTGTATCGTTGGTAAATTGAACGATGGAACAGGCACTTTTTTTGTCAAATGTATACCACTTTTCGTCCGTGTTGTTCGTTTTTTCGGAGGCAATGTATATTTCCATTACACCCTTGTTTCGCTCTATGGTAAACTCTTTCCACAAGAATTTTTTGGAGGTAACCTCAATTAGATCATGGCCTTTGAAAAGTTCTTTGATGCGTTCGTTGTTGATTGGTTCACCTTTTTCAATCACAACATGAGCTTTTCGTTCGGAAATAATCATCCGTTCGTCCTTGCTTTGATTGGATTTTAAAATGGAGACTAACTCTGACAATCTTGGTTGAACATAGAAATCAACATAGGTCAATTCGATTTCATTGGTACGATTGACAATTAGAACACGGCCGTCATCTTGCCCAAACAGCCGTTCAGGATTTTCATTGCCTGAAAAATTGATTAATTCTTGCCCAGCAAAAAAGATCCATATCAAGGAAGCGATGGTCAAGATTAAAAAAAGGAAATTCCGAATCATGGAGGACTGATGATTATATCTAACAAAAATAAAGTAATGTCTGGCCTCTTTTGATAGGTCTAATAGAAAGTCTCAACAACGGTTTGTTTAATCAAATTGTAATTCGGTTTGAACAACAGCGAGAAGTTGGAAAGTCATTCTATGATGCTCATTGCTGCCATGTCTGGAAATCGCTTCGCGATGGTGTTTTGTTGGGTATCCTTTGTTTTTATGCCAAAGATAATCTGGAAATTTTTTATCCAGGTGACGCATTATTTCATCGCGATTTTCTTTGGCTAAAATGGAGGCGGCTGCAATACTTTGGTATTTTCCATCTCCTTTAATGACCCATGTGTGTTCGATATCTTTATAGGAATGAAATCGATTTCCATCTACTAGAATATGGTCAAAATCACTTTCAATTTGATCCAGAGCCTTGTGCATAGCTGAAAAACTGGCGTTCAAAATGTTTATTTCGTCTATTTCTGCAGGCGAACAGATTCCAACTGCCCATGCGAGTGCTTTTCCTTCGATTTCTAGCCGTAAAAGTTGACGTTTTTTTTCTGTTATTTTCTTAGAATCATCCAGACCTATTATTGGATTATTAGGATCGAGAATAACAGCAGCAGCTACAACTGGCCCTGCCAAACAACCGCGTCCTGCTTCATCGCAACCGACTTCCAATTTGTCCTCGAACATAAAGGCGAGAAGTTTTGAAAGGGGTTTCTTTTTTGTGTTTGACATAAAAATAGAATGATATTGGTGTAAAGTTAATATTTACCATTTTGAAAGCAATTCAAGCGGTTTGTTTTAATTTTTGAAAGTTGGCTAGCTTTTTGTACTTTGGTGTTTAGTTAAAACACAAAACCATGAATATTAAAACTATCTTTTCAATACTGACAATTTGTTTCGCCTTTGCCTTCGCGACTTCGGCGCAAGATAAATTTGCCAAAGCCATTAGCCAAGACGAATTTGTGACCTCACATGAAAAAGGGTTATTCACTTTTGAACTCCCAGAAGATGTAACAGCAAAAGACGTTGAGTTAAGTGCAGAATTTTATACTGTTTACTTTACTGTCGTTTTCAATAAAGAAACACATCTTGTAAATATAAAGTTGCAAGACAATGAAGACCGCGCTGTACAAGTGATGGGGAGGTTTTTTATATCTCTAGGAATTAGAGAAATTAGGTACATGGAGAAGAAGTATACCATTGAGGAGTTTCATGCTACTTACTTAAGAGATGGGAAAAAGGGGAAATAACACCCGAAAAACCATAGATTTTTCCGATTTTTGTAAAAAAATTACAATGAAAAAATATGTATTTGGCTTTTTAGCCGTGGCACTACTTGTTAGTTCGTGCTTTGATCCAACGAAAAAAGAAGTACTAGTAGGGTATTCAGAATATGGAACTCATTCAGTCGATATTGCAAAAGCCATTCCGATTGATGCAATGGTGGCTGATTTCAAAGCGAATGCAAACGAGCGTAAAGCGTATACTGTAACAGCTGAAATTGAAGAAGTTTGTGCGAAAGCAGGATGTTGGATTAACATTAAACAAAAAAATGGTGCTGAAATGATGGTTCGTTTCAAAGATCACTTTACTATTCCAACAGATACAAAACTTGGAACACAAGCTTTTCTTCACGGAGATTTGTTTGTGGATACCATTTCAGTAGATATGTTACGCCACTTCGCTGAAGATGCTGGTAAAACACCAGAGGAAATTGAAAAAATTACAGAAGCCAAAATCAATATGGGTTTTGAAGCAGATGGAATTAAATTTCTTCCTGCGAAGAAATAATTAAATCATTTATAAAAACAAATGGGCGAAAAATTTTTCGCCCA
>DGBF01000059.1:11494-11755 GCA_002384725.1 Flavobacteriales bacterium UBA4011
AATTTTTCGCCCATTTGTTTTTTACCGTCCGTTTTACTTGGTCGATTAATAACAATATTCGTTTGCCTCGATTATTTTTCCTGCTATTAAATGACGCAATTCTTTCGGATTGATTTCATTCGTTTTCGTGAATCGTTTCACACCCATTAACATCATCTTTCTCTCATCACCTTCTGCGAATGAATAAATCGCATCCTTGGCATGTTTCGCGATTTTATCTGAAAGATCAAAGAATAGTGTTTTAACCATAGCAATTTGCGG
>DGBF01000038.1:0-222 GCA_002384725.1 Flavobacteriales bacterium UBA4011
ATGTAAAAACATCAATGACCTTACCTGTTCGATTTGAATTGTGAGTCAAAATAAAATTATTGAAAATCCCGTTTTGATTCGCCGAAACGGGATTTTTTTTTCGTGTTACCGAATAATTTAAACCTTACTTTGTTATCCCTTGCTCCTACTCTTCATTCAGCCGGATAGGCTGGTCCCAACTTCGGAAGTGTTCGAACCCTTAAGATTTTGGTGATCCCGTCC
>DGBF01000038.1:461-3670 GCA_002384725.1 Flavobacteriales bacterium UBA4011
GGTGTAGCCTGCGTTCCGTAGGTTCGCTGACTGTAAAAAAGAAAACCACCTGGTGAGGTGGCTTTCTCTTAGTGATCCCTCAGGGGCTCGAACCCTGGACCCATACATTAAAAGTGTATTGCTCTACCAACTGAGCTACGGAATCCTAATTTTCTCATGGATATTTCATCCTTTTGAGGCTGCAAATATACACGTATATTTTTTTTTGACAAGGCCAGAATTACTTTTTTTTTAGTTATTTTTTCTGAAACTCGCTAAGCCTTTGATTTTAAGTGCAAAATAGGTAAAAAAAACATTTTCAAAACAGAAAATAAAAGTCAATTCACCACAATTATTTAAAAAGACGTAGGTTTGTTTCTACAATCTAAAGTTATGATCGTTTTCTTCGTTGGATATATGGCTTCAGGGAAAAGCACTTTGGGAAAAAGAGTTGCTAAGCGTCTTTCTTTGCCTTTTTTCGATATGGATAAGGAAATTGAGAAAACAACTAAAATAACTATCACTGAAATCTTTAAAACGCAAGGTGAAGAGGCATTTCGACATATGGAAACAGAATTCTTGAATTCCTTCATCCAAAAAGAAACACACGCCATACTATCAACTGGCGGCGGAACACCTTGCTTTAATAACAACATAGAGCTCTTAAATAATAACGGATTGACCGTTTATCTGAAAAGACCGGCGAAAGAATTAGCCAATAGAATACACAACTCAAAAAAATCAAGGCCTTTAGTTGATCATTTGAACCTCGAAGAACTTGAAAAATTTATTGAGACGCATCTTTCTGGAAGAGAGAAATATTATTTGAAAAGCGAGCTTAATGTTTCTAGAGACAAGCAATCATTACAAAACCTGACACATCTATTGCAGCCTTATTTGGATGATGAACCGGAAGGAAATTGAAAGAAACGATAAAAAGCTAAAGCGGCAATACTTGCGAAAATGACGAGTTTATCAAGATTGCTGATTTCGACCCAAAAATAGAGTCCTCCCACATAAAAAATAGCCATTCCAATATGGATAACAAGAGCTCCTGCTCCAACCCAAAAGAACATTTTTTTCTTGCGCCAAAGCAAAAACAAAGCAAAAAGGAAAACACCCCAGCAAATAGCCGAAAGCGAAAAATAGGTGAGTAATTTAGGCAATATATAATCTGGATGGATTTCTAATTCGATAGCACGTTCAGATAAAAACTCAGATATAGATATGTTTTTGTTGGCACGAACTAAAAATCGCATTTGAAGGGCAATAAAGCTTAAAACGTTCCAAGCCAGAAAAATAATTCCGACTATTGTCAAACAATAAAAACCTATTCTAACAATAAAATTAGGAGATTTGAGTCCGAAAATCCAATTTCTTAGTCGCAATATTGCTGGTAAAGGACTAGTTGGCCCTATTCTTTCGTCTAATTTTTTGGCTGGATTTTCCACACTTCGAAATTAAGAACTCTAATGGGAATTAGTCCAACTTTTATAAAGATTATAATAGTATCAATCAATCTTTTACTTTTGCCATATTGGAAAATATAGAACAATATCTAAAAGAAACGGAGTTTTTAAATTTTAATGATCCATCATTTGCAGAATACGTTGGCGAAATAATCACTTTAACAGATCCTGTTGCGCAAGCGATAAAATTCTACAATAACGTTAGAGATAGATTTCTGTACGATCCGTATCATTTAGACCTGCGTCCAGAATCATTGGTTGCGAGTAAAATCCTAACCAAAAATCGTGCTTGGTGCGTTGAAAAAGCAATTGTCTTTGCTGCAGGGGCCAGAAAGCTTGGTATTCCATCAAGAATGGGCTACGCGGTGGTGCGAAATCACATTGGAGTGGAGAAACTTGAGAAATACCTAAAACGTACTGAAATTGTTTTTCATGGTTATGTGGAGGTCTTTTTGAACAATCAATGGATTGCATGCACTCCTGCCTTTGATAAAAGAATTTGTCGGATATCTGGTGTGCCACCATTGGAATTTGACGGAAAGACAGATTCCATGTTTCAAGCTTATTCGGGTGAAAAGCAGTTTATGGAGTACTTACATTATTATGGAACATTTGATGATGTACCAGTCGATTTAATGAATACAGAAATGAGGAGATATTATCCACATTTGTTTGATGAAGTTTGGGACGAAAAGGGGTTTTCGTTTTATCATTTGTAGAAATTGCAACTATTGTTGAATATAAAAACAAGCTTGTTTTCAAACACTTAGTGCAATTATCAACAGCAAGTCATCTAAAAACTTAAATTTTTATTTCCTTCAAACCTTCAGTGATATTTTCTACTTCACCACCACAATCAAATACTGCGACACCTTCCAAAATCCCTTCGCATCTTTCACCACCAATTTCGTATTCTCACCAACAGGAATCAAATCATACGAACTTGTCGGATGGGTCGAAATAAGTTCTATTTTATCCCCCGAAATTAAAAAATCCTTCTTGCTACGTTTATCAATTTTCGTGAAATAATTCTCATTGAAATCTTCTTTGAGTCGAACCTTCTTCCCTATCCCAACAAATCCTTTATTCTTCGAAATCACTTCGTTTTTCAAAAGCTCCTTCTCTGTACCATACACATAATAAGCTGTGTTCATATCCTCTTTCATCAAGTCTATTTGATAATCTTTCTCTTGATAAGCATCAAATAATCTTGCGAAATCTTTGTTTTTTTGTTCCAATTCTTTCTGCAAAGATTGAATCTCTGCGTCTTTATCTGCCAACTGATGCATCAAACGATTCACCATCGCCTCCAACTCAATAATTTTCATTCCACTATTCTTCATTTGATCCTGAAGTTGTGTCATTTTTTTAGCATTATCTGTGCGCAGATTGTTAATCTGACGGATTTCATTCAACACCATTTCTCGCTCGTTGTTCGCTATTTCGGTATCGCCACTTTGCTGACGAACGCTCTCCTCTTTCACCCCGATTGCCAACAAATTTTCTTGAATTTCATTGAAAAAAGACAAGGATTCATTCACAATTGAATCTTTTAACTGAGCATCCAATTCCATTTGCTCCATTTGACTTTTCAACAAAGCAATATCCGCAGTATCGGTTCTTTGCTGAGGTTCTTCCTTACAGGCAAACAAAACGGTTATCAAAAAAAGAGTTCCAAGTAATTTCATATCAATTTATTATCTTTAGGCTCCCAAACTTAGGGACACCCGAAAATAAGTAAAAAATGAACATTAAACACCT
>DGBF01000038.1:3697-4904 GCA_002384725.1 Flavobacteriales bacterium UBA4011
GATTATTCTTCTCTTTTGTGCTTTTATAGGAAGTGCTCACGCTCAAAAAATTCAATACAAATTGAGGATGGACGCTCCACAAACACACTATTTCCAAGTTGAAATGGAACTCACTGATTTCGACGACGAAGAACTCAAAATTAAAATGCCGGTTTGGGCGCCAGGGAGTTATTTGGTCAGAGAATTCTCAAAAAATGTAGACCTAGTTGTCGCTTTGGATAAAAAAGGAGACAAACTTCCTGTTGAAAAATCAAGCAAAAATACTTGGGTCATTAAAAAAGGTAAGGAAAAGAAGGTCATCGTGAAATATGAGGTCTACGCTTTTGAATTGTCTGTTCGAACGAGTTTCTTGGATTTAACTCATGGTTACGTCAGCGGGAGTGGTGTCTTTATGTATCTCGAAGGACACAAAGCAGTAAAAGGATGCTTGGATGTTATTCCTCACACATCATTTTCGAAAATCACGACTGCCTTGCCCTTTTGTACAGAAAGTATAGCAACGGATGGTGGAACGCGATTCAAATTCAACGATTACGATCAACTTGTAGACTGTCCAATTGAAATTGGAAATCAAGAAATATTCGATTTCACCGCTGCGGGCGTAGAACATACCGTGGCGATTTATGGTAGAGGGAATCACAACATTGAAAACATGAAACGTGACATGGCTAAAATAATAGAAAGCGCCACGGGTGTTTTTGGTCAGAATCCAAACAAAGATTATACGTTTATAATTCACAATGTGGAACAAGGTCAAGGTGGATTGGAGCACTGTAATAGCACAACTTTGAGCGTAAACCGCTGGACGTACAATGGATCTGACTATCTAGGTTTTTTGAATTTGGTCGCCCATGAATACTTTCATCTGTGGAATGTAAAACGAATCCGTCCGATAGAATTGGGTCCATTTAATTACGATCAAGAAAACTACACCACTCTCTTGTGGGTCATGGAAGGATTTACTTCTTATTACGATGAACTTTTAATGCTTCGAGCTGGATTTTATGCCAAAGAACAATATTTAGCGAAACTGAATAGTTCCTTAAATTACGTAGAAGGTTCAATAGGTTCAAGAGTTCAACCTCTAGCACATTCGAGCTATGATGCCTGGATTAAAGCATATCGACCAAACGAAAATAGCTACAACACGACAATGTCTTATTATTCACGTGGACAGGTGATGGCCGCTCAGTTCGATGCGATGATT
>DGBF01000187.1:0-446 GCA_002384725.1 Flavobacteriales bacterium UBA4011
TATCGGACTCCAAGTCCGATGTTGAACGACAAAAAAATAAAAAATGATATTAGTATATATAAATTCAGATCACGGAATTGGCAAAGGTGCCATGGAAGTGGTAACATACGCTAAAAAACTAGGAGATGTAACGGTGGTAACAGCCGGAAGTGCCTCCGATAGTGATTTAGCAACTTTGGGACAATATGGAGCATCAAAAGTTCTTGTTGACAGAAATGCCAAAGCAGATGATGCGCAACAATTGACACGATTAGTTGCTACAGGGGCTAGTTCCGTAGGAGCAAAAATGATTATTTTTTCTCATGACTTAATTGCGAAATCTGTTGCACCTCGTTTATCTGTTAAGTTAAAAGCGGGATTAATTTCAGGAGCAATTGCGTTGCCTGAAACTGGTGGAGATTTCACATGTAAAGTCAATGTTTTCTCTGGAAAAGCTTTTGGAACAG
>DGBF01000187.1:581-1018 GCA_002384725.1 Flavobacteriales bacterium UBA4011
TCTGGAAAAGCTTTTGGAACAGTAAAAGTGAACACAGATATTAAAATCATTTCATTATTGCCGAACACTTTGAAACCCGAAGCAACTGGTTCGGATTGCAGTGTCGAAAGTTTCGATGGAAATACAGGTGCAGTGGGTATCGTCGTGAAAGAAACAAAAATCCCGCAGGGTGAAATTCCATTGACAGAGGCTGAATTGGTTGTAAGTGCTGGTAGAGGATTGAAAGGTCCTGAAAACTGGGGAATGGTTGAAGATTTGGCCAAAACTTTAGGTGCGGCAACAGCATGTTCTCGCCCGATAGCCGATATTGGTTGGAGACCTCACCATGAGCACGTTGGTCAAACAGGTTTTGCCATTCGTCCGAATTTATACATTGCCGCAGGCATTTCTGGTGCAATTCAGCATTTAGCTGGAGTCAACGGATCGAAAATTATTGT
>DGBF01000187.1:1126-3045 GCA_002384725.1 Flavobacteriales bacterium UBA4011
CAGCATTTAGCAGGAATCAACGGATCGAAAATTATTGTAGTCATCAACACAGATCCAGAAGCACCGTTTTTCAAAGCAGCAGATTATGGCGTACTCGGTGATGCTTTCGAAGTTTTACCTCGATTAAACGAATCTCTTAAAAAATTCAAAGCGGCTCAATAATTAATTCGCTTAGAAATTGTATTTTTGAAATAACATAAGTATAGGGAGGCGACACGTTGCTTCCCTATTCATTTTAAATAGGCTGAAGTCTTGTCCTTAACAGATGGAGAAAGTAAAACTTGAAATTGTTGGTTTATCGTATAGTCAGACTCAGTCTGGCGCCTACGCATTAGTTTTGGCTGAAGTTGGTGGAAAGCGACGTTTACCTATTATTATCGGAGGGTTTGAAGCTCAGGCAATTGCTATAGAATTGGAGAAAATGGTTCCTACGCGTCCATTGACACATGACTTATTTAAAAGTTTTGCAACCTCATTTACAATAATCATCAAAGAAATAATTATTTACAAATTGGTTGAAGGAATATTCTACGCTAAAATTGTCTGTGAAAAAGATGGATTTTCTACTGAAATAGATGCCCGAACTTCAGATGCCGTAGCAATTGGTGTTCGATTCATTTGTCCGATTTATACATTTGAAAATATTATTTCAAGCGCTGGTATTTTATTAGACGAAACGGATGAGACCGAAGAACCTTTGAACATACTTGATTTTGAAGATGAATTAGAATCAACCGAAATTGTTGAGAAAAAAAGTATCCAAGATTTAGAGGACGAACTACAAGCTGCCATAGACAATGAAGATTACGAATTGGCTTCAAAACTTCGGGACGAAATCAATAAGAGAACTTCTTAATTGTCTTTTGTTGAAAATTCAACCGTTTCCGAAAAAGAATCTTAAATTTAGCTTCAACTTGAAATAAACTCTATGTGCAAAAGATTTTCATTGCTTTTCATTCTTCTTGCTATTACTACTCTATCGTTTTCACAAGAAATCCAAGGCAAGTGGGATTTAAACACAGGAAATGGAGATTTTATTGAGTTAAACGATGGAAACTACAATATCAAAATCTCTGATCCTAAGCTTATTAGAAAGGGAGATTATTTAGTCGAAGACTCTAGCTTATTCTTATTTGGAAAGTCTGGGAATCTATCTACCCATCGTTATAAGATTTTAAAATATTCCGAATCAACTTTAACTTTAGAGAAGAACGGGAAAAAAACATCTTTCAAAAAAGACACTTCCAAAGCTCCAATTTTTACAGATCAAGTCAAACCGAGTAAAGGAATAAGTTTTGGCGGGTTGTTAAGAGGGCTTCTTGGAATGCTGATTTTACTTGCAATCGCCATACTGTTTAGTAAAAACCGAAAAGCGATAAATTGGAAAACCGTCGGTTTAGGAGTTGCTGCCCAATTGATTTTAGCGGTAGGCGTTCTTAAAGTTGGATTCATTCAATCTGGGTTTGAATATGTAGGCGGATTATTTGTGTTGGTATTGGATTTCACGCGGTCAGGAAGCGAATTTCTCCTAGGAGGAATGATGAGCATCGACAGTTACGGTTTCATTTTCCTTTTCCAAGTATTGCCTACTATCATCTTTTTTTCCGCACTTACCTCTGTACTCTTCTATTTGGGAATCATTCAAAAAATCGTCAAACTTTTAGCAATTGCTCTTACGAAGTTACTAGCCATTTCAGGAGCGGAAAGTTTATCTGTAGCCGGAAATATTTTCTTAGGTCAAACAGAAGCACCTTTGATGATAAAAGCCTACCTCGAAAAAATGAACAAGAGTGAAATCTTATTGGTCATGATAGGTGGAATGGCCACAGTTGCAGGAGGAGTTTTGGCAGCCTACATTGGTTTTCTTGGTGGAGATGATCATGCCTTACGACTTGAATTTGCCAAGCATTTATTGGCAG
>DGBF01000187.1:3332-3494 GCA_002384725.1 Flavobacteriales bacterium UBA4011
TGCGATTGTTATTGCAAAAATACTCTACCCTCAAACCGAACCAATTAACACCGAGGTTGAAGTTTCAAAAGAAAAAATTGGCTCCAATATTTTGGACGCCATCTCAACAGGAACAACGGAAGGATTGAAACTTGCCGCAAATGTCGGAGCAATGCTTTTGGT
>DGBF01000001.1:0-149 GCA_002384725.1 Flavobacteriales bacterium UBA4011
TAGAACTATATATACGTATGTACTCGAAAAAAAGTTGGGTATATTTTGATATTTAACAAATTTTACTTACACATTGTTTATCTCATATGGCTTTATTATAACCCCACAACTGTAATGTAAAATGGTGTGTTTCGTTACTCCCTGCTAGG
>DGBF01000001.1:371-729 GCA_002384725.1 Flavobacteriales bacterium UBA4011
CAATGAAAATTTTAATGGTCTGTCTGGGAAATATTTGTCGATCGCCATTGGCAGATGCTCTTTTGAGAAAAAAAGTAGCAGAAATTGGATTGGATATTGAAATAGATTCCGCTGGAACTTCAGATTATCACATTGGTGGTGAACCGGATAAAAGAACCCAGGAAAACGCGCTGAATCATGGTCTAGACATGAGCTTTCTCCGTGCTCGACAATTCACAAAAAAAGACTTTGATACTTTCGATTTGATTTATGTGATGGACAAAAGCAACGAATGCAATGTTCTTTCACTCACTGCCGATTCGGGTCAGAAAGAAAAAGTAAAACTGATTTTAGACTTGCTTGATGACGCTCAATACAA
>DGBF01000001.1:932-1338 GCA_002384725.1 Flavobacteriales bacterium UBA4011
GAAGTTCCAGATCCATATTTTGGTGGCGAACAAGGTTTTGAAACAGTATATAATTTACTTGACCAAGCAACCGATAAAATTCTTGAAGAAATTTCAACACAAAAACAATGAGTGCACCAAAAAAATATTTAGGCAGTTTGTTCCTTCTGCCCTGCCCGATTAGCGAAGAAGATTTTAAAGCCGTCATTCCTGAAGAAGTGGTTAAATTAGCTGGTACTTTGCGATACTTTGCTGTAGAAGATTTGAAATCTGCCCGCCGGTTTCTACGTCGAATGGACAGAGAATTTCCAATTGATGACAGTAAATTTTTCATCCTAAACAAGAAAACAGGAGCGCATCAAATGGAAGAAATGTTAATGCCTCTTTTAAACGGTGAAAACATGGCTATCATTAGTGAGGCAGGGTG
>DGBF01000001.1:1407-1729 GCA_002384725.1 Flavobacteriales bacterium UBA4011
ATCCTGGTGCAAACCTAGTAGATTATGCGCATCAATCAAATATTAAAATTCGTCCTTTGGTGGGGCCTTCTTCCATTCTTCTTGCTCTCATGGCGAGTGGATTTAATGGACAAGTTTTTACTTTTCATGGATATCTTCCAAAGGAGCGAAAAGACCGAATTCGAAAATTGAAAGATTTTGAATTCAGCACTATTCAATCTGGGCACACGCATCTATTTATGGATACACCATTTCGAAATATGCACGTTTTGGATGATTTATTAAATGAATTAGGCGACAACACGCAGATTTGCATTGCCAATCAAATTACGGGACAAAACGA
>DGBF01000001.1:1900-2565 GCA_002384725.1 Flavobacteriales bacterium UBA4011
CCGACCATTTTTGCCATTGGTGTTGGACAAAAGGCAAAATAATAACCTTAAGTTTGCCAAGCCTTTTCAAATTGCATTAAGAGAGATGATTATATACAAAACGTTAGAAGAAATTGCTATCATGCGCGAAGCTGCCCAAGTGGTAAGCCGAACATTAGGAAAAGTGGCAGAAAGAATCGGTCCTGGTGTTACTCCAAAGGAATTGGACAGATACGCGGAGGAATATATCCTTTCACAAAATTCAGTTCCAGGTTTTAAAGGTTTATACGGTTGTCCGAGTACATTATTAATTTCTGTAAATGAACAAGTGGTTCATGGTTTGCCAACTGAACGTCCATTGGAAGAAGACGATATCGTTTCGGTAGATTGTGGCGCTGTGTATAAAGGTTATTATGGTGACCATGCCTATACATTTGGAATAGGTGAAATTAGCGCTGACAAGGCACAACTTTTAAGAGTAACTGAAGAATGCCTTTATTTGGGTATTGAGCAGGCAAGAGTGGGTGGTCGAATAGACAATATTGGCTGGGCGATCCAAACACATGCTGAAAAACATGGATATGGAGTTGTGCGCGATTTGGTGGGTCACGGTCTTGGAAAAAGCTTGCACGAAGATCCACAAGTGCCGAATTATGGTCGTCGTGGACGAGGTAAAAAGATTCAAA
>DGBF01000164.1 GCA_002384725.1 Flavobacteriales bacterium UBA4011
CTGCTATTAATGTAACAAGTGCGAGCACAGTTAATGCTGTTTTAGAAGCTGCGGCTAAAATGAATTCACCCGTTATTATCCAATTTTCAAATGGTGGAGGACATTTTTTCGCTGGGAAAAGTTTGAGCAATATAGATGAAAAAGCTGCGATTGCTGGTTCCACTTCAGGAGCTAAACATGTGCATGAAATGGCTGAACTCTATGGAGCGACTGTGATCTTGCATACCGATCATTGTGCTAAGAATTTATTGCCATGGATTGATGGATTGCTGGACGCAGGTGAAAAGTTCTTTGCTGAAACAGGAAAGTCTTTGTACAGTTCGCACATGCTCGACTTTTCAGAAGAACCTATTGAAGAGAACATTGAGTTATGCAAAACCTACTTGACGCGCATGGCAAAAATGAATATGACGCTTGAGATTGAATTGGGTATTACGGGTGGAGAAGAAGATGGTGTCGATAATACCGATGTCGATATCTCTAAATTGTATACGCAGCCTGAAGAAGTGGCTTACGCATACGAAGAATTAATGAAGATCTCACCGCGGTTTACAGTGGCAGCTGCATTTGGAAATGTGCACGGTGTGTACAGACCGGGAAATGTAAAGTTGACTCCGAAGATTTTGTTGAACTCTCAAAATTATGTTCAAGAAAAATTTAACACAGGAAATAATCCGGTAGATTTTGTCTTTCACGGTGGATCAGGATCTACTTTGGAAGAAATTCGAGAGGGAATCAGTTACGGTGTAATCAAAATGAATTTGGATACAGATTTGCAGTTTGCTTTCACTGAAGGTGTTAGAGATTATGTAACAGGAAAAATTGACTATTTGAAAACACAAATAGGTAATCCAGACGGTGATGATCAACCGAACAAAAAATATTATGATCCAAGAAAATGGTTGCGCGAAGGCGAATTGACTTTCGTTCACCGTGTTGAAAAAGCATTTGAAGATTTAAACAATGTGAATACATTATAACTTATCTTTAAGAAATAATATAGATATTATGAGTTGGTTTCAAAGAAAAAAAGGTGGTATTACCACTTCTACCAAGGAAAAGAAAGAATCTCCAGAAGGACTGTGGCAACAATGTTCGAATTGTAAAACTGTTTTTACAGCTGAGGACTTAGAAAAAAACAGTTATGTATGCGATCGATGTAATAATCACGAGCGCATTGGTTCGGAGCAGTATTTTCAAATTCTTTTCGATGATGGGAAATACAAGGAGCTAGATAAAAAACTTTCGTCTGGAGATCCTTTGGAATTTGTGGATACGAAGAAATATACCGATCGAATTAAAAATACCCAGGCAAAAACAGGCTTGTCGGATGCTATTCGAACTGCCCATGGAAAAATGGATGATGAAGAGTTTGTTGTTGCAGCGATGGATTTTTCCTTCATTGGAGGTTCAATGGGATCTGTAATGGGAGAAAAAATTGCACGAGCAATTGATAAGGCAATAAAAATCAAAGCTCCGTTCATGATCATATCTAAATCAGGAGGTGCACGTATGATGGAGGCTGGATTTTCTCTTATGCAAATGGCGAAGATTTCGGGTAAGTTAGGGCAACTGTCTGAAGCGGGATTACCGTATATTTCATATATGACCGATCCTACAACAGGTGGAGTTACCGCATCTTTTGCCATGTTGGGCGATTTAAACATCTCTGAACCTGAAGCTTTAATTGGTTTTGCTGGTCCGAGAATTGTTCGCGAAACTATTGGACGAGATTTACCTGAAGGATTCCAAACTGCAGAATTTGTTTTGGAACATGGTTTTCTGGATTATATCGTGGATAGACAAAAAATAAAAGAAACACTGAGTTTAAGCTTGAAGTTTTTCAAGAATTAATCTCTCTTAAAAACAGTGAAAGGTTGGCTTAGGTCAGCCTTTTTTTATGATTTCAATATTTGAATAATGAAAAGTATTAAATAGATCAGATTACCAAATCAGTATTGCTCGTAATTTTATATCGCGTTGCATAGCAATTCATAGTTATTTAGATTATTAGATACAGGAAACAAAGTAATTAAGATTTTAATGAAATAAAACCTATTACAACAAACCAAAAAAAAAGGTTATCCAGCACTAGGATAACCTTTTTTTTAGTCAATATTTTACTAGATTGTTCTGCCAGGATAGACTTTCAATGCCGCTTCTAAACAACGTATTGCCTTAGCCAAAGATTCTTTTTGTAGAACATAAGCCAATCGAGCTTCTTGTTTACCCGAACCTGGAGTGGAATAAAAGCCAGATGCTGGAGCCATCATCACGGTATCACCATTCAAGTCGAAATCTTCAAGCAACCATTGGCAAAATTTTTCTGCATCATCAATAGGAAATTTAGCAACACAATAAAAAGCGCCTCGAGGCATAGGACAAAAGACTCCTGGAATGCTGTTTAGACCTTCCACTAAAATATTTCGTCGTCCTACGTATTCTTCTACGACATCGTCGAAATAACTTTGTGGAGCATTGAGCGCTGCTTCTGCTGCAATTTGATCAATGGTTGGCGGCGAAAGTCTCGCTTGACCAAATTTCAAAGCAGTGTTGTATACCTCCTTATTTTTCGTCACAAGTGCACCGATTCGCGCTCCACACATCGAAAAGCGCTTGGATACAGAGTCAATCATGATTACGTTTTGTTCTATCCCTTCTAGATTCATGACTGAAAATGGCACGGCACCATCGTAACAG
>DGBF01000058.1:0-3727 GCA_002384725.1 Flavobacteriales bacterium UBA4011
GACCATGGAGTTAGAATGGTGTGTCCAGTTGCTACGAGTTATGAAATTTTACGTAATAATCCCTTCGTATATGAAGCGGTAACATCTGACGTTACCTTGAATGAGAAATTGGCGAAGTTTATTGCAGCGACGCATAATAACGAACAAATCATTTTGATAACTCCCGATTCTGAAAAAGACAAAGTTTTAAGCCAAAGCTTCAGAAATGGATTCAATGCTTTGAGTAAGAATCAAGACAGTCTTCCAAAAATCATTGAGACAACAACAAAGGATTTTACGACATTTATAAAACCAAACACGAATTACCATATTATTTATTTATGCTCGGATAAAACTGAAGTAGGATTGTTCTTATCAAATTTAAATCAAACAACCATAGCGAATGAATCTGTTAGCGTTACTGTTTATGGCACGAAAGATTGGGAGTATTTTTCAAATTTGACTGATGAACATTTGGCAAAATTCAAGGTTCATTTCGCAACTTCATATGATTTGAATTACAAAAACGATAGAACAAAGAATTTCGACAAAAGTTACCGTAAATCATACCGCACACAAGTGTCAAAAATGGCGCTTCAAGGATACGACGTAACTATGTTCTATTGTCAAAGTCTTCTTATGGGGAAAACTCCTCGAAAAGGAATCATGAATAACTTCGTAATGGAGCAAAAAGGTGAAGGCAATGGATATGAGAATACCAATTGTGTAATTCTAAAGCATAATGGTTATAGCTTCGTGAAACTGAAGGAGATGAATGACTAAGGATCAGATTGCGCAGCGTTTTAAGTTACTTCAGGAAAAAATTGTTTCTGACTTGACAAGCATTGATGGTAAACAATCTTTTCAAACGGACACTTGGGAAAGAGCTGAGGGTGGTGGTGGAAAAACGATGACCATTGCTGATGGTGGAATTATTGAAAAAGGGGGCGTTGCATTTTCAAAAGTATATGGCGATGTTTCCGCTGTTATGAAAAAACAACTGGGTCTTGATGGAGATTCTTTTTTCGCAACAGGCGTTTCTATTGTTTTACATCCTTCTAATCCTTTTATCCCAATTATACACATGAACGTGCGGTATTTTGAACTGGATAGCGGTGTATACTGGTTTGGGGGAGGAATAGACCTTACACCACATTATATCGACATGAAACTCGCGACCGATTTTCATCTTGGATTAAAGCAGATTTGCGACAAATATAATCCTGATTTTTATTCAAAATTCAAAGTACAAGCCGACGATTATTTTTTTATTCCCCATCGTAATGAAACAAGAGGGATTGGCGGTATATTTTTCGACCATCAGGTGCATGACGAAAACGTTTCTAAACAGAATCTGTTTGATTTTTGTACAGAGTTAGGAGAGTCTTTTCCAAAACTATATGGTCATCAAGTTGAAATGAATAAATCAAAGACTTATACGGACGAACATATTCAATGGAGAAATCATCGTCGTGGGAGATATGTTGAGTTTAATTTGGTAAATGATCGTGGGACAAAATTTGGTCTTTTGTCTGTAGGGCGCACAGAAAGTATCCTAATGAGTTTGCCGCCACTGGCCAATTGGACCTACTGCCATGAAATAAAACCTTTGAGTAAGGAATTTGAAACACAAAGAAAACTTGTTAAAGCATATCCTTGGATTGATGGTGAATAACTTTCGATAAGATGAGAATGAAAAGTGATTCAGATACTTTAAATTTGCGGCTTGAAATAGTTTAAAAAAAATGAAAAAATACTTTTTTACACCATTCTTGGTTGTATTTCAACTGGCTTTCGGTCAAACCGATAACGTTGAATTGACTAAAATTATTGAAGTGTATGGCGAAAACTATGCTGAAAGTTTAAAAGAGTCTAATCCCGGTAAATTAGATTTTCTTTTGAAATATGCTACAACTGGTTTCATCATTTTAAAGGGTGATATTAAAACAAAAGGCGTTGTCGAAATTGAAGTAATTCCAATGCACGAGAAAGGGAAAACCACAACAATCGAAGAGTTCCTATACATTTTAAATAATGAGTTGTATAATCCTTTGGTTTTTGAATGGATTCCTGGTATGCAACCTCAGATGTATAAATTAGGGAATACAGATTATTTTATTTGTATTCCATCGCAAAAACAATTAAATAGAATATAACATGGAGAATATAACAAATTTTCACCGTTGGATTGCTTGCATCTTTTTATTAATTGGCACGAGTTGTTACGGTCAAAATTTAACCATGACCAATACAACTATAAACAATTGCTCTGGAACCCTTCTAGATCCGGGCGGTTTGGCAAATTACCCGAACAACTCTAACATTACAACGACAATTTGCCCTGGGACCCCAGGAGCATCAGTTTTACTTTCGTTTACTTTGTTTAACACCGAACTCAATTTCGATGATTTGACCATCTATGATGGAAATTCAATTGCGGCTCCTATTCTCGGTACTTATGGAGGTTCGCTGCCAGCGTTTTCTGTTCAGGCATCTAACGCAACTGGCTGTTTAACTTTGGTCTTTCAATCGGATGCAACGACAAATTTAGCTGGTTTTAGTGCGAATATTTCATGTGTTTTTCCATGCCAAGCCTTTACTGCAGTTGTTAATTCAACAAGCCCGGCAGCGGTTGGAGGGTTTATCGATATTTGTCTTGGACAGAGTGTGACGGTCAATGGCGGGGGTAATTATCCAAATTCCCCTGGAAATTATACACAAACAAATGCAAGTTCGTCTTTTGAATGGTTTTTTGGAGATTTAACAATCGGTAATACCGCAATATCCTCTCATACATATTCAACAGCTGGCGTTTTTGATTTAGATCTAAACATCACTGATGTCAACGGTTGTACAAATGCGAATGACATAAATTTAAAGGTTCGTGTTTCCGGTGCACCAACTTATACTGGAACAAACGTACTTGCAACTGATATCTGTCTAGGCCAAACGAATGACTTGTCAGGATTTGTGCAAGCAGCACCATTGATGTATTTCTGCGAATCTTCGAATATAGATACTACAGTAATTCCAGATGGAGTAGGAGTGTCCTATGCCAACGACTTGGATTTGGATTGTTTCGGTCCAGCTGCAACGATTTCGAGCGCTTCAGATATTTCATCTATTTGCCTTGATTTGGAGCATTCTTATATCCACGACTTAACTATTACCCTGAGTTGTCCAAACGGCACCTCAATTGATCTGTACATCACGTATCCAGGAGCTGTAAATAGCGTTCAGTTTGGTCAACCAGTGGATGATGATCTTTCTTCAACTCTTGGGTTACCATACACTTATTGCTTCACAAACACCGCGGCAAATACAATATATTCTATAGCTGAACCTGCCATTGGAACCCCTCCTGTTCAAAACTATACCGATCAAGATGGCACAGCTGTTGCAGGTGCATTTTACATACCAGCTGGAAATTATTTGCCAGACCAAGGGTTTGGAAACTTGATAGGTTGTCCTTTAAATGGGGATTGGACGATTACAATAACAGATGGTTTAAACTCAGATAATGGAACAATATTTAATTGGGCTATTGATTTTGACCCTTCCCTTTATTCAACCAATAACAATTTCACTCCATCGATATCCGCCAATTGGCTTCCAGACTCTACAATAACATCAAATGTTGGAAATACGATATCCGTAACTCCTGTTGCGACTGGTGTTAGTTGTTACGTTTTTGAATCCACAGATCAATTCGGTTGTACGTTTGACACAACCGTTTGTTTTAATGTTA
>DGBF01000058.1:3785-6768 GCA_002384725.1 Flavobacteriales bacterium UBA4011
CAACTGTTTGTTTTAATGTCACGCCAATTGACGACGCTACATTTGCTTATGGTAAAGCGCAATATTGTAGCAGTGATCCTAATCCTACACCAAATATTACTGGAACACCAGGCGGTGTGTTTTCTGCAACAGGCGGATTGCCAATTAATACAACAACAGGGCAAATAGATTTAACCCTGGCTATAAATGGAAATTACACAGTAACTTATACGACTTCTGGCACTGCATGTCCAGCGAACAGTTCTGTTACCATTGACGTTATTAGTGCAACGTCTAGCTTTAGCGCAAATGTCACCACAGGATGTTCACCCTTGACGGTTAATTTCACAAATCTGTCTGTAAATTCTGTAAATTGTGCTTGGAGTTTTGGTGATGGTAATCAAGCTGTAGGTTGCGTAGGTATTTCACACATTTATCAAAACGGAGGTTCGTTTAATCCATCCTTGACAATAATAGACGCAAATGGATGTGTTGCAACGAGCACACAAGTTGGATTGATTCAACCAGACATTAAACCAACCGCTGCATTTATTCCATCTCCAGCAGCACTTTCAGTTGTAGATCAAACGTCCGTTATGAGCAATACGAGTGTCGGAGCTACTTCTTACGCTTGGTTTTTTCCAAATGGACAAACCTCTTCGGCAACTAGTCCTAGTTTTACTTTTAATTTATCGAGTAATGAATCGGCGATTGTTACACTATATGCATACTCAGATGGTGGATGTGTAGATTCAACGAGTCGAACAATTTCGCTGACGGAAGAATTGATTTTCTATGCGCCAAATACATTTACTCCAAATAACGATGAAAACAATGCTGTTTTCAACCCGGTGATGATATCCGGGATAGATATTTCAAGTTATAAATTAACCATCTTCAACAGATGGGGAGAAATTATTTTTGTTTCACAAGATATTCATCAAGGTTGGGACGGCACAAATAAGTCGGGTAAGAAGAGCCAAGATGGTGTTTATAAATACATTATCGAATTTAGTAGAAAAAATGTTGATGAACCCGAACGATTTGACGGACATGTTAATTTACTAAGATAATATAAGGGCAACGAAAGTTGCTCTTTTTTATGTGTAAAACTCATGAAAAGTAGAATGAAGAAATCTATAAGATTTGAGTAAATTTGTCTTCAATTTGTCAGGAACTGTATATAAATTGAACTCCCAAAAATTGAGCAGAAAATGCCTAGAAACGAATCCCTAAAATCTATCCTAATAATCGGAAGTGGTCCAATCATTATTGGCCAAGCATGCGAATTTGACTACGCTGGCTCTCAAGCCGCCCGCTCTTTGCGAGAAGAAGGTATTGAGGTAACCTTAATCAATTCCAATCCGGCGACAATTATGACGGATAAAGTAATTGCAGACAATATTTATTTATTGCCACTTGAACCCGAAAGCATAGTTGAAATATTAGAAAAACACAATATTGACGCTGTTTTGCCAACCATGGGAGGGCAAACTGCATTGAACTTGTGCATCAAATGTGACGAAATGGGCATTTGGGAAGAGCACGGTGTCAAGCTAATAGGAGTTGATATCGATGCGATTGAAATAACAGAGAATAGAGAATCTTTTCGCAATCTAATGGTTGAAATTGGTGTTGGTATGGCGCCTCAAGCGACTGCTAAATCTTTCCTTGAAGGTAAGGAGGTAGCTCAAAAATTCGGTTTTCCTCTTTGTATTCGATCATCGTATACACTAGGAGGTGCAGGAGCATCTATTGTTCATGATCCACTTGAATTTGACACTTTGCTAGAGAGAGGGCTTCAATTATCACCAATTCATGAAGTCATGATTGACAAGGCTTTATTGGGCTGGAAAGAATATGAACTTGAACTTCTGAGAGATCATAACGATAACGTGGTGATCATCTGTTCTATTGAGAATTTCGACCCGATGGGTATCCATACAGGTGACTCCATTACGGTTGCCCCAGCAATGACGCTCTCTGATACGACCTACCAAAGGATGAGAGATATGGCCATCAAAATGATGCGTTCTATAGGTAATTTCGCGGGTGGATGTAACGTACAGTTTGCTGTTTCTCCTGACGAAAACGAAGATATTATTGCCATTGAAATCAACCCTCGTGTTTCGAGATCATCCGCTTTGGCATCAAAGGCTACGGGTTATCCTATTGCGAAGATTGCGTCTAAACTAGCGATTGGGTACCATTTAGATGAATTGAAAAACCAAATTACGAAAACGACTTCAGCTTTATTTGAACCAACATTGGATTATGTTATTGTAAAGATTCCACGATGGAATTTCAATAAATTTCCAGGAACAGATAGAAAGCTTGGACTTCAGATGAAATCGGTTGGTGAAGTAATGGGAATTGGTCGTTCATTCCAAGAAGCGCTTCAAAAAGCTTGTCAATCTCTTGAGATAAATCGAAACGGATTGGGTGCTGACGGCAAAGAGTTGACTAATCAAAAAGAAATTTTACACAGTTTAGAGTTTGCAAGCTGGAATCGTTTGTTTCATATTTACGATGCGATTAAACTTGGAATTCCTTTTAAAACAATTGTTGAGAAAACAAAAATTGATATCTGGTTCTTGAAGCAAATCGAAGATTTGATTAAGCTAGAAGGTCGAATAGAAAAACACAATTTGGACAGTTTACCTAAAGAATTACTTTTCGAGGCCAAACAAAAAGGATATGCCGATCGTCAAGTAGCTCATTTATTGAGATGTCTTGAATCAGAAGTATACAGCAAGCGAGAAGAGATGGGTGTCAATCGTGTCTATAAATTAGTAGATACGTGTGCGGCCGAATTCGAAGCGAAAACGCCTTATTATTATTCCACTTTTGAATTGGAAAATGAGAGTGTCGTTTCCAATAAAAAGAAAGTTGTCGTTCTTGGATCTGGTCCCAACCGAATAGGACAGGGGATAGAGTTCGATTATTCTTGTGTACATGGAGTTTTAGCAGCCAAAGAATGTGGTTACGAAACCATCATGATCAA
>DGBF01000181.1:0-13151 GCA_002384725.1 Flavobacteriales bacterium UBA4011
ACTGGATTAGGTATGCAAGACTGTTATTGTGGTCAATCGAAACGATATCCGCGTTGCGATGGTTCGCATAAATATTTGTAGCTTGCGGTAGAGTTTTAGACTAATTTACAATGTAAACTGATATTGCCCGAAGGAATTTACTTACCTTTCAAGTGAATCAATACACCATATTATGCTCAAGGTATTATACATTTTAATTTCCCTATCTCTTTCGAGTTGTTCTGCAGAAAAAACAAAAGTAAATACTGTCAGAACAGCTTCGGACCCTTATTCTGTTGCTACTAAAACACAAAGAAGATTCAATCAGAAACTGGAAGAAAAAGATCCATACACGATAGAATTCAGTATGGAGGAATTGAAAAACAACGAATATTATATTTCGGTGAATGTCGTTCCAGACGAAGGAAGTTATTTCATGTCGCCATTATCTTCAAAAGCCTACAAAGGCACGTTTCAAATAGAATTTAATGACACCAAAAACCTTTTAAAGGTGAGCAAAGATTATCTGGAATCACCCGCATCGATTGTCGAAGTAGACCCTTTTTCAGGTTTGCCTGCTCATTTCGTTCGACAAAACACCACATACCAACAAAAGTTCAAAACACGTTCTATTGCTGATTTTGAAGTGTTAGGTAAGGTACAATTTGTTATCGAACCCAAATGCACCATGGAAAATTATACTTTTAGAGTTTATCGTAAAGATGGAGTGATGAACATTGAATTGTCGAGTTGTTAATCTGATTTCATGAATTAAAACGACAAACGTTTCAAAGTTGTCGCCAATTGGAACAATGGTGAAGTTTCTGAAGAGGTGATTTTTCATTCCAAACAGAAAATTGGATGAATCTGGGGAAATGCGTTAAATATTGAATTCAAAGGAACTTCACTCAAAAACGGTAGGCCTTACCCTACAAAGCCCTCGTATCTTTGCCCCAAAATTGGAAAAATGACCAAAGCGCAAATTTGGAAAAAGAATACGCAAGAAGAGATTGAAACAAAAGTCTTTGGAGCTTCAAGGGAGAACATCAACTACAACGAACAAGTAATCCTTGGAATTCCTGCTTCTTATCTAGACGATCACGCTTTTAAATATTTATTTGAGAACTGATTCCATTACGTTATACTCCTTATTTTTGGCGAAGATGAACAACGATTATTTTTTAAGCGAAGCTAATTTAAAAGAGCATCTTGCCGTGATTGAGAAGATTTTTGAAACAGATAAAATTCTCAATGAAGACATCAACCTAACGAAAATCCAGAAGTATTACCGAGACAGTAATTTTGGCTACAACTTGGCGCACAGTAAAGAAGGTTCGGTACACATGGCGATTAACTATGACGGTGTTTTTCATGAAGATGGATATTATGAGCAAGTCAAAGAAATAGATGAAATCATAAAGAAAAAAGAGGCCAGAGTGCTCGAATTAGGTTGCGGTAAAGGATTCAATTCTAAATATTTAGCGGAACGAAATCCGAATATTGGTTTTCAAGGTATAGACGTTACAGAACGGCATTTGAAGTATGCGGCAGCCAAATCGAAGGAAATTGAAAATTTAACTGTCGCTTTTGGTGATTTCCATGAACTACAATTCAACGACCAGCAATTCGATTATGTTTTTGAGTTGGAATCCGTTTGTCATTCAGATAATCCGGAGAAAGTGCTTTCAGAAGTTCACCGTGTTTTGCAGCCTGGAGGAAAATTCATTCTTTTTGAAGGTTTTCGCACGAAGAATTTCGACCATCTCTCTCCTAATCAGAAAAAAGCGAGTTACCTCATTGAGAAAACGATGGGCGTAAACAATGGTCACAACATTGAAGAATGGCTGAAAATTGCAGAGAAAATCGGATTTGAAGTAGAAGTGAACGACGATATTTCCGAAGCCATCATGCCCAATTTAAGTCGTTTTCATCGCTTAGCTGGGAAGTATTTTAAACGTGTTGGTTTGGCAAAAGTCGTGTACAAAATCATGTCGAAAAACTTAATTAAAAACACGATAGCTGGGTGGTTGATGCCGTTTTCAATTATGCAGGGAATGCAGAGTTATAATCGAATAATCTTGTTGAAGAAATGAGAATAGGCTTAATATTAGTATCAATTGTAATTCTGAGTTCGTGTGGAATTTTTAGATGAGGTATTGTTGATAACTGAGTTAAATGTCATTTGATCAGTTGTTTGTGAATTTCAAATTGAACTCTATTCAATTGTAAAACAATTACTTAAACTCCAACACACAACTTTTGCTGAACCCATTCAGCACTCACTTGTACAGATCAAAAAATAAAACAATCATGTACAAATCAATTTTTATTACACTCATCAGTTTTGTCTTTACTACATCCTTATATGCTACCGAGGAAGACATTATTAAATCTGATATCACCGAAGTAACGGTGTATGCAAAAGGAGCGCAAATCAAACGAAAAGCTTCTTATTCTATTNNCTGGAGTAACGAAAGTCATCATCGACGGAGTAAGTCCAAACATTGACCCGAATAGTCTACAGGTCATTGCAAGTGGCAATTCTGTGATTATTATCGATTCTAAGTATTCTCTTTTTTACCCAAAACCGAAAGAAATAAAATTGGAGGGACTTCCTTTAAAAGTTCGATTAGACATTGCTGAGCCCGGTAGAACAATATGAACGCCTTTACTCATGGTCACGNNAGTTGGAAGATTCCTTGAAGCGAATCAATTATGAAATTCAACAAATTCAGGATAACATCGACGTTTATACAGCCACTAAGAACATTTTATCCAATAACGGTACGATGAAAAGTCAGGGAAAAGTAAACGACTCGATTCAACTTTTGAAACAAGCGATCGATTTCTACATGTCAAAAATGTTGGAACTCAACCAGAATCTGACCATTCAAAAGAAAAAACATGCCGATAAATCGGAAGTCAGAAATGAAATGAATACTCGATTGTCCAAATTGAGAAATTTCCAAAACGATGCAAAACTCAATCCTAAACCGAAAGGACCAAGTCATCGAATAACCGTAACACTTTCATCCGCTGCAGCTGCTTCGGGTAAAATGATTGTTTCTTATCTCGTAAGCGAAGCAGGTTGGACACCACTTTACGACATGCGTGCAGATGTAACAAGTGGAAATATCAACATGAACTACAAGGCGCAAGTCTATCAGAATTCAGGTGAAGATTGGGAGAATATCAAATTAAATATTTCCACCAACAATCCTTTCCAGAATAAAACTTTGCCGACAATGCATCCGTGGTACATCACCTACAATAACTACCAATTGCAACAAAAAGAATTGGACAACAAACGCAAGAATTTGGAAATTTCTCGGAACAACAACGGCAATTACGGCAATGTCCCAAGACCAGTTACAGAAGCTATTGAAGACGCTGTTTACACAAACAATTCAGGAGTTGCATACAATGCTAAAACAACAGCAGATTTCACAACTGTCGTGGATCATATGATTTCAGCTGAATTTCAAATTGACTTGCCGTACGATATCAAAAGCAACAATGAACAACACATGGTTTTGATTAAAAACATGAATATTCCTGCTCAATATCGCTATTACACTATTCCAAAATTGGATCAACAGGCGTATTTAATTGCTGAATTGACAAATCTTTCCGAATTACAATTGGTTCCAGCTCAAGCCAATATCTTCTTCGATGATAGTTATATTGGAGAAACATACTTGAATCCTTCGCAATTGGACGACACGGTGAACTTCAGTTTAGGAAAAGATCCAAACATTATCGTTCGTCGTACTTTGATGAAAGACGAATGCAAGGAAAGAATTGTTGGCAACAACAAGGAACAAACGAAAGCCTACAATATTGAAATCAGAAATTTGAAATCGGCACCAGTAGAAATTATCGTTTTGGATCAAATTCCAATCACGACGAATCCTGAAATAGAGATTACAGTATTGGACAAAGACAGAGCAATACACACCGAAAAAACAGGTAATCTCGAATGGAAGTTAAAAATCAAACCGAAAGAAAAAGAAAATATCAATTTCCGATACCGCGTGAAACACAACAAGGATATGAAGATTTTCTTATAGTTATATGGAAAAAAGAGGAAACGGTCAGAGGCAATAGCTTTTGACCGTTTTTGTTTGTTTTGAGTAAAAACTGAACAATCGAAAACTAAAAGCTCACAGAACTGTTATAATTTCCTAATCTTTATGTGTATGACGTTTTTCCTTTCAATAATCTTTCTCTTTATGTCGACCGACAACATAACAATTTTTGATTTTAACGAAAATTCATCCCTCACAAAATGGCGAATTGTTAATGATAGTGTGATGGGCGGCATATCGACCAGTTCAATAAAAATAAACGAACAAGGCAATGGTGTTTTCTCTGGTTCTGTCTCAACAAAAAATAACGGCGGTTTTGCTTCTGTTCAATATAGTTTTGAGAAAATAAAAACCAAAGTTAGCGACGTGGTGCAGATTCGACTTAAGGGAGATGGGAAAAACTATCAGTTTAGAGTCAAGGCGAATAAGAATCAAAAGTATTCCTACATCACAACATTTTCTACCTCAGGCGAATGGCAAACGATTCAAATTGAACTTAGCGAACTATATCCTTCTTTTAGGGGCAGAAAATTAGATCTGCCAAATTTTAAACATTCGACTTTGGAAGAAATCACCTTTTTAATTGCCAATAAAAATAATGAATCATTCGAACTGCAGTTAGATAAAGTGGAATTGGTCCAATAGATGGCGACTTCAACATTTGTCGTAAAATTTGAGGCAATATAAACGCAAAGCTGGAAAAACTAGTTGATTTTTAATTCGCCGAGTCTTCTAACGATACTTATAAATTCAAACAAAAATCAGTAACTTTGTAGTACCATAATCAAGCATGAAAATATTCGAAATCCCCAGCTTTTACCGTTCGCCTATTATATCTGCCGTTAAGAACAAACGCAAACTGGACGACCCAAGAAAAAAGGACTTCTCTCCTGCCCTTTTGGATTTCGGAACCGTTCAATTTTGGATTCCTCGTCATTTTGGTTTCTGTTATGGAGTTGAAAATGCAATCGAAATTTCCTATAAAGCCATCGCTGAAAATCCGGGGAAGCGTATTTATTTGTTGAGCCAAATAATTCACAATCCAGGTGTAAATGAAGATTTACAAAGTCACGGATTAGAGTTCATACAAGACACTTTGGGCAAACAATTGATTCCTTGGAGTGAGATTAAGGCAGAAGACATAGTCATCATTCCAGCCTTTGGTACCTCAGTAGAAATTGAAGCTAAACTGAATGAAATTGGTGTTCAAACCAATGCGTATAATACAACTTGTCCTTTTGTGGAAAAAGTATGGAATCGTGCCGCTAAATTGGGAGAAAGTGACCATACAATAATCATTCACGGCAAATATAGCCACGAAGAAACTCGTGCTACCTTCTCACACAGTCAACAAAATGCACCAAGTTTGGTCATCAAAGATATTATCGAAGCTGAGAAACTTTCTAATTTCATTCTTGGGAAGGCGTCATTAGAACAATTCAATCAAGATTTCGAAGGCAAATATTCTGAGAATTTTAATCCAGAGAAAGACTTAGAAAAAATTGGAGTTGTGAACCAAACCACGATGTTGGCCAAAGAAACGCAAGAAATTACCGATTATCTGCGTCAAACGATGATCGATAAATATGGCGAAGGAAATGTTAAGGATCATATAGCCGATACGCGTGATACGCTTTGCTATGCAACAAATGACAACCAGAGTTCGACCATGGGGTTACTCGACATAAAGGCAGATATTGCCCTGGTTGTTGGAGGATATAACAGTTCGAATACGACACATTTGGTTGAGTTATTGCACCAGAAATTCACTACTTACTTCATCAATGACGAAACAAAATTACACGCCAAAGAAGAGTGGTCGAGTTTCGATATTCACCGAAAAATGGAAGAGAAAGTGAAGGTGAATCTCAATAATGAACCCTTGCGAATTATCATTAGTTCTGGTGCGTCCTGTCCTGACGCGACTGTTGATCGAGTCATTCAGCGGATTTTGGAGCTAACGGAGAATGATTTTCCAATAGAGCAAGCGATAGCTAACATGGAGATTTAATGCATCTTTCTTGATTTCGTAAACAATTGATTAACTGAATTTTAAAACAGTTATCAACAGCGTTTCATCTAAACATTTAAATTTTTATTGGGTGATTTTTTATAACTCAAAATTTTACCTCCCCAATTCACCTAAATCAACCCCATTTTTTTCTTACCTTCGATTTATCAGCGCATGGATATTTCAACCCACATACTTCAACATCCATTTCAATTCAACGAAATGCGTGAGAATGTGCTCCTAAAACTTTCAACTCAACTTTCCGATACCCTAAAATACCACAGTTGCGAGCACACCATTAACGTGGAACGAATCGCTGAAGAGATTGCACATCAAGAAAAACTAAAAACCCAAGAGGTAGATCTCATTCGAACGGCAGCACTTTATCATGACCTAGGATTCATTCACCAACATGAACACAACGAACTATTGGCGATAAAAATGGCAGAAACAGAATTGCCCGCTTACGATTATTCAGAGGAGCAAATTCAACTTGTTTGTGAAATGATACATTCGACCAAAGCTGGATTTGACGTGCAAAACATCTACGATAAAATCATCTCAGATGCAGATCACGACTATTTTGGACGACCCGATTATTTTGAAATTGCCGAAAGATTGAGAATAGAATATTCATTCTATGGTCGTGATTTTTCAGAATTAGAGTGGCTCGATTTCCAATTGAACTATTTGGATCTAAATCATGTTTATTGGACAGATTGGTCGAAAGCCAATCGAACGGAAACCAAAAAAAACAATATTGCTGAGTTAAAGCGAAAAAAAAAGGAAATTCAACTATGAAAATTTATACAAAAAAAGGCGACAAAGGTCAAACCTCACTTATAGGCGGAACGCGAGTTCCCAAATCTTCCATACGAATCGAATCCTACGGCACAGTCGATGAACTCAACTCCTATTTGGGATTAGTGCGTGATCAAGAAATTGACAAAGAATATATCCGTCAGATTCTCGAAATCCAAGATCGTTTGTTCACCATTGGTTCTCATTTGGCCAGCGATCCTGAAAAAGCGAAAATGAAGATTCCAGGCTTGTTTGATCAAGACATCATCAACCTTGAACATTGGATGGACGAAATGGACAAAGAACTGCCCGAAATGCGTTCGTTTGTATTGCCCGGTGGACACACAACCGTTTCGCACACCCACGTTGCACGATGCATTTGCCGACGAGCAGAACGAATCATAGTCGATTTAGGAAGTCACGACCACGTCGAAGAAATTGTACCTCAATACATGAATCGTTTGAGCGACTATTTGTTCGTTTTAAGCCGGAAATTGACCCAAGATTTGGGGGTGGAAGAAAGTCCTTGGACACCTAGAATGTGAATCATTTTTACTTCCCAAAAAACTGTAAGGTATTGTAAATTAAAGTAAACATCCTGTTTTGCGAAACCAAAACAAGTATTTTAGAAATCTTAAAACTAAAATATGACCAGATTATTACTGTACTTTGCTCTTCTATTATTCGTTTTTAATCCCTTCGGTCAAAGTCCGAATAATATAACTGGACGGGTTGTTGGAACGGACTTATTCCAATCCCAAATATATTGGTTTCGTTGGTGTACAATGAATATCAGAAGGTACACAATATCGTTTTACAGATGCAGCCGGTAAATTAACTTTTATAAATCCATCCAACGACAGTGTGTTTGTTGCTATAAACGAAATGGATTACAAACTGCACAAAAGCGAGGTTTTCTGCCTTCCTGAAAATGCGGGTTATGCAATTGGTGATATTATTCTGTAAACTTTACTGCTCAAAATTTGGAAGTTTTGAAAATAAGGTTACTTTTGCCGAAAATTAAACAATAAAAACACAATTAGAAATGTATTGGACACTCGAACTTGCCTCATATTTAGAAGACGCCCCATGGCCAGCATCAAAGGATGAGTTAATCGACTTCGCAATCCGAGCAGGAGCGCCACTTGAGGTGGTTGAAAACTTACAAGATTTGGAAGATGAAGGTGACGTATACGAAAGTATCGAAGATATCTGGCCTGACTATCCATCGCGCGAAGATTTCTTATTCAACGAAGACGAATATTAATTAAGATAAATAAGTCTGTAATCCTGTTTCAAACGAGACAGGATTTTTTTTGTCTCAAAATAATGGTGAACTGAACGCAGATTAAACGGATTTACACAGATCTTCTTTTGATTTTGAATTTATTCCACCTTAGTGCGAGAAGTAAACTTAGACGTTCTGTTATTTAACAGGCAATCCTGTTCTTCTAATAAATCTGTAAAAATCAAGCGAAATCCGCGTCATCAGCGTTCCGTCACTTCACCAACTAAACCAAACGGATCCCTACTTAAATTCGTATAATTCATCTCTTCCCACTATATTTAGCTGATGAATTTCCTCGGACACCTCCTTTTCTCTCGAAACGATAAAGAACTTATGCTCGCCAATCTCTTTGGTGATTTCGTTCGAGGGAAGGATTTGTCTTATTTAAGACAAAAAACGCAACAAGGTGTGTTTCTGCACCGAAGCATTGACTCGTACATCGATAATCATCCTGCGGTTCATGAACTACTCCAAATTCTATACAAACCTTTACCCAAGATTGCTGGTGTCGCTATCGATTTATATTTCGATCATCTCCTGGCGGAAAGATGGAAAGATTTCCACGAACAAGATTTAGCCGATTTCACGCAAAGTTTCTATGACTGTGTGGACCTCTCTCACAACGAATACACTGATCATTTTCGATTGGTAATTACCAAAATGGGAGAAAAAAACTGGCTGTACCAATATCAATTTGAAAACGGATTGTACAAAGCGTGTCAAGGTGTATCCCGTAGAATTTCCTTCGAAAATCAACTGGTGAATGGTCTTGATGTATTCCATGAGTTCAGACCAGAGATAGAAAAAGCATTCGATTTATACATGAAAGACGCACATGTTTATTTGAACAATCTCGTCCTTCTCCCCAAGTAATCTCAAGTTTCACAATTATTTTGTAACTTTCATATTCCTTATTCAAATTTCAATGGCGGAATCCACATATAAGTTCCTATTGGTCAGCTTCGTACTGACTTTTCTTCTTTTGGGCTGTGTGATGGAGGAAAAAGAAAATCCAAAGGTTTACGATACAAATGAGTACGTTTTCGATTTAGACAAAATCATCAAAAGAGGAAAGTTGGTCGTCTTAGCCGAAAACAGCTCTAGCTCTTATTTCGAGTACCGGGAGAAGGAAATGGGTTTTGAATACGAAATTTTAAAAGAGTTCACGAAGGAATTAGGCATTGAATTGGAAGTAAAGGTTATTGATAACCTAGACCATGTCATCGATGAAGTTAAAAATGGCGATGGCGATGTAATTGCCTGTAACCTTACCGTTACTGCGGATAGAAAAAAGATCATCAATTTTAGTCGACCACTCATGAGTATTCCTCAAGTCTTGGTGCAAAGAAATGCAAAATCAGATTCATTAGGAACGACCCTTTTCGTCACCGACGCCTCGCAATTAGCAAAAAAGAACGTCAACGTTTGGAAAGAATCTAGTTACTACGATCGCTTAAAAAACCTGCAAGAAGAAATTGGTGATACCATTTATATCCGGAAAGAAAATGGAATAATTGGAACTGAAGAACTTATTGAAATGGTTTCAGAAGGGATGATTGATTACACAGTAGTTGAACAGAACGTGGCACAAATTAATGCGCGTTTCTTTGATAACTTAGACGTCAGTGTGCCTCTTTCAGCAAAACAAAAAATTGCCTTCGGTATGCGGATGTCAAGTCCCCTTTTAAAAGCAAGAATGGATAATTGGCTGGATGGATTCACAAAAACACCTGTGTACAAATACATCTATCATAAATACTTCGAGCTAGGACAAATGGGTTATCGAGACGAAGACCAAACAGAAGTAACGTCTACTAAGAACTATTCGAAAGGAAAGTTAGAAGTATATGAGCAATTCTTCCGCGATGCAGGCACCAAACACAATGTAGATTGGCGATGGCTGGCAGCTTTGAGTTTCCAAGAATCTCGCTTGAACCCCAACGCTGTTTCATTTGGAGGAGCGTATTCCATGATGCAATTCATGCCAGAAATTGGTCCAACGTATGGGGTTTATCATGATTCTCCGCCTGAGGTGCAAATCAATGGTGGTGCAAAGAAAATCAGTCATGACTTTAAAATTTGGAAGAAAACTATCAAAGACGACCTTAATTGCATGAAGTTTACTTTGGCAAGTTATAACTGCGGGCAAGGACACGTTTACGATGCCCAACGACTCGCCACCAAATATGGCAAAGACCCAAAAATTTGGGATAACAATGTTGAAGATATGATACTGCGACTTTCCAAAAAGGAGTTTTATGGCGATGAAGTTGTTCGTCATGGTGCGATGCGTGGAACAATCACTTATAAATATGTGAGGGAAATCTACGCCCGTTATCTAGAATACAAGGTTTTGTACAAATGAGTTCCGACAAGAAATTAATCGTACTTCAAGGTCCCACAGCCAGCGGTAAAACGGAATTGGCTATTGCTCTAGCTCAGCAGTTGAACTGTGAAATTCTATCCGGAGATTCTCGCCAATTCTACACCGAAATCTCGATTGGCACAGCAAAACCAAGCCCAGAAGAAATCAATAGCGCGCCGCATCATTTCATCAATTCACATTCTATAGAAAACCCTGTTTCTGCTGCTCAATTTGAAAAAGAAGCCTTATCTGTTTTAGATAAAATATTTGAAAATCAAAACTTTGCGATCTTGGTAGGTGGCTCAGGATTATTCATAGATGCGCTATGTTGCGGTTTAGATCCTTTGCCTTCCGATGAAAAAGTCAAGAAAGAATGGCAAGCGAAACTCGAAAAAGAGGGATTAATGTCGCTTCAACTGGAACTTATGAAACGAGATCCAGAATATGCAGAAATTGTTGATTTGAATAATCCACATCGCTTAATAAGAGCACTGGAAATCAATTCGCTTTCAGCTAAAACAATGAAGCAAGTACGAACGAATTCTCGACAAAAAAGAAATTTTGAGTCCCTTCGTTACGTGATAGAATTTCCGAGAAAGGAGCTATACAAAAGAATTGATCAACGTGTGATGCAAATGATAGCAAAAGGATTAGTCAAAGAGGTAAAAGGTGTTGCCCATTTTTCGCATTTACAAAGTATGAATACAGTTGGCTACAAAGAGATTTTCGCTCATCTTTCCGGAGAAATATCTCTTGAAGAGGCTATTTCTCAAATTCAACAAAACAGTCGTCGATATGCCAAACGTCAACTCACATGGTTTCGCAGAGACAATGATAATCAATGGCTTACCTCCACTACAACCCAAGGTCGATTGGATGAAATAATCGAAGACTTATGCCAAAAAGAAATCATCTCTTAACTTTGGAATGATTATTGAAAATCACTCCGTAAAAAGCGACACATGAATATTGTTTTTAATCAGGTTATGCCTACTCCACTTGCATCAATAAACCATAGTGCAGAGAGTATTTGGGGGAATAAAATTGAGCTCAATTCTGGCGAACGAATTCTTTTGAACGCCTCCAGCGGAAAAGGAAAATCGACTTTCACCTTGACCTCTATTGGTCTGCGGAAAGATTATTCCGGCGAGATTACATACGACGGAGTTGACATTAAAACGTTTTCACCCGATGATTGGACACCTATTCGTCAAGGTAAAATATCGGTTATTTTTCAAGATTTACAATTGTTTCCCAATTTGAGCGTCGAAGACAATCTTATTCTAAAAAACATGTTGCAAGAAAGTATGACCATCGAAACGCTAAAAAAACAACTCGAATTTCTAGGAATTGGTGACAAATGGAAACAAGATTGTGGATTGCTTTCCATGGGACAGCAGCAAAGAGTGGCAATTGCAAGAGCACTTAGTCAACCTTTCGAATGGTTGATTATGGACGAACCTTTTTCGCACCTGGACAAGGAAAACGCGCAGAAATGCATGCAATTAATCCACGAACGTTGCGAAGAATTGGGTGCAGGATTTGTCCTAACATCTCTAGGCGACACCTACGATTACAACTATACACGAGAATTAAAATTATAATACCATGCTGAACAAAATTCTATTCAGAAATCAGGATAAAAAACAACTGATTGTTGCGATGATTGGCGCCTTCATGGGAATTACTTTTCTCGTAACCTCTATTCACTACTTGATTAAAGTGAATGAATTTGGAAAAGGAGAAGAAATTCTTGGACCCAATACGATCATCGTTCAAAAGAAAGTGAGCAATGCAAGTACCTTGAATTTGACCAAAACTGACTTTTCTTTAAAAGAAATCGAAAAAATCAAGGCGAAATCCTTTATTCAAGACGTAAAACCTGTTGAAAGCAACAATTTCGATGTTTCGTTTGAAACCGATAGAACAGAAAAACTCGTTCCTTATTTCCGTTCAGATGTTTTTGTTCAAACGGTCGATGCTGACTTTTTAGATATCAAAGTTCCGAACTGGAAATGGAAAAAAGGCGATGCCTTTGTACCTATCATTCTTCCTAGAGAATTCATAGTTATGCTCAACACCTTCATGAGCGCGCAAGACATACCGCAAGTTTCGGACGATTTGGCCATGAAGTTGAAATTCAAATTCCGCCTTCGCGATCCGAATAATTCAAGCAAGGAAGAACATGTCAACGTTCAAATCATCGGATTTACAAACGAGGTGTCTTCCATCCTAGTTCCCTCGTCGTTCATGCAATACGGAAACGAAGTGTACGCTGGTACTATCGAAAATAAAATCACCCAAATTATGATTTCCGGTAAGGAAAGTGAGTTTGGTCTGGTTGAGGAGATGCTGAAAGAACGAGGTTTGGAATCGAAAAACTCGCAAATGGTGGTTGGTCGACTGAAAAGTGTAGTTGGAACATTAATTTTCGTTGTTCTGGGCGTTTCGATAATTGCCGTTTTTGTTTCTGGTTTAGTCCTTATTCAGTATTTACAATTGTTATTATCTAGAAACGCATACGAAGTAAGAACCTTGTTACGAATGGGTTACCCACCAAAAGATTTGATTCGAAGTTTCTCCATGTATTTTATGAAAATATTTGGAATGGTTTCCGTC
>DGBF01000181.1:13235-14807 GCA_002384725.1 Flavobacteriales bacterium UBA4011
GGGAATGGTTTCCGTCATCGGAGTGGGTATATTTTTCGTTTTCAAATATTTCCTCGACAACATGTTTGAGACCGGCGGATTGTACATTGGCACAGATTTAGCATGGATGTCGATAGCAGCTTTGGTTCTAGCCTATCTTCTATTTGGATTGTCAAGTTACTTCAACGCTAAAAAAGGAATTTTTAACGAATATTAATTGTGTTAAAGTTCTGTTAAAACGGACACGAATACTAATTTTGTTCGTCTTTAGAAAACACATGAAAAAACAATTAATCAAACTATGAAGAATTTTCTCCTACTTGTTTTTATCACCATACTGAGTTCATCCGTTGTCGGGCAAAAAATGAAATTTAAAGTAACTGGAGTTCCAGATACGACTGTTCATTTAATTAAGTATTACGGTAAGAAATTGTTGTATGCTGATACGGCCTTCATGAAAAATGGGATGGTAGAATTCAATGGTTCGAAACAAGAAGCTGGAATTATGGGCTTGTTACTCCCCGACCAAAAATATTTTGAATTCATCTACAACGCGGAGCCCGAATTGTACCTTGAAACGGACATGAAAGATTTCATCAAAGAGATGAAGGTCAAAAAGTCCGCTGAAAACCAAGTATTCTTCGCCTATATTCATTTTTTAAGTGACAAGAAAACCTTTGCGAACAAGTTGGTGGAAGACAGAAATTCGCAGACAGAAGGAACTCCGGAATACGAAGCAATATCGGAGAAAATAAATAGCATTTCGAAGGAGGTTTTAGTTTATCAAAAGAAATTAATCGCAGACAACTCGGACAAACTCGTTTCGAAAATTGTAAACATGTCGTTGGAAGTCGTTATTCCTGAAGCTCCAGTGGACGTAGATGGTAAGAAATTAGATTCTCTTTTCAATTACCACTATTTCTTTGGGCATTATTTCGACAATATAGACTTTACGGATGACCGTTTGGTGAACACACCAATTTTCGGAAATAAATTGGATCAGTATTTTTCCAAAACAGTAATGCTCCAGCATTGGGATACCATCGTGAAATACTCCTTTAAGTTTTGCGACAATTTGAATCCGAAATCAAAGATGTTCCAATATGCCGTTACAGAAATTATTTTGAAATACCAGAAAAGCAAAATAATGGGAATGGACAAGGTTCCAGTTTATATGTTGGATCGTTATTATTGTGCACGCAATGCCGATGGAAAATCACCTGCTTATTGGATGACAGAGGATAAATTGGAATCTGTATGTGAACATATGGATGGCAAGAAAAACACCGTTTTAGGTGTGGCTCCTCCAAATATCAGCTTAAGAGACACCACGGATCAAAACTGGGCCGACTTTTACAGTTTAGATGCCGAATACAAAGTTTTGTATTTCTGGTCACCTGATTGCGGACATTGTAAAAAAGTGACACCTAAATTAGAACAACTGTATACAGAAAAATTTAAAGGGCGAAATGTAGAAGTCTTTGCAGTAAGCAAAGCGGTTGGCGCAGATTTCGAACTTTGGAAAAAATTCAGCAGAGAAAATAAACTAACGTTTACTAATGTAGCTGTTACACAAAGCTTGTACACTTTAGC
>DGBF01000175.1:0-189 GCA_002384725.1 Flavobacteriales bacterium UBA4011
CGCTAAGGTAATTCTTTCGTGTATGTTTCCCATTTTCTTATTATTTCAGAAAAACCTTTAGGAAGTTCTGAGTCAAAACGCATGTATTCTTTAGATACGGGATGTTCAAACCCCAATGTTTTGGCATGCAAAGCTTGACCATCAATCAATTTAAAACAATTATCGATAAAACGAGAATATTTTGCGTTC
>DGBF01000175.1:403-4646 GCA_002384725.1 Flavobacteriales bacterium UBA4011
CTCCCGGTTTCTAATTTACATTCGACAAGTGTCACCAGTCCAAAATTTCGAATAGGCTTATAGTGTGTAACTGCATGCTTACCATAATCACCATCAGGGAAAACGGTTACAAGTTTTCGGTTTTTTAATGATCTTCCAAGGTTTCCTGTTACAGTGCCAGCCTCTTCCACATCACCCCAAACTAACGCCCAGTATAAACGTTCTGTAGTTCTATCAAAAAACTGTTTGGCCAAATGTGTTAATGCATGTTCAGTTTTCGCGATAACCATTAAACCCGTTGTGTGTTTATCTAGGCGATGAACAAGTCCTGGACGGCCAAAAAACTCTTCCGATTTATCAGGCAAATTATTGAAATGAAACGCCAAGGCATGCACCAAAGTTCCGGTGTAATTACCGTGACCTGGGTGGACAACCATGTTGCTGGGTTTATTGACCACGGCTAAATCATCATCCTCATAAATAATTTCTATTGGAATATCTTCTGGGACTAATTCCAGATCGCGCATAGGAAATGGCAGAACAATACTGATTTCATCCAAGGGTTTTACCTTGTAGTTCTGCTTTACTTTCTTTTCGTTGACAAGAATATTACCGTTTTTCGCGGCATTTTGAAGGCGATTACGGGTTGTATTTGGCATCCGATCCATCAAATATTTATCAATGCGTATGATGACTAATCCCGGTTCCGCTTTGAAACGAAAATGTTCGAATAATTCTTCTTCTCCTTCTTGGTCAGAATCGACCTTATCTTCTTCCTCTTCGATCATTAATTTTTTATCAAGCGAATCGTTTGTTCAGAACTCGCTGGTTTAACCAAATATACTCCTGGTTTCAAATGACTAACATCTGCAGTTTCTTGGTCTGTTTTTACCACCAGTTGTCCTTGCAGATTGTACACAGACATACCTTGCACCAAACCATTTTCCGCTTTCAAGGTGATTTGTGTGCTAGTTGGATTGGGATACAAAACAAACTTCGTTTCTGGAATTATGCTTTCCTCAATACCAAGTTCAGCGTTCAAACTAGTCGAGAAAATAGGACGGATCATCACTGTGCCTTCAATTGAAGAATTGGTCCAAGAATTGCCCCCATTTAAACTGAAGAAAAGGTGTTCAGATTTATCAATGTTCTTATCTAAACCAACATTAAGTGGTTCTGCATCGAATTGTCTCCAACCGATAAAAAAATTTCCGCTTACCGGCACGCGTTTCAAGTCAAAAAAGTAATAATCAATGAATCGATTTGGACCAAAATCATATTCAACTTCTTTTGGAAAAAACAAGTTGTCTTGATAAAGCGTATCTCCTGGAACACCGCTGTTATCAGCCCATACGGTTAAAGCAAATAAGTCGCCTTCGGCATTTACGACGGTTGGTGTAAAATGGATACTTGCACCTATTAATGAATCCGCCTCATATGCTTCAAACCCCATTGCTAAGCGTCCTTGAGCGCCAGTAAAACTATACGCCCTTTCGGCAGTTCCATCATCATAGGCATAATAATTGGCAAAGTATTGAGTAGAATAAGTCGTATCATTGACAACAGAATCCGTAAAAGGTGCCGTAGCATCAGTTATAATGTCAAATGTTTGTTTAGTGCCTGGTTTTGAAACATCAAATACGTACCCTCCAGATAAATCGTGATAAGAATAATATGTAGTTTTCGGAGCGTAGTTAATTGCACCGCCTGAAAGATCCTGAGCGGCAAGTACAAAGTTTCCTTCTGTCACTCCATTGTACTCAATTTCAATATTACCGTTCTGGTTGTTCTCAGGTAAATTACTTCCGTTTCGAACAACCACCTGGGCTAAATCATTCATTTTACCAATAGAATTGTTTTTAAAATGATCCCAAGGAACCGAAGTATAATCCACTAATAAAGAACCAGTTGGGTAAACAAAAGCAAAGTCTTTATAAAGTGTATCGGCTAAAAAAGAGTTATTTCGAACACGGACATAGTCAAGGTGAAAATGATCTAATCCACCAGTTAGCGAACCGTAATTTCGGAAGCGAAATTGAAAATTCGAGTTGAAATAATCTAGATTGACGATAGGAATATGTACTCCTTTAAAGTCTGACATGGGCCCACCTGAGACGCTCCAAACTTGTGTCCATTCATTTGATACCGGATTAAAAAGTTCTATCGCCAAAAAATCTGTTGCTTCTGGTTCCTCACCAAATCCTTGTTTTTGATACAAAAAGGACAAATAGATAGAGTCAGCTATGGTATTACTTGACAAATCGATGGGCTTTGAAGTCAATACATCTGCATAATCAGAACCATTCCCACCAAAAGCATAGGGATATCCATATTCGTCAAGTCCATCAAATGTGGCCACACCAATCGTCCAAGGATTCACCGCGTAGCGATAATTATGATATGCTCTAGAATCTAACCAGAGCTTCGAAGGGTCTGTTATTTGTTTGAAAAATTGTGTTGCAGAGTCTTGTTTAACAATATCATCCATTTGAAATAGTGTATCAGGGAGATTTACAAAACCTATGGTATCGTATATGTTATATGCTGGATAAACCGGTGTAAAATTGTACGTTACAGGATAGGTGTCTAAATACCCAATTTGAATAGTATTGATTAAATCATGAACGGTATCGGTATAGGTATATGTTCCGTTAACCTCTGTAAAATATCGCGTATATGTTGGCACTAAAGAAACTGTGCTGTCGGCTGAAAGTGGGATGCCCGTTCCATCCAATAATTGAAAAAACTGAACCATACTATCCGCCTCATTAAAACCCGTAGTGTATTTTTGAAACTTATTTTTGCTAAAATCGTCAAAGAAAGGCAGTGTTAATGTGTCAGTTGTATAAATAAACGTACTGTCGAATGTACCGTTACTTTTATGAATTAAATACGCTGGTTTCTGACTTTGAAGATCAGGATTAGCAGCCAGTGGTAATTCTTTTTCTACTTGACTAAAGGCAAAGGGCACAAAGCCTAAACATAATATAAATATACTTTTCATTCAGAAAATCGTCTTATTCAGGATTTTTAGCGTCAACGCTTGGTTTTCCATCCTCGGTTTTTACAGGATCTTTTTTTGGGCTGTAATCAACAAAATCAAGTACAGCCGTTGCAGAAACAGTTCCAACAGAAGGCATCAATGCAGGAGCGCCGTCCAAATAAAACTGAGGTGATTGATAACTTATTCTCGCTCTTAATGAGTCTTCTTTCGTCAAACAATCTCCACAAACAGGAAAAAAAGAAACTCCTGGGTAAACTGATAAACGTTCTCTGGCTTCACTTATTGTTAAGCCCAATAAATTAATAACCTTCACCGGTTCGCTTCCTTCGTATCGTCCCACGATAATTTGAATCATAGACCCAATTGATATTTTTAATCCAGGCTTAACGCTTTTTCCTTTGAATCTTTGTTGAAGCACCGCTCCACTTGATTCTGGCATGTTTTTGTACGTAACTTTATAGCGTAATCCTCTATTCTTTAAAATTATCGTTGCAAATCGTTCCGATTTATCAACCAAATTAGGCATCTCAACTAAGGAAACTCGCTTTGAAACGCATAAACGGATTGTTCTCTCGCCTTTTACAAAAACGGATGTTGTTTTAGTTGGACCTGGATCTTGACTTACGATTGTTCCTTCAGCTAATTTAGGTTTATACACCTGATCAACAATTTCAAACTTTAAATTTTGCTCTTCCAATAGGCTAGCAATGTTGCGGACGTTCATCCCTACCATGTTAGGAACCTCCAATTTTTCACCATGTCTCGTGTAAGAATCAAGGTAATATATTGTACCACCAATTACGAGCACATGAACCAGGGCAAGAATCGCGGCAACCTTCAGGAAATGTTTTGTTAAGAAATACCTACCCAACTTCTTTAAAAACTCCATTAACGTCTTATTTTACAGTTAACAAATATAGAAAATATGTATACAGCACGAACCCTTGACTGAATTAAAAGTTCGGTGTGATTTCATGCGATTTGAAGAAATCTTCTATATATAGAATCGCTTCATCAGCCGTATCAACAATAGCGTATAAACTCAAGTCTTTCTCATTGATGTTATTTTCAGCTTGTAACATTGTTTCTTGCACCCAATCCATCAACCCTGACCAATAACTTTTGCCAATCAATACGACAGGACGTCGGTTTATTTTATGTGTTTGTATCAATGTTAATGCTTCAAACAACTCATCTAAAGTTCCAAATCCACCGGGAAGCACAACGAAACCTTGAGAATATTTTACAAACACGACCTTT
>DGBF01000178.1:0-22427 GCA_002384725.1 Flavobacteriales bacterium UBA4011
TATTTTTCAGTTATTGGGTTAAACTATTGTTTAATTTCCATGTAAAACATCAGCCTAATGTTAACCCCTTGATAGATAAAGTTAAGTAACAGTTTATTATTTTGAAAGACGTCTTTCAAAACTTTTTCAAATCTTAAAAAAGTAAATAATGGGAAAGGAGGGAGGCCTAGCCAAAGAAGAATCTTTCTTGAAAATTTGCCAAACGAAATTCTCGAAACAGCTGAAAAATGTTGGTTAAATTAATCTTTAAAATGATTCCATCCTTGCGCCTTCAATTCAATGGCTGCGCCATTTTTGTCGACGATATGAGAACCTTCTCCTTTGTGTGAAATATATCCTATCACGGTAAAGTTTGGATTCGCGCCAATGGTCTCGTAGTCTTTTTGTGATATCGTGAACAAAAGCTCGTAATCTTCACCGCCATTCAGTCCCGCCGTATTAGGATTTACGTTCATTTCCATAGCAGTCATGGACGTTTTTGCGTCGATAGGCAGCTTGTCATCATAAATCTGACAACTTACATCACTTGCTTTTGCAAGATGCAATAATTCTGAAGCCAAACCATCTGAAATATCTATCATCGAAGTTGGCTTCACTTTAAGCTCACTAAACATGGCAATAACATCTGTTCGTGCTTCTGGTTTCATTTGTCGTTGAAGAATGTAATCGTGACCATCCAAATCAGGTTGGATATTTGGATTTGCCTTATAGACTTCCTTCTCTCTTTCCAAGATTTGAAGTCCCATGTATGCGCCGCCTAAATCACCAGTAACAACAATTAAATCGTTTTCTTTCGCTCCAGATCTGTAAACGACGTCCGTCTTTTTTACCTTTCCCATAATGGCAATATTGAGGACCAAGCCAGAAACAGAGCTCGTTGTATCTCCCCCTACTAAATCTACGTTAAAGATTTCGCAAGCATGTGCTATTCCTTCGTACAATTCTTCCAGCGCTTCTTGCGGAAAACGATTGGAAACGGCCAAACTTACTGTAATGTGTTCGGGCGTGCCATTCATTGCACAAATGTCAGAGACATTAGAAGATACCGCCTTGTAACCCAAATGCTTCAAGGGCATGTACATCAAATTAAAGTGAACACCTTCCAACATCATATCCGTTGAAAGCAAAGTGTAATGCTCTTCGTCGCGCTCTAAAACGGCAGCGTCGTCACCAATTCCATAAATTGTTGCGGCATTTTTATTCTTGAAATCTTTGGTCAGTTTATCGATTAATCCAAACTCGCCCAATTCACTTAATTCTGTTCTCTTTTCAGACATTCAGTACAATTTTTGACAAAGGTACGAACTTAAATGAAGCATTTAAAACTGTGGCACTTGGAATAGTTTATTTCCCTAAAGAAATATGTTTCGCTTGCACCTTTTCTCCATAAAATAGGCTAGCATTCTCATCAAAAAATGCGGGATTTTCCGTCGTGAGAAATTGAATGGTTTTCTTTTTGGAGCATTTCTCCTCAATTTCAGGATGACGTTGTAAATAATCAGACAAACTATCTGCCACAATTTTGCCTTGAGAGACAATATTTAAACCATCAGGAGCGATGGATTTCAAATACGAATGAACCAGCGGATAATGTGTACATCCCAAAACAATGGTGTCGATTTTAGCATCCTTTTTAAGAATTTCCTCTAAATCATGCTTGATGAATTCACGTCCAATTTGTGAATCTTGTTCGTTGTTTTCAATGAGAGGTACCCACATTGGACAGGCGTGTTCGGTTACCCTCACCTCAGGGAAGAATTTGGTCAATTCTAAAGTATAGGAACCTGACTTAACCGTGCCAGGTGTAGCTAAAACTCCAACATGCTTGGTTGTAGAAAGATCACCAATAATTTCAGCACTTGGACGAATCACCCCAAGAACACGTTTGTTGGGTGCCAATTGCGGTAAATCATTCATTTGAATGCTGCGCAGAGCTTTAGCCGAGGATGTATTGCACGCCAAAATTACTAAGGAGCATCCTTGGTCGAATAATTCTTGAACAGCTTGTAATGTGAATTCATAGACCAGTTCGAACGACCGTGTTCCGTATGGTGTTCTTGCATTATCGCCTAAATACAAGTAATCGTATTCGGGTAATTTCTTTTTTAATTCTTTGAGAACTGTGAGTCCCCCATATCCAGAATCAAATACGCCAATTGGTCCTATTTCTTCCAATTTCATCGAAACAAAGCTACAAAAAAAGAAGCCAGTTTTTAATGAACAAAACTGGCTTCCATATTAAAATTATCTAGGTACTATTTTACCGTTTCTTTGTTGTCAAGAATCAAAAGTTCTTTTGCTACTTCATCTGTAATATCGGTTCCTCCGCCGTAATACAAAGTGTTTGTAATTTCAAGTACATACCCTAATTTCTTCCGGTCACCAACAATTTTCACCGCTCTTTCCAAACGATCCAAAATTGGATCATTCAAACTTTGAGTCAATGTTTGCATTTGGCTTTCCAAATCTTGTTGACGCTCTTCGATATTGTATTGTTTTTTCTGCAAAGCCTCTTCTTCCATTTTTGCCATCATTGGATTCATAGTTCCTGCTTGAACTTTTTGCTGATATACGATTACTTTCTTTTGAAAATCTTCACGCATTTCCGTCAATTCTTGCACACCATCTTTTTCGAATTTCTGCAAAGTTTCAATTGCTGCTTTTCTTGAAGGCATAGTATCCAACAATTTTTGCGAGTCAACATGACCTAATTTAATCTGTGCAATTGCGCCGGTACTCAACACAACCATCAATGCTACTAATAACTTTTTCATTCTATTTTCTATTTGTTTTATTTTAAACTATTTAATGTCCAATTCTTTCAATACTTCATCACTTAAATCATATTTACTATCTGCATACACCAAATTACTTTGATTTGCCTTATCGAAAACGAAACTGTAATTTCTTTTGGAAGCTACTTTCTGCATGGCGTCGTAGACTTTGTCTTGAATCGGTTTGATTAACTCTTGTCGTTTCGAGAAATAATCGCCTTTCACTCCAAATCGCAATTTTTGCATTTCCAAGGTTTCTGTTTCTAATCTTGTCATTTCCGCCAATCTCTTGGTCTTTTCTTCATCCGGAAGTAAAACTTCTTCTCTCGCGTAATCTGCTTTTTTTCGAGTAACAAGTTCCATTCTTTCTTCAATTTCTTTTGTCCACCGCTCAGCCAATTTATCCAATTTAGTTTTTGCCTCCGAGTAATCTGGCATTTTGTTCAGAATGTAATCTGAGTCAATATAGCCATACTTCTGACTAAAAGCAAAGCTCGTGCCAAAAACAAATAATGCGAGTATTAATAGGTTCTTCATGGTGTTATTTTTGTCTTGAATGAACGTTCAATATACTTAATTATTTTAAAGTTCTCCCAAATTCATACCAATAGAGAAAGTCAATTTGGTGGTATATCCTTTCGAGTTGATTTGCGGATTTACAGATGAACTGCCAATTCCCCAACTATCTATCTTGTCGAAGCCCCAGCCATAATCTATTCCCAACATACCGAACATTGGAAGGAAAACACGAAGACCAAAACCTGCCGAGCGTTTTACATTGAAGGGATTGAAATCACGAATAGTAGGAAAAGTATTTGCCGCCTCTACGAATCCTAGTGCAAAGAATGTCGCTGAAGGGTTCAATGAGATAGGGTAACGCATTTCTAAGGTGTATTTCGCAATCAATGGATCACCACCGTTCGAACTCAAGGCGTTGTCGTCATACCCACGAAGGGCGATGATTTCACGTCCACCTAATTGTTGAACACCTGATAAACCCGAACCTCCCAATGAGAAACGTTCAACTGGAATCACCCCTTTACCTTGGTTGTAAGCTCCAAGGAAACCAAACCCTACTCTTGGTGACAAGATTAGTTTTTTATCTTTTGTCAATGGGAAATACCAAGCTCCTGTGAATTTGACTTTGTAATATTCCAAGTATTTATTTTTTTCTTGTGCACTCAACAACGAATAGTCATCAACATTTTCAAATATTGAATAAGGTAGTGTTGCTTTAGATGTTAAGGTCAAACTAGAACCCCCTTGCGGATAAATCGGTTCACTTATAGAGTTTCTTGCAAGAACGTAACCGAAGTTGAAGTCATTCGCAAATCCTGTTCCGTTAGCAAAAACGGGGAAAATACTATAGTTTCGAATATCGTAGTAATTGTATCCAAACGAATATCTCGCAATAAAGAAATCATCTGGAATTTTCTTTCTTCTTCCTAACTCAATACCTCCCCCTGTGATCGAAGCTCCTTGAAAGTTTGGATCTGATTTTAAAAATCCAGAAGCACTCAAATGGGTATGATTGGCATAAATCGTGAATGAATTCGGCTTTTTACCACCTAGCCAAGGTTCTGTAAAGGAGAAATTGAAACTTTGATAAAAACGTCCGTTCGATTGTGCTCGAATAGATAAACGCTGACCGTCACCTGCAGGCAATGGCGACCAAGAACCTTTTTTGAAAAAGTTTTTCGTTGAGAAATTGCTAAAAGTCAATCCTAGAGTTCCAATAATGGTTCCTCGACTACTGTTGACACCTGCACCACCATATCCCCCAGAAAGTTCGATTTGGTCAGAAGATTTTTCAACTACGGTATATTCTATATCAACAGTTCCATCTTGCGGGTTGGGAATTGGATTAATGCCGATTTGTTGCGCATCGAAATAGCCGAGTTGCGACAATTCCCGCTGTGTACGGATGATGTCCGCGCGATTGTATAAATCACCTGGTTTGGTTCTTAATTCACGACGTATTACGTAATCGTTCGTTTTTGTATTCCCCCTGATAATGATGTTTTTTATCCGTGCTTCTTTTCCTTCTTGAATACGAATTTGGTAATTGATATGATTGTTAACAACACTTTTTTCAACTGGAATCACTTGAGAGAAGAGGTAACCTCTGTCTTGGTATAGCGCCGAAACATCTCGTCCGTCTTGACTAAAATTGATCCGTTGTTCCAACAAAGCTTTATCAAAAACGTCGCCGTATTTTAACCCTAAAATAGTATCCAAGAATGTCGTTCGGAATTTAGTGTTACCAATCCATTCGAAATTACCGAAGTAATATTTTTGACCTTCGTCAATATTCAAAACGATACCAATATTTTTTGAATCAATTTTATATACGCTATCCAATACTATCGAAGCATCACGCAGACCAATGGCATTGTATTTTTCGATAATTGCTTTTTGATCACGATCGAAAGCCGATTGCGTGAATTTTGAACTTTTGAAGAATCTCCAATCGGTTTTGGCCTTTGTATCCTTCATCGCCAATTTTGCCTTAAAATCGGAAATGGATTGATTACCGATGATTTCGATGGACTTAATTTTAACCTTACTTCCTTTCTCAACGTAAATTAGAAATATTTCAGAGTTACTCATTAAGGTATCCACTTGACGATTTATATTTACCGCAACATCATAAAATCCTTTTTCACGGAAATATCCTTGAATACGAGTCGTAGTTAAATAAAGTAAGTTTTCACTGATGGTCTTCCCAGAGTATAAATCGATCTCTTCCCGCACTTTATCCGCTTCTCTTTTTGTAATTCCTCTGAATTTGAAACGCGATAATTTAGCTCTTGGTACAACTTTTATCACCAAATAAACAACACCTGCTATTTCTTTTTCAGCTAATATTTCGACGTTCGAGAAAATATCTTCTTTGTATAAGTTACGAATTGCCGTGGAAAATGATGTACTTGGTATAGTGACTTTCTGTCCTTGGCGCAAACCAGCAATTAGTCGAATGGAATTGTGATCAAAGTTATCCGCTCCTTCGATTCGAATAGGGCCTATTTCGTACTCCGCTGGAGCCAAATAGTTCACCTCAAACGGTAAGCCAATACTTGTTGGACCTGATGTTTTTATTGTATCGTCTAACACGATTTGTCCGAACAGAGAAGTGAAAGTGAATAAACCCACAAGGGTAATTAGGAAGGTGATTATTCTCATACAGTTTTTGAAATTTGTTCTGATACCATTCCGAATCTTCGCTCACGTGATTGGTAGTCTAGTACCGCTTTAAAAAGATCCTCTCTTTTAAAAGCGGGCCACAAAACCGGCGTGAAGTGAAGTTCACAATAGGCAATCTGCCATAATAAAAAATTACTCAGTCTATACTCCCCACTGGTTCTAATTAACAATTCGGGGTCTGGAATTTCCGCTGTGGTCATTTTTGAAGAAACCAATTCATCGGTAACATCATCTTCCGAAATTTTTCCGGAAGCGATATCTTTTGCAATTAATTTTGTCGCTTCTTTAATTTCCCAACGGGAGCTATAATTTAGGGCAAGAACTAAATTTATATCTGTGTTATTTTTTGTTTTTTCTATTGCGGATTGAAGTTCCACTTTGCAATCGTTTGGCAAACCTTCTAAGTCTCCAATTGCTTTTAAGCTTACGCCAGATGAATGTAACTCCTCTACTTCACCCGCAATACTGCGAACGAGCAAGTCCATTAATCCATCTACTTCTTCTTGAGGGCGATTCCAGTTCTCAGTTGAAAACGCGTACAAGGTGAGGTATTTTACTTTAAGTTCTTTGGATGCTTTTAATACTTCTCGAACAGATTCCACGCCAATGTTGTGACCATGCAAGCGCATTTGCCCTTGTTTCTTGGCCCAACGCCCATTTCCATCCATAATGATGGCGATGTGCTGGGGTGCGTTTTTTAAATCTATTTTAGACAGTAAATCCATTCAAATTTAGTATATTGATAGCGAATTTAAACATTCAAACGAAGATACGAAACATTAATTCGGTGCTTAACAAGCTTTAACGAAAAAGAGGGATTTGTATTAAATCCCTCTTCCTATTACATTTGTTAAACTTATTCAGCTAAAACGATGAGTTTGTTATTTTGCATTTCAGCAACACCGCCCTTGATATCGATATGTAAAAGCTTGTCGTTTGACTTATCTTCTTGAATCATTTCACTCGTGCTCTCTTCTCTTTCGAATGCTGTTGCCAACTCCACTTTCACCGACCCACCCTGAAGTGCAGAAATGATAGCGGCGTGACCATTTAAAATTTGAAAAGAACCATCTAAACCAGGCAGACGAACGGATACAGCCTCTCCAGAGTAAATATTTGATTCAGGTGTTATGATTTCTACTTGCATTGCTTTAATTTATTAAGCGTTCTCCGCCAACATTTTATCTCCAGCTTCGATTACATCTTGCAATCCACCTTTCAAGTTAAATGCTGCTTCTGGGTATTTGTCCAATTCACCATCCAAAATCATGTTGAATGCTTTGATTGTCTCTTGAATATCTACCAATACACCTTTCAATCCTGTAAACTGCTCAGCTACGTGGAAAGGTTGAGAAAGGAAACGTTGAACACGACGCGCTCTGTGTACAATCATTTTATCTTCCTCAGAAAGCTCATCCATCCCCAAAATGGCGATGATATCTTGCAATTCTTTATAACGTTGTAGTGTTAATTTCACACGTTGTGCACAATCATAGTGGCCTTGACCAACGATTTCCGCTGTCAAAATACGTGAAGTTGAATCCAAAGGATCAACCGCAGGATAAATTCCTAACTCGGCAATCTTGCGAGACAATACTGTTGTTGCATCCAAGTGAGCAAATGTGTTTGCTGGAGCTGGATCGGTAAGGTCATCTGCAGGTACGTATACCGCTTGAACCGATGTAATTGAACCTCTTTTTGTTGAAGAGATACGTTCTTGCATGGCTCCCATCTCCGTTGCCAAAGTTGGTTGGTAACCTACAGCTGATGGCATACGTCCCAAAAGGGCAGATACTTCAGATCCTGCTTGTGTAAATCGGAAGATGTTATCAACGAAGAAAAGGATATCTTTTCCTTGTCCGTCACCTTCACCATCACGGTAATATTCTGCTAGCGTCAAACCAGACAAAGCCACGCGAGCGCGTGCTCCAGGAGGCTCATTCATTTGTCCGAAAACGAATGTCGCTTTAGATTCTTTCATTGCTTCTACATCAATCTTAGAAAGATCCCATCCACCTTCTTCCATCGAGTGCATGAATTCATCTCCATATTTGATAATTCCTGATTCCAACATCTCGCGAAGTAAATCGTTACCCTCACGAGTACGCTCACCTACACCAGCAAATACAGACAAACCACCGTGTCCTTTTGCAATGTTGTTAATCAATTCTTGAATCAATACTGTTTTACCTACTCCGGCACCCCCGAAAAGACCAATTTTACCACCTTTTGCGTATGGCTCAATCAAATCAATTACTTTGATGCCCGTAAATAATACTTCTGTCGCTGTTGAAAGATCCTCAAACAATGGTGCCTCTCTGTGGATAGACATTCCACCTTCGTTACTTACTTCGTTAATTCCGTCAATTGCTTCACCAACAACGTTAAACAAACGTCCTTTGATTTTATCACCGGTTGGCATCATAATCGCACCACCCGTTGAAATCACTTCCATACCACGTGTAAAACCATCCGTTGCATCCATTGAGATAGCACGTATGTTGTTTTCACCAACGTGAGATTGAACTTCCAAAACTACTTTGGTCCCGTCTACTTTAATTACATATAAAGCATCGAAAATATTTGGTAAAGCCATTCCCTTCTCGTAGCTAACATCTACAACTGGACCGATTACCTGAGCTATTTTTCCTTTAATATCTGACATGAAGTGTCGTTTTAGTATTATATTCTAAATTTGGGCGCAAAGATAGGTAATTAATCATGAAAACAATAAAATTAAAAGGGGGAAAATTTGCGAAAGTTTTCAACGGTCGTCAAAATGAATTAACAAGTCGGTTTTAATCCTTTTTTTGAAGCATATTATCGCCTCTCAAAAGATACTTCGCGGGTAAATAAGAAGCTAAAATCGAAATAATACTCACCAAAGTAATGATCAAGAAACCATCTTCAAATGAAATGCGCATCGGGAAAGGTTCATCAGCCGAGTTTGGTATTGTTAGCAACTTGCCATAAATCTGAGACAAACAAACTCCATAGCCCAAAACGAGTCCAATTAAAATTCCTTTGAAGGAAATCAACAATCCTTCGGAAAATAATATTTTAAAGATAAATGACTTGTCTGCTCCGATAGCTCGAAGTGTTCCGAGGTTTTCTTTTTTCTCTATAAACATCATAGTCAATGCTGCGACCAACGTAAATGCTGCGATTATAAAAACAAACAATAAAATAATAATGACGATGACTTTTTCGGATTGGCTCGTTTTATAAATCAACTCGTTTTTTTCGTAATTGGTTTTGACTTCGAAATCAGCACCTAACTTTGCTTTTAAATCTTGCTTAACGTCTTCATTGTCGTAGCCGTTTTTTACATCGATAAAAACCACGCTAAATTCAAATTCGTACGAAAGGAGTTCCTGAGCAAAGTTCAAGGGAACCAGAATGAACTCCGCATTTACTTCGCGATTGTAATTCATTCTTCCTGCAATTTCAATTCGACTGATAGCAAAAGGGCTTTTACCCAATCGGATTCTCATGTCTCGTTTCGGTGAAAAAATAGAAATTTTTTCATATCCGACCGACGGTATAAAGCCTTCTAACTTGTCCAACAAAGTCGCGCCTATTATAGCCGCATCTTTTCCATCTACTGTGAGAGCTGGATAACCGTCGACCATGTGTTCGTATACCTTCGCAACATCAAAAAAATTGGCGTCTACACCTATTAAATTGGCGTTCACCCATTTTTTTTCGTGCTTCAAAACAACAACCTCTTCCAATCCCAAAGAGGTAGTTTTCACTCCTGAGACTGATTCAATGTCTTTTACATTAATTTGATTTTCGTAGAATGTTTTGCCTTTGGCGTTTCGAATGGTGATATCTGAATCGAAATCGGAATATAGTTTTTCAACCATTTCTTCAATCCCGTTGAAAGCAGACAGTAAAATAACCAATGCGGCTGTGGTGACCGTAATTCCAACTACCGAAACACGCGTTATCCAATGAATGGCATTTTTCTTCTTTTTCGAAGAAAGATATCTCCGCGCTATGTAATAAGGAACTTTAATGTTTTCTTATTTTTTCAATAATTCCTCGATGTTTTGTGCGTAATCCAATGAATCATCGATGAAAAAAGCCAATTGGGGTAACTTTTTCATGTTCTTCAATCGTTTGCCCACTTCCCCGCGGATTTTACCTTTGTTCGCTATAACATTTTCAAGAACTTCTTTTGGGTTGGGCCCAGCAAAAATACTTAAGTAACAGCGCGCCAGTGAAAGGTCAGAAGTTATTCGAACAGTGGATACACTAACCATTGCTCCCAAACAAATTTCACTTGCGTTTCTTTGAAAAACGGTCGCCAATTCCTGTTGGATTCCTGCTTCTATTTTACTTTGTCGTATTGAACTCATGGTGCAAAAGTAAGAAATGTTAGGTCGACCTCATCGCATAGAATGACAAAATCATATCTTTGTCGAGAATGAAAAATTTCTTTGAGCTTTATCGATATACGTTCAAGTATAAATTATTGGCGATTTTGACCATCGTTTTTAACTTGCTTTACGTGATTTTCAACCTTATTTCTTTTGCTCTTTTTATTCCGTTTTTGCAGTTAATATTTAATCCTGAGCAGGACGTTGTCATTCCTTCAAAACCCATTTATGATGGCGGTTTTGTCGATTTTTTCAGCTATTGCACAGATTATTACAACTATTTCATGGAGTCGATGGTGGCATCTGATCCAAAGAAAGCTTTGCTCTTTGTCTGTATTTCAGTCTTCGTTGCGTTTTTCTTGAAAAACTTGAGCCGTTACGGTGCCATTTGGCATCAATCACAATTGCGGATGGCAACCGTGCGAGATGTGCGAAATGCCATGTATTCTAAAATCTTACGTTTGCCGCTGTCATATTACACCGATGAACGTAAAGGTGATTTGGTTTCGAGAGTTAATAATGACGTTGGACAAATTGAAATTGGTGTCATAGCAATTTTGGAATTAGTCTTCCGTGAACCGATTGCCATTCTACTGCACATCGCTTTGCTTATTTATTGGAGTCCGCAATTGACTCTAATCTCTTTTGTGCTCCTTCCCATTTCTGCCTTGGTCATTTCTCGAATAGGAAAAAGTCTCAAGAGAACGGCGAAACAAGAAATGGAAGAATTCGGTGCTATGAATTCGCATTTGGATGAAACGTTAGGCGGAGTTCGCATCATCAAAGCCTTTAACGCGGCGAAACAAGTCCGAGGAAATTTTGAAAAAACGAATTTACGTCACCAACAATTCACCACTAAAACTTTTCGTAAACGAGATCTTTCTTCGCCTTTGAACGAGACTCTTGGTGCAGCCATAATGCTTTGCATCGCTTGGTTTGGCGGGAAAATGATTTTGGATTCTTCTGTCGGGAACGTTTTGACTGGGGAAGAATTTATCGGGTTTATCATTGTCTTTTCTCAATTACTTCGTCCTATTCAAGGAGTGGCAAGCTCGATTGCATATATCCAAAAATCATCTATTTCTCAAGACCGAATCAACGATATATTAAACAGTGACGAGAAGATATTTGAAGCTGAGAACCCACAAGCGCTAGACGAAATAAAAACTGGGGTGTCTTTGGAAAACGTAACGTTCAAATATAAAGATGTTGACGTAATTAAGGATGTAAGTTTTGAAATACCTAAAGGAAAGAAAATCGCCTTGGTTGGAGAATCGGGTTCTGGAAAGTCGACTTTGGCCGATTTAGTGGCTCGTTTTTATGACATTAAAAGTGGCGAAATTTCGTATGATGGAATTCCAGTTGATCAATTGAAAACGGATGACTTGAGAAAACACATTGGAATTGTTTCTCAAGAATCTATCTTGTTCAATGACACCGTTGCCAACAACATTGCATTTGGAATGGAGAATCCGAAGCGAGAAGATGTTATCTCTGCTGCTAAAATTGCGAATGCGCATGAATTTATTTCGCAATTAGATAATGGCTACGATACCAATATTGGTGAACAGGGCAATAAACTGTCGGGTGGACAAAAACAACGTGTCAGCATAGCTAGAGCTATTTTTAAAAATCCAAGTTTATTGATTTTGGATGAGGCAACTTCTGCACTTGATACCGAATCGGAAGTATTGGTTCAGGAAGCGCTCGAACATTTGTTGGACGGGAGAACTTCTTTGGTCATTGCACATCGTTTGAGCACGATTCGAAATGCGGATAATATTATCGTTTTGTCAAAAGGAAAAATTGCGGAGACAGGAACGCACGACGAATTAATGCAACTGAAAGGAATTTATTACAAACTGTCTTCGATGCAGGGAATAAATGACTAAAATGTCATGAAGGTTTCTGGATCAACTGGTCGTTGCTCAAACCACAACTCAAAATGCAAATGCGGACCGGTGCTATTTTCGCCTGTGTTTCCAACTATAGCAATCGGGTCTCCTAACTGAATTCTTTGACCCATTTTTTTTAAGTTCACCTTGTTGTGTTTGTAGAGAGATAAATAGCTGCCACCATGATCAATGATGATAAAATTTCCATCATTTTTAGTGTATCCGGAATAGATAATTATTCCATCCATACAAGCTTTGACACTTGCTTCTTTCTTACAAACAATGTCGACTGCTGGATGCCGGTCCAATGAGAATTTTTCAGAAATCTCACCTCGAACTGGTGCCTCAAAAAGTAAGTTCTTGGTTGATTCGGTCTTCTTCTTAACGGTCCGCATATCGTCTTTCACTTTTCTCGCTAGCTTTCCTTCATCTTTGGTCGTAGCCACATTGACATTTGACAAATTGACATTCTCCATGTTCTTTGGACGGCTTGAAATAGAATCTGGCGAAATTTTGCCCAACATCACATTTTGTAAGTTTAGTATGAAATTATCTTGAACTTCAAACTCCGAAGTCAGTTCGCGAACCCGAATCTCCATGGCTTCTAATCGTTGCCTTTCGATGCTCACATCTTCCGTTCGAAACCAACTTCTCGTTGGGCCATAAAACAGAAATACGAACAACAGAATGCCAAACAGAATGAGAACCAAGGTAATCAATGAAATAAGCTGAAATCGGCTGGATACAAAGGACCAATTTTCATCAAAAGTTTCAGGATTACTCGACGAGATTCGAATATCCTCTTGTAATTGATTTATCTTTTTCTTAAAAAATCCCACGTGTGTTGTTTCTACAAAAATAATCTTTCAGGGTGAAAACGATAGAATAGATGTTAAATTTACAAGAATTAGCACGTTTATTGCAGGAAAGTAATCAACCATTTTGAATTTTAGGCGTTATACTTAAAAGAAAACTTGATTAACAGAATATTACATATTGCCCTTTTGATACTTCCTTTTGGCCTTTTCGGCCAATTGACGACTAGTACTGCCGCAACTCCGGCACAATTGGTGCAAAATATTCTTTTGGGACCAGGAGTAACCGTTTCTAATGTTCAATACACTGGAGCTGGAGGATCAATAGGCCAGTTTACCGCTGCAGGAACTAATCTCGGGATCAATAGTGGAATTATTTTAACCACTGGCACTGTATTGAATACCGGCCAAGGTCCGCATGGCCCCAATAATAAATCAAATGCAGGTATTAATAACGGTGCGCCAGGCAACCCTATTTTCAACAATGTTTTACCTGGCGTTGCAACATACAATGCTTCCATTCTAGAATTTGATTTTGTCCCTTACTCTGATACAGTACGCTTTAAATATGTCTTTGCCTCAGAAGAATATCCAGAATACGTAAATCAGCCGTTTAACGATGTTTTTGGTTTCTTTATATCCGGACCTGGAATCGCAGGATTACTGAATATAGCTAAGGTTCCAGGGTCTGGAGCTGTTATTTCGATCAATTCGGTGAACAACGGACCTGCAAACGTTGGCCCATGCACCAATTGTGCGTTCTATGTAAACAATGGGAATGGTAGCAATGCACCTTTTAATTCTTCGTCAAACTATTTACAATATGATGGTTATACAAAGGTACTCGAGGCCGTTTCTCAGGTCCAATGCGGACAAACATACCATTTAAGAATTGCTATTGCTGACGTTGCTGATGAAATTTTCGATTCAGGGATTTTTCTTCAAGCGAATAGTTTGAGTTCAAAAACGCCAGTCGATATTACCTATACCCTATCCAATCAAGCTTTTGCCGATCCGAATGTTATGGCGGAAGGATGTGTTACGGCGACTGTCAACCTTTCTCGTCAAGGGAATATTAGCGGAGCATTAACTATTCCTTTATCGGTTACCGGAACTGCAACTGCAGGTGTAGATTATTCGCCAATCCCTCCCAGCGTTACTTTTCCTCCGAACCAGAGCACTACGTCATTTACATTTTCAGCCTTAGGAGATGGATTAGTTGAAGGTCTTGAAACTTTGATTCTTGAATTTTTAATGACAGATCCATGTGGGAATCAAACTCCTATCATTTTGAATTTAGGAATTAACGACATTGAACCTGTTGCCATAGTCTTGAATGACACGACAGTTCTATGCTCTGGTAACGAAATAAATATTCCTTCATTCCCCTCTGGCGGAGCAGGACCGTACACTTATAATTGGAGCACGGGCGCAACGACGGATAATATTACCGTTAGCCCAACCGCTACTACGACCTATTCTTTGACTATCACTGACAATTGTTTATTGCAATCTGCAACAGCGAATGTAACAGTGACGGTTCCTGTTTATCCTCCAATTGCTCTTAGTGTCACCCCCGATATTACGGAGATTTGTCCTTATTTAAAGGACACTCTAACTGTTTCTGCCACGGGTGGAACAGGTGTTTATACCTATCAATGGTCGGAGGTTGGTGGACCTGTCGTTACGAATAGTTCTATTGCCTACATTACACCGAGTAAAACCACCAATTATAAAATCGTGGTTACTGACCAATGTGGAAATCAAGGAACAGGAAACGTTTTATACACGATAACGAGTCCTCCGCTTTTGTTGGATATGTCTGACCCAGAATTGATTTGTCCCGGTGATCCTGTAACTGTTTCTGTCACTGCTTCTGGCGGTTGGGGAGCATATTATTACGTGTGGACACCAACTGGTAATACATCCCCGAGCATGATCGTAAATCCAACAAGTACAACGACTTATGTTGTTTCTGTTTCGGATGATTGTCAAACCTTTACGGTTGAGGATAATGTTACGATAACAGTACAAAAACCAGATGCACAGTTCATCGTTTCAAGTGGTTTGGTGGTAGAAGATGTACCGGTTACTTTTCAAAATTTGACAGTCAATGGTGTATCTTATTTCTGGGATTTAGGAAATGGAACGACATCTAATTTGGTTCATCCTAACGCAACCTATCCTGAGCCAGGTCTGTACGAGATTTTGCTTATTGCAACAGACATGAACGGTTGTATAGACTCAACCAAAAAAGGGATTTACATTAAAGAAGAAACGTATTTGTATGTGCCCAACGCCTTCACTCCGGATGGAGATCGATTCAATAATACATTTAAGGCAGAAGCAATTGGTATGATCAATTTCAACGTGAAAATTTTCAATCGTTGGGGACAAATCATTTTTGAGTCAGAGGATCCTAAGTTTGAATGGGATGGGACAATAAATAAAAGCACCAAAGTTCCAGATGGCGTCTATACCTATATGATAACATACAGTACACTTTACGAAATCAACTCTCGTAAAATGGGTCATGTCAATGTGCTCAGGTGATGTTATAGAGATTTCGTTCTACCTCCGTCTACCGGAATATTAATCCCATTTACATATGAACTCATTGGAGAAGCCAAGAAAAGGATAGCCTGGGCTATTTCTTCTGGCTCAGCGATTCGTTGCATTGGAGATTCGCTTGCCATAGTCTGAAAGATAGAATCAACTGAGTCTTGCGTCAAATGAGATTTGTTTTCGGCAATTCCTTTTAATCTTTCTGTATTGGTTGCACCTGGCAGTACGTTGTTTACCGCTATGTTAAACGGTCCAAGCTCATTGGCTAATGTTTTACTCCAATTACCAACGGCCCCACGTATAGTGTTTGACACACCGAGTTGAGGTAAAGGTTGTTTAACCGAAGTAGAAATAACATTGATAATTTTTCCAAATCTCTTCTCTTTCATTTTCGGCAACAAAGCTTGTACAAGTATATGATTACAAATCAGATGTTGGTTAAAAGCAGCAATAAACTCTTCTACTGGAGCAGAGGCGATTGCTCCCCCTTTTGGTCCTCCTGTATTGTTTACAAGAATATCCGCATGATTTCCATCTCTCACCCAACCTGAAATAACTGATTTCAATTGATTAGGTTGGTTAAAATCGGCCACTAAATATTGATGTTTTTGACTACTTGGTGTGGGTAGTTCAGTTGCAACAGTCTTTAATTTCTCTTCGTTTCTCGCTAAAAGGACGATTGTTGCGCCGCATTCTGCCATTGCCAGAGCTGCTGCTTTACCTATTCCTTGTGTGCTTCCAGAGACCAACGCTACTTTACCTGTCAAATCAATTTTCATAATCTTAATTTTTCACGGTGAAGATAAATAAAAAAGGAAGTTTCTAGATTGTAATTTTTTAAAATCTTCAGAATCGGCCTTATCCCTTTTTAAACTGCTTTTTTGTTTTTAACTTTATCAAAAATAGAAAAGTTATGATGGCACCTTTTAACCTTCAGAAGTGGATTGATAATAATAGAGATTTGCTTAAACCACCTATCGGAAATAAAAACTTGTACGTAGAAGCGGGAGATTTTATCGTAATGATAGTCGGGGGACCGAACGCTAGGAAAGATTTTCATTACAACGAAACGGAAGAATTATTCATTCAATTGGAAGGTGATATCCTTGTGAAAATCCAAGAAGATGGAAAGGTTAAGGACATCCATATTCGTGAAGGAGATATCTTTTTATTGCCTGCAAACACCCCTCATTCTCCAATTAGAGGAGAGAATACCGTGGGATTGGTTATTGAAAAAGTTCGCAGAAACACGGAATACAAAGATGGTTTGATGTGGTTCTGTGACAAGTGCAATACACAGTTGCAGGATTATAAATTCAACCTAGAAAATATCGAAGTAGATTTCTTATCTCGTTTTCGAGAATTCTATGCTTCAGAAGATAAAAGGACATGTAAAAAATGCGGAAATGTCATGGCAATAGACGAAAGGTTTGTCTAATTAAGGAGAGAATAACTGCAGTAAACAATAATGTTGGTTTTGAAAGGATCAAAAAGAATAATCGTTTTTTACCTAATCAAAGTAATGTGACCTGCTCTTAACAAAGGCTTTTCATACTGATCGTAGTACACGATTTTCCAAGTGTAAACTCCATCTGGTGATTTTTTTCCGCCGTATGTCCCGTCCCAATAATTTGAGGTTTCCGTCATGATATGAATGGGCTGTCCCCAACGATTGTAAATCTCCAACTTGAACGTTCTTACATTAATCGGCACAACACGGAACAATCCATTGAATGCATCATCATCAGGTGTAAAAGTATTTGGTATATAAATGGAAGGTTGATAAAGTATTTGAACTCCACCAATTGCCGTGCAGGTGTTCAAATCAGTATACAAAACTTCGTATGAGAAATCAGAATCTGGATTGGCTTCTGTTGTTGCGCAATTCACACAAGTCAAATAATCCGGCGGTGACCACATAAAGTTTCCTCCAGGTGGGGTTCCAATTGCACTCAATTCAACTAAATTACCAACAACTGCGAAAATTTTAATATCGGTATTAACGGTAGTCACATCGTGCAATTGCACCACAACTTGTGATGTGTCATAACATCCATCCGCATCTTTACCGATAACCTGATAAGTAGTGTTGACTTCGGGTGTTACTTGCACCAAACTTGCTTCGGTATTCAACGCTAAGGTCGTTGGCATCCAAACATATTCTACACCACCCGTGGCCCCTAAAATTGCATTATCACCCGGACAAATTATCGTGTCTCCCAAACCTTGAACATTTGGAACTAAAACAACGGCAAATACGCTGTCTTTATAAGTTCCACAAGCATTGGTGAAATTACAAATGAAATATTGATTTGCAATTGGAGACAAAGTTACGGTTGGCCCATTTTGAGGAGAAATATAAAGAGAGGGTTCCCAAAGATATGTGTCTGACCCACTAACGTTTATGGTTTCTGAGGTATAGATACAAATCTCTACTGTATCATCAATAACTGGTATTGGTGGGTTAAAGAAAACGTTCACAAAAACTTGTTCTTGATATACGCAATTGTTTATCGTTGTTATGGTAACCGTATATGTTATTGCCGTATCAGGCGTGCAAATCGGTGTGGCAATATTTGGATCATCTAAAAATGTAGCTGGACTCCAGCTATACGCAGCACCACCAGCAGCCCATAATGGGGCACTCGATCCTATACATAAACTAGTATCGTTAGAAATTGTTGGATTATCATTGTAAACAAACAAAGTTGCACTCAGCGTGTCAACACCACATGAATCTGAAACTATTACAGTAAAGACGGTGGTTCCGCTCACAGTTGCCGTAGGGTTAGCAAGTGTAGAATCATCTAAAAACAAAGCTGGTGACCAAGCATAATTCGTTCCACCTGAAGCTTGTAGTTGATACGATTCCCCTATGCATAGAGTATCCGTCGGTTGAACTATTCCCCCTTGAAAATCCCCGATATCTATAATATAAACCGAAGTATCGGCTTGGTAACAACCAGCTGAATCTGAAGCAATCAAGGTAACAGTATAGCTTCCTGGACCAGGAAAAAAGTGTTGAGGACTTTGCACGGTAGAAGTCGTTCCATCGCCAAAATCCCAAAAGAATTGATCGGCATTTACTGTTAGATTCTGAAAATCAACAGGATCAGGATAACAAATTAATGGGTCCAAAACGTTAATTAATGGAACAATCACGCTCAAATCAAACTTAAAGACGGCCATATTGCAATTGCTGCTATTATTGGTTGTTGACCATGCTCCTGGAGTCGTTGTGAATCCACTTGTACTCCCACATGAGGCACATACGGCGTGGTATACGCGACCTTGTTTATCAAATCGGCTAGTTCCGCCATCAACGTGTTTAGCTATTGTTGAGGTTCCTCCAAAAAAGGTTGCATATTTTAATACAGAAGCATTGTTGCCCAGTACCATTAAGTAAAAATCGTTACCTGTTGTGAGTGGTTGATACGCATCAGAGGTTACAGGAAATCCCAGAGTCGTAGAACCGTTCCCAACGCCAAGTTGGTTGTTCAAATTACTTCCCCAACCGGCCAAATAGATGTCAAAACAATCCGAAACTAAAAAGGCTGTCGGGGAAACTTCAACGTTTCCAGTGCCTCCACCAATCATTGTTGTCCATTGGACCGCATTTAAATTGTTATTGAACTTCCGAATGAAAAGACCCGAATTAGCATTTCCATATTTGCCCGGAGTAATTGCATATGGAGCGGTAGATTGACCAAGCACATAAGGATCGTTATTAACGTCTAACTGGACAAAAAACGCAAAATCATATTCAACAGTACCTATAAAAGTTCCATTAATTGATGCTCCATTTGCCCCATTTAATTTTGTGACAAAACCATCAGACAAACCACCAGAACTTAATAACGAATAACCAGATGTGAATGAGAGAGAAGGCGAAGTAGTTCCTCCAGCCACAAAAACATTTCCGGTTGTCGCGATTTGAATGGACATACCTGCTTCGGCCCCTGATCCTGAAATGAAGCGTGACCAATTTAAAGTACTCAATGTCGGATTCAATTTTGCTGCAACAGCACTTTGAGTTCCCTGATAAACCTGACCGCCACTTCCAACTGTTGGGAAATTTGATGATAAAGTAGATGAGGTCACATATACATTGTAACTCGGATCTAAGGATATTTCACCGCGATAGAAATCACCGTAATTATAATTGACACAATTTTCATTTATACCATCGTTCTGGCTACCACCCAAATAAGTAGACGACAATAACGCGGTACCATTCGCATTAAAACGAGTAATATACATGTCACTACCATTGTAATTCATTGTATATTTTTGGAAAGTAGGTCCACCATTGTAGGTCATGTCATAACCGCCCAACATGGGGAAATCGGACGAACCTGTCGCACCGAGAACATACAATTCACCGTTTAATCCACAAACCATACTTGCAGGAAACTCACTACTTGAACCCCCCAAATAAGTGGAATAAATCAACGAGGCACCATTAGCTGTAAATTTTGTAATGGCTACATCGACTGTTGTCGGCATAGTTGTTCCGTTGAACGAATTATCATACGCACCGGCAGTAACTGGAAAACCTGTGGCAAAGGCAATTCCACCGCCAAAAACATTCCCTAAATCATCAGGTGTTGCAGTGGATCCCCAATTATCGGCAGTGGATCCACTAAAGGAAGAAAATGTTAAACTTGGATCAATAACCAAGGGTAAATTGGAATCATATGCTCCGACTTCGTATGTTAATTGCGCTCCGTTCAAAACAAACTTAACCTCCACATTTCTTTTCACATCACCTACCATTTGCCAAGCTACTGGCTTTGACTCATGGATTATTCCGAAACGATGTTGAATCGATAAATTTCCATTTTTGAGTAACGTAATTTTTTCGGCTCCTTCAATATTCGCTTTTATCGTTTGAGGAGATATATTCGGTTGGAGCAAAAAAGAATATTTCAGAGCATCCATTTCGCCATCATACATCATTTCTATTCCCGGCAAAAAATTCGGTAATCTAGATTTACCAACGGCATACACTTCACCTTTCCATTTACTGGGGTCATTTCCTAGATAATAATTGTCATAATGTGGAGCTAGAACACCATCGATAGTGTTGTTGGTAAAGTTTGCTCCTTCGAAATGATAATGAATGACTTGGCCTTTCAAAACTTCATCGTGATCGTGTTCACTATCTTTTTCATGATGGTGGTTGTGCGAAATTTTACCTGCATTGTGAAAATGAAAGGTCATTCCCTTTCTTGTAACGAACATGTCGCCATCCGTTAAGTCAATTTTTTGTAAAATAATATCTTCCCATTGCCCCTTGTTCGGATGCATCCATACGGTTTCACCAGATTGACAGAACCCAAAGAGCACCATCAATAGCGACAACATGATAAGAATAGAATTTTTCACCACTTACAAACTTACATCATTTTAAGGAAAGAATCAACTCAAAATCAAGCTGTTGTTGAGACTCCTTGTATCTATAAAACTCCAAAATATCATTTTGGTTGCCTTATCAAGGATGGTTCAAAATAAGAAAAACCATAAGGTCTCCCCCTTTCAAATTAATCACTAATTTTGCAAAACAAAAAAAGGAAATCTTTTCGATGAGCGATGCGATAAAACACGAGTGCGGAATAGCCGTTTTACGACTCAAAAAACCCCTATCATTTTATCTTGAAAAGTACGGAACTGCGCTTTACGGATTGAACAAGATGCAGCTCCTGATGGAGAAGCAGCATAATCGCGGACAAGATGGTGCGGGTCTAGCAAATATCAAGTTAGACATGGAGCCAGGTGAGCGATATATTTCTCGTCACCGAAGTATCGCTAAACAACCCATCGCAGATTTATTCAATTATATTGGTGAGAAGTTTTCTATAATTGAAGCCGAAAATCCTGAACTGCTGAAAGATATCGATTATTTGAAGAAAAACGTAGGCTTTACAGGCGAACTTTTTCTTGGGCATCTTCGCTATGGCACTTTCGGAAGAAATTCAATAGAAAGCTGTCATCCTTTTTTGCGACAAAACAATTGGATAACTAGAAACTTAGTTGTTGCTGGTAACTTCAACTTGACGAATGTCGATGAACTGTTCAATGTACTGACAAATTTAGGTCAGCACCCAAAACAAATGTCGGATACAGTTACCGTTCTTGAAAAAATCGGTCACTTTTTGGATGTTGAAAATGAGGAAAAATATTCTTATTTAAAACCTCAGGGTTACAACAATGCCGAGATTTACGAAAAGATTTCAGAGTCTTTAGATATAGAAAAAATACTTAAAAAAGCATCCGAAGATTGGGACGGGGGCTATGCTATGGCCGGGCTTTTTGGTCATGGAGATGCCTTTGTTCTTCGCGATCCGAACGGAATTCGTCCGGTATCTTGGTATGAGGATGATGAAGTAGCGGTTGTCGCTTCAGAAAGAGCGGTTCTTCAAACAGCATTCAATCTAAGAAACGAACAAGTAAAAGAATTAAAACCAGGTCATGCTTTAATCATCAAGAAAAATGGAGCGGTTTCTGAAAAAGAAATCAGTACTCCTCTTGAACGTAAAAGTTGTTCGTTCGAAAGAATCTATTTCTCTCGAGGTAGTGATTTTGATATTTACAAAGAGCGAAAACAACTCGGAAAAAACATTGTTCCTCAAGTACTTGAGACGATTAATTATGATTTAGCCAATTCGGTTTTCTCTTTTATTCCCAATACAGCTGAAGTTTCTTTTTATGGTTTAATAAAAGGACTCGAGGACCATTTGAACGATGAAAAATACAAGGCAATTTTAGAATTGGGCGACAAAATGACGC
>DGBF01000178.1:22519-31617 GCA_002384725.1 Flavobacteriales bacterium UBA4011
TGACGCCGGAAAAATTGCAAGAAATCATTTACCGTCGTGCTCGAATAGAGAAAATTGCCATTAAAGATGCCAAATTAAGAACCTTTATCACACAAGATGATTCTCGTGACGATTTGGTAGCGCATGTGTACGACATTACTTATGGTTCGGTCGTACGAGGAAAAGATAATTTAGTTGTCATAGACGATAGTATTGTTCGCGGAACGACTTTGAAACAAAGTATTCTTCGAATTCTCGATCGTTTAGAACCTAAAAAGATTGTAGTCGTTTCATCAGCTCCACAAATTCGTTTTCCGGATTGTTATGGAATTGATATGGCCAAAATGGGCGACTTTATCGCCTTCGAAGCGGCAATTGCATTGCTGAAAGACCGAGGAATGGAACAATTGATTGACGACGTTTATAAAAAATGTGTCGATCAAAAGGACATGCCAAAAGAGCAAATTCGCAATTATGTAAAAGAGATTTACAAGCCATTTACGAACGACGAAGTATCTAAAAAAATTGCTGTATTGTTGAAACCAAAATCAGTTAAGGCTGAAGTTGAAATTATTTATCAAACTGTAGAGAATTTGCACCAAGCTTGTCCTGAAAATTTAGGCGATTGGTACTTTACGGGTAATTATCCAACTCCAGGCGGAAACAAAGTGGTAAACAAAGCGTTTATCAATTGGAAAGAAGGGAAAAACGAACGTGCCTATTGATTTTTAAATTGTGAAAAGAAACACTGCCATATTTTTCTACGTTCTCGGTGGCTATGTGTTATTGCAGTTTACCTGGTGGGCGTATCATTTGATTCAATTGACCAAAAACAATGATCTCGCCACCAACGATGTTTCACGCAAAACTTTTATGATTCTAGGCGAAGGAATGGTTTTCTTCATCATTATCCTTTTAGGCCTTTGGCAAATCAGAAAATCAATTAAAAGAGAATTGAAGTTTTCGGAAAGACAACGAAACTTCCTTTTGTCTGTGACCCACGAACTTAAAACACCTCTCGCTTCCAATAAATTATTCCTTCAAACCATTCAGAAAAGAGATTTGGATGAGAACAAACGAAATGAACTTCTTGAAAAAGCGATTTCTGAAAATGTTCGGTTGGAAAACATGATTGATAACATCCTCAATGCTGCTCGTTTGGAACACAAAACGATGTATATCAATCGTGAAAAATTCAATTTGGATGATTTGCTCAATAAAATTATCGAACGTTTTCAAAGAATCTATTCTGTTTCCAATCTGAAAAAGGATATTGAAGCTGATTTAGGAATAATTGCAGATTCAGCGATGCTAGAAACGGTCATTGTTAACTTGGTTGAAAATGCACTGAAATATGCAGGTGAGAATGCTGAAATTTTAGTTTCCGCCAAAAAAGTACAAGATAAAGTCATTTTTTCGGTTGCAGATAACGGCTTAGGTGTTCAAAAATCTATACAAAAAGATGTTTTTGAGAAGTTCATGCGCTCAGGCAATGAGGAAACTAGAACGAAGAAAGGAACAGGATTGGGACTGTATATTTCGCGCGAATTTGTTCACCTTAACCGAGGAACAATCACCTATCGCGATAACCAACCAAAAGGAGCAATTTTTGAAGTAAGTTTACAACAATGAAAAAGTTTGGATTAATCATTTTAGATGGATGGGGTTTGGGTAAAAAAGATCATTCAGATGGCGTTTTCTTGGCCAATACACCCTTCATGGATTCCATCATGACGAATTACCCAAATACGACTTTGACCACTTTTGGAGAAGCAGTTGGTCTTCCCGAAGGACAGATGGGAAACTCTGAAGTTGGTCATTTGAATATTGGTGCTGGAAGAATTGTGTACCAAGAGTTGACTAGAATCAACAAATCGATTCGCGATGGAGACTTTTTCGAAAACCCAAAGTTGATTGAAGCGATGCAACTGGCAAAAGAAGGAAATCGAAAGTTGCATTTGTTGGGACTCGCCTCAAAGGGAGGTGTGCATAGTTCACAAGAACATTTATATGCGCTTTGCCAGATGGCTGAAAATAATGGATTAAAAAATGTTTTCATTCATGCTTTTACAGATGGACGAGATTGTGACCCCAAAAGTGGAATGCAATTTATGGCCGAATTGGAAAATGAAATAGAAGACAAAAGTGCAAAAGTGGCAACGATTATTGGCCGGTATTACGCGATGGATAGAGATAACCGTTGGGAACGAGTCTCAGCCGCATATCACGCCATGGTTAATCGAAAAGGAGGTATTTTTTCGTCGTCAAATGAGGCGATAACGGATGCTTATTCCAAAGGATTAACCGATGAATTTTTACCAGCAAGTTGCATAGAATTAGGAGAGGGAATTGACGGGTCAATCGGCGAAGACGATGTGGTAATCAGTTTCAACTTTCGAACAGATAGACCGAGAGAAATAACGAATGCTTTGACGCAAACCGCGTTTCCAGAATACGAAATGAAACCTCTTCATTTGTTTTATTTCACGATGACGCAATACGATGAATCCTTTCAAAATATTCGTGTCATTTTCGAAAAGGACAATTTGAAAAATACGATCGGTGAAGTGGTTTCAAAAGAGGGAAAAACGCAAGTTCGGATTGCCGAAACAGAGAAATATCCGCATGTAAGCTTCTTTTTTAGTGGTGGGCGAGAAAACCCTTTTTCTGGTGAATCTCGAATATTAGTCAACTCTCCTAAAGTGGCAACATACGATTTGCAACCCGATATGAGCGCGCCGGAGGTTAGTGATAAAATTGTAGCATCGATAAAAAATGATAGTCCAGATTTTATTTGTTTGAACTTCGCAAATCCAGATATGGTTGGCCATACCGGAGTTGTATCGGCTATAATAAAAGCGGTCGAAACAGTTGACGGTTGTTTGAAAGATGTAGTTGAAGCAGGACAGAAGTTGGGATACGAGTTTCTCGTTATTGCTGATCATGGAAATGCCGACTATTGTGTGAATGAAGACGGCTCGCCAAACACGGCTCATAGTTTGAATCCGGTTCCTGCAATCCTTATTACAGATGAAAAAAATATTCAATTGCACAAAGGAAAACTCGCTGATGTTGCACCAACAATATTGAGTCTAATGCGAATCAACATTCCAGCAGAAATGGACGGCCAAAGTCTAATCATATAAATGGCAAAGAAAAACCTGTTTACGTCCTACGAGAAATTTGTACTCGCTATTTTGGCCATTGTTCAGTTTACTGTTATAATGGATTTCATGGTCCTCGCACCATTGGGGACGATTGTCATGGATGAATTAACTATTTCGCCATCACAGTTTGCTTTGGTCGTTTCTGCATACGCAGCCAGTGCCGGAATATCTGGTTTGTTATCTGCTTTATTTGCCGATAAATTTGACAGAAAACGACTGCTGCTGTTCTTTTATTTAGGCTTTATTTTAGGCACATTGTTTTGCGCTATTGCTTCGAACTATGAGTTTTTATTGATGGCGCGAATTGTTACTGGAATTTTCGGTGGAGTGATGAGTTCAATTTCTTATTCCATCATAACCGACCTATTTCCAATAGAAAGACGAGGAACCGTTATGGGGTTTGTTCAAACCGCTTTTGCGACCAGTCAAATCCTTGGAATTCCCGTTGGTTTTTATCTTGCCATCAAATTCAATTGGCATGTGCCTTTCTATTTAATTGTCGTTTTTTCTGCTGTCGTTGCGAGTATAGTTGCGATCAAATTGAAACCCATCATCGGTCATTTGAGCGAAAATATTGGACGAAAACCACTTCGTCAAATGAAAGAAATTTTAGGGAGCACACGCTACTTAATTGGCTTTACCGCGACTGTTCTGCTCTCAACTGGCGGATATATGTTGATGCCATTTGGGAGTGATTTTGCCAATTATAATTTAGGAATCGACATTGAGAAAATTCCTATGATTTATGTTGTCACAGGTATTTTCTCCTTTTTTGCTGGGCCTATTTTTGGACGTTGGAGTGACAAAGTTGGTAAGTTTAAAGTCTTTTTCTTTGGAACGAGTTTGACTATCGTATTTGTGGCAATTTATACGAATTTGGGCACTACGCCTCTTTGGTTGGTGATTGTGTTAAACGTTGTCTTGTTTATCGGAATTAATGCACGGATTGTTACGTCATCAGCTATGATTACAGCTGTTCCCGAAGCGAAAGATCGAGGTGCATATATGAGTGTCAACTCTTCCGTACAAAGTTTCTCTGGAGCTATTGCATCTATGATAGCAGGACTGATTGTGGTGAAAGCTATGGACAAAACCTTATTGAATTATCCCGTACTAGGAATGGTCGTGATAGCAACAATGGTTATTTCGATGTTTTTAATGCGTCGAGTTCACCGAATGATTCAAAAAGATTAATCGTAGTATTCGTAGGTCTGAAAACGAGTTATCTTCAGATTATTTGAACTTCCTTCTTGCTTCAGAATTGCAGATAACAATCCCGTTTCTTGATTAACAATAAATTGAGTTTCCAGTATCATTACCCCTTTTTTAAAGTGTTTTATTTCTTTCAGATTGCCTAATTCATCATATGCAAATTGATCTTTCTGGATGTCGATTCCTTGTTTCGAGGAAACTTTGTTGGATAAGGTCACTTTACCTTGTGTGTTATATTCAAAATAACAAATAGAACCTTCGTTCGTGGCTATATATCTATTTTCCTGACGAGAGATTCTGCCTTTATCATTAAAGAAAAGGAGATGCCTCATATAAGGTGTTCCTGCATGATTCTTTATTGTTTTTATTAAAGAAGAATCCTTGTACAAATACGAGTAGCTTTCATTGCTCACCTCTTTCGTATACGGAATGACGATATTGTAACCTATACGGGCAAACTCATCTTTTGCGACAACGCGAATAGAATCATCGAAAAGGTAGGTTGTATAATTAAAATCCCACTGACCTCCGACGCTTTGATAAATTAAATATCCTTTATCATTGTAAACATATTTTCGCCAAACTACCGTTCCAAAATCATTCTGCTCAAAGCTACTCGTTACTCTACCGTTTTCATCGAAAAAGTAATGGGTGAATAAGTTCGTTGTTCGAATTACCTGCCGAGGTTTTTTTACAGAAACACGACCTTTAATCGATTTAATTTTATTCCGTTTGATAAACTCTGAATTAAAAACAATGGTCGCTTCATCAAGGCAATCTAGTTCGTTGGAAATCATCTGTCCAAAACAGAGATTCGGCAATATCAATACGAGGATAAATACTTTCAAATTCACTTCAAAATTAAAAGGGTCTTCAACAACTTTGCCAGAAATGACCAATTATTTTCCAAATCTGCTTGTTAATGACTTATAATTCTAAAGAATAGAAGATAAAAACGTAACAAAAAAAACACCTTTCCCGTTATACCAATAAGTAATTAATATAATAGCGTGAACAAGAAGTCACTTCGAAAGGTGTTTAAATGGAGCAAATGGATTTTTGCCTCCATTCTTGTTTTGTGTATAATTATTTCAACTACGGTTTACCTAATGCGCGATAAAATCGTGGACAAAGTGGTTACCGAACTCAATAAAAACTTAAATACGCCGATTAAAGTTAGTTCCATTGAATTGACTTTTTGGGGTTCTTTCCCTAGGTTGAGTGTAGATTTTAATGATTTATACATTCGCGATGCTGTTGAAAAAGCAAAGGAAACGGATACTTTATTTTATTCTGAACGTGTACGATTGAAATTCAACCCTTTGGATCTCATTAAGAAAGATTATAAAGTCAAGAAAATTGAAGTTTCACCTGGTTATACCCACATTAAAAACTTCAAAGAAGGAAAAAACAATTATAGCATTACAAAACCTTCTGAAGAAAATAACTCAAGTGGATTTGAATTTTCATTGAACGAAGTTGCTTTCGACGATTTTCGTTTGGACTACTCCAATTACGATGCACAGCAATATCATTCGACCAAGATGGATGAAATGGTTTTGTCTGGTGATTTTACAGACGAAATTATCGACTTGAATATTAAAGGTAACCTGATGATCAACTTTGCTCAAAGTGGCGAAGTGAAACTAGTTCGGAATAAAGCTGCTTATTTTGATGTAAATGTTCTAGTAAATCAAAAAGATGAATCGGTTACCATGGCTGAAGCGCCTGTTACTATTGCAGATTTGCCTTTCTCCTTTTCTTTACTCGTGCAACCTTCACTTATCGATGTTAGATTGAAAGCGAAAAATTTACAGCTGGTTCAATTGGCAAAGAGCATTCAACATAACGGGACGAAAACCATCAAGGAGATGCAAGGTTCTGGTGTAGTTCAATTTGATTTTCATTATTCCGATAAGCGAAAAGCCGATTCGAAAGGAGAAATTGAATGCAACTTTGGCATTGCGAATGGAAACATTGTAGAACCTTCTAATAACTTGCGCATTTCTGATATTAATGTAAAAGGATATTATGGGAATACGGATTTGAAAAAAGGCGAACATGTTAATTTGGAACAACTCAATTTCAGAACTCCAGCTGGACCCTTTACAGGAAATGTTTTACTGACCTCTTTTGAACAACCACGTTATCAAGGAAAAGCAGTAGGAAAAGTTGATTTGGGAGTTTTACATACCCTTTTCCCTTTGCCAACCGTTCAAAGTATTTCGGGCCAAGTGCGCGTGGATAGTAAATTTGATTTAGAAAACAGAACTTCAGGAGTGCATATTAATTCATGTAATGGCGAATTAAACATGGCAAATGTTCAATGTCAGCTAAAAGACGATAAACGTTATTTCGATCATATTTCAGGACGAATGTACCTAGAGAATAATATAGCCGGATTGGATAAGATGAGTCTTACCGTTGGTAAATCTGATTTGATGTTGAATGGAAAATTCGAGCAATTACAAGCCTATTTGAATCACAGAGGGAATCTTGTTGTAAATATGGAGGTAAGAAGCGCGTATTTGGATGTTCAAGATTTTGCTTCAAATGAAAAAGCTGACGAAATTCAAAACGGAAGAAACTATATCTTGCCGAACAATATTGATGGTAATCTTCACCTGTTGGCAAATAATTTACAATATGACGAGCATCAATTTAAGAAGCTTTCGACGCAATTGAAAGTAACAGGGAGAACATTAAATTTCTCTCAACTCTCACTTCAGAATGCTGGCGCCGACATAGATGGAAAAGTAATTATAGCCGAAAACTCACCTGAGATATTTACGATAAGCACGAACGCCTCGTCAAACAACATTTCTTTCCAACCTTTATTCAAAGAGTGGGACAATTTTCAGCAAACCACTATCGCTGCTGATAACATTGAAGGAATGGCACAAGCACAATTGCAATTTACTGCGCCGTTTGATCTTCGTTCAGGAATTGACTTCAAGAAGATTTTGGCAACTGTGAATTTGAAAGTTGACAATGGCCGACTAAAAAATATAGCTGCATTCAAGAGTATTACACAAAGCTTGAATGACTCTAAGGTGACCAAATTGATCTTAAAGAAGAACAATATAAATGACTTCGAACGCAATCTTTTGGACTTGAAATTTGCCTCCTTACAAAACACTATTACGATTCGTGATGGGAAACTCACGATTCCGAAAATGACTATTATATCGAACGCATTGACCGTGAACTTAGCTGGAACGCATGATTTTAACAACAATGTAGATTATCACTTCGACTTCAATCTTCGTGATATTAAAAAAGTGAAAGTAGAAACTGAATTTGGAGAAGTTATAGATGACGGAACAGGACTACGGTTGTTTGCGCATATGTTCGGACATATCGACAATCCGACCATAAAGTGGGATAGAGAACAAAAGAAAATACTTGCAAAGGAAACGATGGAAGAAGAAAAAATGACCACTAAACAAATGCTAAAGGCAGAGTTCGGTTTGTTCAGAAAGGATACCGCAGTTGTTGCTTATAAAGGCGAAACTCAACCAAAAAAAGAGATTAGAATACAATTTGGAAAACAGCCCGATGTAACTGAAGTCTCTGCCGAAACAAAAAAAGAAACAAAAATTGGAAACACTTTTAAAAAGTGGAAACAAGAGGCGGATAAGAATAAAAAAGGAGAAGTTATTTTCGATTGATAAAAGGCGATTACGAAAACAGAATGAACTACTATGATTCTTTAGAAAAGGTTCAAACCAAAAAAAGTAAAGAATCGTTTCTTTTGCTTATAGCTCAATTGGAGAAGGTTTGCCTTGAAAGGCATCTATCCATTTTGAAAGACTAAAACTATTGTTTGATTATTTTCACCTTATTGAAACTGCTACCATCTGAAACTGACAGAATATAAACTCCAGCAGGCAATTCAGAAATAGTCCATTTATCATTCAAAATACCGTTTGTTGGTTTTTGTGTTTCTTTTCGAACGATTTTCCCTAGTTGATCAAACAAAACCAATTCGATTTCTCCACCCATTTGAGTCAATTCGATATTCAATTCATCATTCGTAGGATTTGGGTAAACAGATAATTTCTCAATACCATTGATTTCTTCATAAGACAAGGGATAATTCGACGTGAAATTGAATTTGAATCCATCTCCATAATCAGCACCAAAGTTTTTAATAATCGGTCCACCTAATTGATAGAATCGCGTATAGCCACTGCCATCATTGTTAGCAAAGAAACTCAATCCATCGTCATCTGTATCATAGACATTGTAACTTATACATCCTATTGGAAGCACAATTGTGTCTTTGTATAAAGTGTTACTAGCCATTCCTGATCTAGAAAAGATTATTTGATCTTGGTCATCTCTCAAATCAAAAGAGCATTCGCTACCTGCATTGTTGGTTCTAAAATGAACGACAATACTCGATGGCATAACCTCAGGAATTATAAAATTGGTTTGATGATGATCATTCAAAGTATAATTATCTGCCGCTCCGTTGACCTGAATCACTTTTGCGTGAAATCTATTTGAAACTTGTGACAAACTAGACCACAAAGTAAAAGGCGCTGGCATAGGAACATCAATGGAGTTATTCTCAGCTAAATTCCCGATCCAATCAAACGTTTGTGCATTGGTTTCGTCATTTACCCAATACTTAATTTTCGCCGTCGTAATGGCCGTTGAACCTGTGTTCTTTAAAACCACAATTGGCTCACGACAAATCGAATTAAATCTCGCGTATTCAATTTGATCTGTTGG
>DGBF01000178.1:31739-42217 GCA_002384725.1 Flavobacteriales bacterium UBA4011
CAAATCTCGCGTATTCAACTTGATCTGTTGGTTGCTTTATTGCAGTAATGGAGCCGTCAATCACATTATTAACTGGCCCGTAAGTCACCAATTTATTACTCACGATATAATTTGACGTTCCTGAAGCATTACTCAAACCATAATCCAACATAACTGATGTGCCAGCAGTAACATGCGATGTGATGTCACTTTCTTGCACGTTCGTCGCCATTCCGGGACACCAACCTGATCTGTCATATATCCACGTCCCTCCTTGCGGGTAAACTGGGTTTTCAGCACATTCTTTCCAAACTTGCCATGAAAATTCAGAAGTTCCTCCATTCACATTAAACGTATGTATGCGAGGAATAAACTCACCCTCTTGACCATGTCCAGTGATAGATGTAAGTACTTTAAACTTGTTTCCGTTTGCCATCAATGGTGCATTTCTAGGAGCAAAATACGTGTCATTCAAAATAGAAGCGTATCCTCTTGATTCTGTTCGCCATATTTCACGAATATCCAACACATCTCTTTCCGGTGTTCCGACGATGAACAAAAACTGAATATCCATGTCTTCTTGACGTTGACCTCCGCGTTCCATTGTCATTCGTTTTGATCCTTTTAAGATTGGTGTATAATCGGTCATATCGAAAGTCCATGTTTTTCCATCAGGACCCATGTTCAAATTAATACCGTAAGGTGTAACGAAACTCATTATTTCAAATTTCATCGGCCATCTTCGTTGATAATCTAATGTGGTAGGCATAATTGTTCCATCTGTCGTTACAGGCGCTGTTCCGATTACAAGTCCAGTCGAAGCATCATAAATATTTTGAGGTACTGCTTCCCACACTTGAATTGAAGATATACTTTGTACTTCATCATCCATAACTGCACCTGGATGCGGCACAATAACAAACTCGTCAACTGTGTTTGGCACTAAAGCCACTGAATCCATAACTTGAACCGGCGTTACTGTCGTATTGTATGTTCCATTAAAAGGAATCAAGCTCGGACGGTATCCAGTTGAAGTGAAAAAACGATTCAATTTTATTCCTCTAGTCGATTTCCAAACTGTAGAACCATTGCCGGCAGCAACTGCTCCATTTAAAGAATTGTCATTGTAACTTATTCCATAACCTTCATCAAACTTATAATATGCGACTAAATTTGAATATTGTGGATGCGTTGCATTCAGTGGAATATTCATCCAAGATAAAATTTCACCTCCGGTCAAAGCTTTGTTCCAAATTTGCAATTCATCGATACTGCCTTTGTAATTATTCGTTAACGCATTACTTTTACCTACAACCATTGCTACAATATCAATTGGTTTTGTATTACCAGTTCCAGAATGCCAAAGGACACCGTTCAGATAAATTTGCATAACACCTGTAGTTGCATTTTTAACAAATGACCAATGATTCCATTGTCCTTCAAACTCATTTGTCGAAGCTGGTTTGTTAATTCGGTCATATGCTCCGTCACCTCCACAATCCCAATAAACTTGACTATTACCCCATGGTAAGTGAACATTCAAATCTCTTTCCCCATTTGCCCCTAGTCCTTCAATAATAGTCGTGTTCGCTGGTAATAAATTTGCATCTCCAAAAGCCCAAAATGAAACAGTCAATTGATTCGAAATAGCAGCAAGTCCAGCAGCTGGAATTGTAATATGGCCATCTCCAGAAACATTTTGATAAAATCCATTATTAGATGTCAAGGCCAAATCTGGCGAAGAAAGGGTAGATTCTAATTGAACATTTGAACCGGGTACAGAATTGGTAAATGAAAATTCAATAATTACATTGTCTGAACCATTCCAGACAAAAGGAGTATAAAACTGAACTCGATTTGAGCCTGTTACAAAATTGTAATCTGAAAAATAAACTTCCGTAAATCCGGTTGTTTCAATATTCGTTGAGTCAAGAATAATAGCAGATGTTCCTTTTATGTTGATTCGTAAAAAATTAACTCCTCCACCATTCAAAGCATTGACTAAAAACCCGTCAATGTTACCTGCTGACATACCTGCCGTGGTCAATTCAGCAGCAGTAAAAAGGTATTGTGATTTTCCAGAAATATTACTTGCAGCCAATGCGTCATACGAAGGCGCGGTTCCTACCAAAACAGGATATTGGTTTTCACTTGTAATACTGTTCAATACTACTTGTTGCTGAGTATATTGATAATAGTCATAAGGTTGTGAATTCGTATAATTGAAAACTGTTCCACTGAATCCAGTAATTGTATGTGAAGGAGTGGTATAGCCAACTGAGTCTATTCGCGTTGAATCGTGCAGATAAGTGTTGCAACTATAATCCCATTCCCCACAACCAATGTTCGTTTGACCTGAAACTGGTGGAGAAACTAATCCGCCTTTACAACGCATGTTGTATTTCATGATGATTTTTTCAAACGTTACTCCTGGCAAATTCGGAAACTCTATCATGGTGTCTCGAATTCCACTACCCGCTGTTTGGGTATAGTTAAATGTGTTTACAACTATTGTGTCACCTGGGTTTTGTGCCTGCAAATAGGGTGCTGCAATTAGAAACACAAGGGTTAAAAATGTTTGAAATTTCATAGTAAATAGTATTTTTTAATTCTTATGATTCAAAAATAACACTCTTTCAGAGAAGAAAAGGTAACTCTGAGATTAAAATGTCCTCACTAATTAATTCCAAGTTCGTTAAAAATGGGCTACTTTTGCACAACGAATGGTAAAAATACGTGATATTGAATTGGGCGAATTTCCGCTTTTACTCGCTCCGATGGAGGATGTGAGTGATCCACCTTTTCGTGCGCTTTGCAAGAAACATGGTGCCGATCTGATGTATACCGAGTTTATTTCATCCGAAGGTTTGATTCGCGACGCAGCCAAATCTGTAATGAAATTAGATATTTACGAATATGAACGTCCGGTTGGAATTCAAATTTTTGGCTACGATATTGAAAGTATGAAAATGGCGACTCAAATTATTGAGAAAACCAATCCAGATATCATAGACATCAATTATGGTTGCCCTGTTAAAAAAGTAGCCTGCAAGGGTGCTGGTGCTGGAATCCTACAAGACATCCCTAAGATGGTGCGCATGACGGAAGCTATTGTGAAGGCTACAAACCTTCCTGTGACCGTGAAAACTAGATTGGGTTGGGATGACAATTCGAAATTTGTTGTGGATACTGCTGAACGACTGCAGGATGTTGGAATTGAAGCGATTTCTATTCACGGCCGTACCCGAAAACAAATGTACAAAGGAGAAGCGGATTGGCAACTTATTGGTGATGTGAAAAACAATCCAAGAATGCACATTCCAGTTTTTGGAAATGGAGATATCGATTCGCCTAAAAAAGTAATTGATTATAAAGAAAAATATGGTGTCGATGGCGTAATGATTGGTCGTGCTAGTATTGGCTACCCATGGGTTTTCAATGAGATAAAACACTTTATGAAAACTGGCGAACATTTAGCTCCTCCAGGCATAAAGGAACGTGTTGCAATAACCAAAGAACATTTGACCATGAGTGTAAATTGGAAAGGTGAAATTCTCGGTGTTGCCGAAATGAAGCGACATTATTCAAATTACTTTAAAGGGATTTCGCATTTCAAAGAATACCGAACGAAGCTAGTTACTACTTTTGACCTGCAAGAAATATATGACACTTTGGATTATATTGAGGCAAATGCTGAGGAGTTCTTTCTTGTTTAAACTGTTTTTATAACTTTTTCTTATACATATCACTTCTGTGTACAATCCCTAATTTAGCTATCTTTAAAACTCATATTAGAATTTTATGCAACGATATCAGAATTACGCAGAAGGGAAATGGTTTGACGGTGAAGGAGTTGAAACCTCACTTTACAACACAATTTCAGGAGAGAAAATAGGAGAAGTATCCAGTATTGGCCTCGATTACAAAGCCATGATGGAATATGCCGTTAAAAATGGGGGACATGCTCTTCGGAAAATGACATTTCAGGAGAGAGGTCGAATGATCAAAGCTCTTGCCCTTCATTTGATGGAGTTGAAATCAAAATATTACCAAGTTAGCGCTTGGACAGGTGCAACAAAAGTTGATTCTTGGATTGATATTGAAGGAGGAATTGGAAATTTATTTGCCAATGCTTCTTTGAGAAAACAATTCCCCGATTTGCCGTATTACGTCGACGGTGTTGCCGCGCCTCTTTCGAAAGAAGGAACGTTCATCGGACATCACATTATGGTGCCGAAAGAAGGTGTCGCGATTCATATCAATGCCTTTAACTTTCCGATTTGGGGAATGCTCGAAAAAATTGCCGTGAATTTAATGGCAGGTGTTCCAGCTATCGTAAAACCATCTGAACATACTTCCTATTTAACGGAAGTGATGGTAAAAGACATCATTTCATCTAAAATATTACCTGAAGGTTCATTGCAACTAGTTGTTGGATTGGGTCGAGGAATTATCGATCACGTCGACTCACAGGATGTGGTTACATTCACAGGAAGTGCATACACCGGAAGAAAGTTAAAATCGCTTCCTCAATTCACAGAAAGAAGTGTTCCGTTCAACTTAGAAGCTGATTCTTTAAATGCTGCGATTTTAGGAAAATACGCAACTCCTGGAACAGTGGAGTTTGACCTTTTCATTAAGGAAGTCACGCGAGAAATTACGGTAAAAGCAGGTCAAAAATGTACGGCTGTCCGTCGAATTATCGTTCCTGAAGATTTCATAGACGAGGTTCAAGCAGGAATAGTAAAAAGATTAGCGAGCACAACGATTGGTGACCCAAGTCTAGAAGGTGTGCGAATGGGATCATTGGCTGTAATGTCGCAAGTAGATCGCTTGAAAGAAAGCGTAAATGCCTTATCGAAATCGCAAGAAATCGTTTATGGTGACATGGACAATTTCGAAGTTTCAGGCGCTGACAAAAACAAAGGTGCCTTCTTCTCTCCTATTCTTTTTAGAAACGATAACCCTTATAAAAACACAGATGTTCACGACATTGAAGCGTTTGGTCCAGTTTCGACTATTATGCCCTACAAAGAAACGGAAGATGCGATCCAATTGGCAAAAATGGGGAAAGGTTCCTTGGTTTCTTCAATAGTGACACCAAACGATAAAGAAGCAACTGAATTTGTGCTAGGTGCTGCATGTATGCACGGTCGTATTCTCGTTTTGAACGAAGCTTGTGCTAAAGAAAGTACGGGTCATGGTTCGCCAATGCCTTTGCTTACACACGGTGGACCTGGTCGTGCTGGTGGTGGTGAAGAAATGGGTGGAAAACGTGGTGTTTTACATTATTTACAACGCACAGCAATTCAGGGACACCCAACGACAATCACGGCAATTACGAAACAATTTCAAGTTGGCGCTGAACAACCAGAAGCAAATCCACATGTTTTCAGACAACACTTTGAAGATTTAAGAATTGGGGATACTGTTTTCACACATAAACACTCTGTAACAGATGCAGACATTGTGAATTTTGCTAACGTTTCTGGCGATAATTTTTACGCACATATGGATGCCACTTCTCTCGAAGGAACTATTTTCGAACGAAGAGTAGCGCACGGATATTTCATTCTTTCAAAAGCAGCTGGATTGTTCGTCGACCCGAAAAAAGGTCCTGTGTTGTTGAATTATGGTCTAGAAGATGCTCGTTTTGTAAAACCTGTTTATCCAGGTGCAACAATCGGTGTTCGATTTACTGTAAAAGAAAAAATGGATCAAGAAAAACGATCTGAAGATGATATTGCGAAAGGAATTGTGAAATTCTTGGTTGATGTGTACGATGAAACTGGCGAAACTGTCGCTATGGCTACAATTCTTACTATGGTTAAAAAACGAGACCAATCGCAATAAACTGACATGTTTATAAACCGTCGTGACTAACCTCTAGACAGTTTTTTTGTTCTATTGGTCAATACCAAAATTCTTCGTTGTGTTGCTATTGATGTATAGAACATTACACAATGATTTCAATTCATTTTCTTGAACTGAAAACTCAGTATCGAGAGTATGGTGATTAAATCCAATCATTATCAAGTCGGCATCTTTCGAGTTTTTACAGATCTTTTCATTCCGTGTTTCATTGTCACGAACCTTGTGAAATTGCACATTTGCTTCAGATATTGGCAAACTTCCTTGGAAAATTAAATCTTGCATCAAGTTTTTCTCCGACTCGAAAACAGACTCATTTAAAGCAACATGAAGCGTCGCTTTTCCTTTTCGCCAATCATGGCTTCCTAGGATTATATAAGCCATAACAATCATTAATTGTGCATTAGTCGTTTGATTTGCTTCTACCCAAATATGAATATCGCCCATTACACCAAACCCTTTGCTGCCCGTCGATAAAACACAGACATCAAAATGACTAGCGTACATCAAGGTGTAATTCTCTTTGATCTGGTCAAGCTGCTCCATTTTTCCTCGTTCATAATCCAAAAGAATCATGTTGTTGTCCTTACCTGAAACACCTGGTAATTGCAACATCTGAGAAATTGCAACGGTATATGAAGGCGCTACGTGAGACTGTAGATAGAAATTGCTTTTCGAAATATTTGAAATTCGTATCATTCTCGATAAAGTTTCTTTCGAATCCAACACCGTATCTTCGTTCAACTCAGCTTTAATCCAGTGTATGTAAGAACCAAAACCGTGTTTCCGCGTCATCCATTTCATGATTTGGAAATTGGAATTTTGGACGAATGTTTGGTTAGAGAAAGCAACTATCGAAGGTCGCCATGTTTCGTCTTTTTGATCTTTCTCCGCTTTTTGCAAGAATACTTGAACGGTTCTGCTGAATTGGAAAATTACGCCTTGGAAAATGGCTGATATACCTTGTTTCTTGTCGTTTTTAGAGGAGATGTAATAGTATATCGATAACATTAAAACTATCGCAAGTACAGCGTAAAAAGGGTTCATTTTAAACATCATGAACACACACATCAATCCCCCGAATAAAGAGATGTACCATTTGGACTTGAACGTTGGACGATACGATGGATCGCCCGAGAAATGTTGGAAAAACGAAATCAAACAAAGAGCGCCATACGTAACCATAAAGAACATGGAAATGATTTCTGCAACGAAATTGACATCGCCAATGGCCACAAAAACGGCAGCAATACCAAGCGTCACCAGACTAGACGAAAATGGTTCGTTGTTTTTTCCTTTACCTTTTGCAAAAAAGCGATTGACTTGTTTGTTCGGGAATACTTTGTCTTTCCCTAAGGCTTGAAGTGTTCTTGGAGCCACTAAAAACGAACCTAGCGCACTAGAGAATGTCGCTGCCGCAAGCCCAATTGGAATAATCGGTCCCCAAATGGCAATCTGACTCATAATCAACTGATCGCTTGCTAAAGCTTCTGGAGTAGCTGAGGTTGCCAATTTTAATGCGATGAACACATAAATGATCATTCCCACTAGAGTTGCCATTAATGTCCCTTTTGGTAAAGATTCGCTTGGGTCTTTTAAGTCACCCGATAAACCTACTCCGGCTGTCATGCCAGTAAATGCAGGAAAACAAATGGCAAAAACAATGAAGAAAGCGTCACCATCTTCGATATGATTGGTTAATGAAGTCAATGAAATAGCCTCACCAGTGCCTGTACCCATAAAAAAGAAGATCAGTGAAACGAATAAAATAGCGACTACAAAATAAAGTGCTTTCATTCCCAAATCGGCACCTTTAGTTAATATCAATAGGGTTAAAAGACCTAAACACGGCAAAGTCACCAAGCGCATATCCATGACGTAAAAACCATAGGTTTGACCTACCCACTCTATCAAAGGCTCAAATGCAACTCCCATGGCCACAATATAAAAGGCGACGGAAATGGCTTGTGACAAATACAAACTGATACCTATAGCGGAACCGATATTTAACCCAAAAGATCGCGAAATAATAAAGTATTCGCCACCCCCTTCTACTTTTTGGTTGGTCGAAATTTCAGCAATTGCCATGGCTGTTGGAATTGTAACCATATGGCCAATTATAATAATTCCGAGCGTCCCTAAAAATCCGATATTACCAACAGCGTAGCCAAATCGCAAGAACATAACAGCCCCTAAAATGGTCGAAATCCCTGTTAAAAATACTGGAGTCGTCCCAAACTTTTTTACAACATTAGTCATATCTAGCTTTTTTTATCCCATAGACGGTTCTCCACGGCATTGGTCACACAATATTAAGAATATATTTGAATCGGGTATTAAAACTGGAAATAAACGAAAGGCTTACCTCCATCAACAGCTGTTTGATAAACCAAAAAGATAATTAAGGCAACGGATAAAGCTTTCATGGGTAAAGTCATTTTTTCAAATCGCAGTTCCCAACCTTTTTTAATTGCTCCTGGCAACCAGTGAAGTACGAATCCAATTAATATAAATACAAAGGCACTCCAATAGGTTGAAATTACTTCAATAAATACAGTCCAAGAAAAATCGAAATGATGTACAATTTGATTCAACATTTGCATCGGTAGTTCGTCGTCTTCTAATCGGAACCAAATTCGTGTGAAAGTAATGAAATTAAAGGTGATAAAAATCTTCCAAAAACGAGAGAGACCTGATTTGTTTTCCTCATATGGGCTGATCTTCTTCCAATACTTATAAATCACTAACGCAACACCATTTAGTGCTCCCCAAATCACAAAATTCTTGCTCGCACCATGCCACAATCCTCCTACAACCATCGTTATCAATAAATTCATATCGCGATGCACCAAACGATTGAAGTCCTTGATAAATAACCAACCGTAGGTGTAGATGATAAGCATGCCTAAATAGACGAATATCAAAGCATACCACTTCGTTATAAAAATTAAGAAAATGAAAATGATCGTTGACACGAAATAAGTTCCTAAACCGCCACGACGGCTTCCGCCAAGTGGAATGTATAAATAATCGCGCAACCATGAACCCAAGGATACGTGCCATCTTCTCCAAAAGTCAGCCACACTCACGGCTTTGTATGGTGAATTGAAATTCTCCTTTATATTGAATCCCATCAATCTAGAAAGCCCAATTGCAATATCGGTGTAGCCTGAAAAATCACCGTAAATCTGCAAGGAATATCCCCACATGGCTAAAATGCTAACGAAACCTGGGAACATTTCTGGAGCTTCAGCAATGTGATCAATGAAATGAATTGCGATGTAATCTGCTAGAACGATCTTTTTTATTAACCCTTTGACAATTTGAACAATTGCCCAACTGAAATCTTTATTGTCAAGGTCGTACGGCTTTCTTATTTGAGGAATGAAGTCTTTTGCCCGAACTATTGGTCCTGCCACGAGTTGGGGGAAAAAGGTGACGAAAAACGAATAATCAAAGAAACTTTTGACAGGTTCAATCTCTTTTCGGTATATATCTACACTATATGATATGCTCTGAAAAGTAAAAAACGATACACCGACAGGAAGCAAAATTCGTTCGATAAAAGTTCCTTCTCCAAAGAAACCATTGGCCCAATGTGCAAAATGGTTTATCGGTTCAAAGTTCGTTGCGAAAGTGGTGTTAAATGCCTCAGTAAAGAAATAAGCATACTTGAAATACAAGAGAATTAGGACATTAAAAACTATTCCCAATGCCAAAATCCGCTTTCGGGTTTCCTCCTTTTCTGAAGTAAATACTTTCTTGCCGATGAAATAATTCACCACTAAACTAACACCCAATAAAACAACGAATAAGCCTGATGATTTGAAATAAAAGAAAAAACTAATAACGGTTAAGAAGAAGCTCCTCACCCAAAATTTCTCTTTGAATCGCGATAGGAAAAATACACCAGCGATAAACAACAACCAGCCATCAAAGACCGTTAATTTGAACTCGAAATTCCCAAAACCGCTTTGAGTGGCACTGAAAGTTATTCCTGTGACACCTACAATTGCCAATGCAGATACGATATAAAATGCTCTGGTTTTGGTTTTCTTGGATAAATCAAGAATGGTATAGACGCCTATCGCCACCATAAAGAATATCCAGAAATTGAGTTGAACAAAGTTTAATGGAGAGGCATCATCATAACTCAAAGAAAAAACATCCATGAAACGCGACCACCCTTCCATCGTTTAGTTTTTTGCAGTTTTAATTTTACGTGCTTCAAATTGTCGTTCGGCTTTTTCGAAAGCATCATAATATAAATCACCCTTCAAATGATAACCGGCTTTCGTAAAATGCACCAAATCTTTTTGCATCAATTTGTTTATATACCATGTTTTAGATGAACCTAATCCACCCATTATTCCATATAAATCCCAAACTGGACAATTGTATTTTTGAGCAAGCTCCCGAATAACCGTTCTTTCTTTTTCGATATTCGGATTCAAATGACTTCGGTGAAAATAAGAGTCGTTGGGCACGGTTAGCAGTAAAGCGCATTCTGGATTCGTACGAAGAACAATCTTCATCAATCGTTCCAAATTATTTTTGTACTCTTCTGGATCGAAGGATTCTGGTGGCACGTTGCCATCATTTGTCCCAACTGAAAAAGCAAAAAAGTC
>DGBF01000070.1:0-243 GCA_002384725.1 Flavobacteriales bacterium UBA4011
AATATTTTAAATCATAAAAAATGTTCGGGCGAATTCCATTCGCCCTGGGATTGGTGTTTTTGTGCGGCGAATGGCAATTCGCCTCTATAAAAAACCCAATTCCAATTTCGCCTCTTCGCTCATCATATCTTTATCCCATGGCGGGTCAAATACGATATTCACCTTCGACGACATTACACCTTCAATCGCCGCTACTTTATCTTCCACCTCTTTGGGCATTGATTCGGCAACGGGACAATTTGG